>JBFHOZ010000025.1:0-19456 GCA_041592975.1 Desulfuromonadales bacterium
ACCAGCAGGTCGACGATGCTGCCGAGGTAGCGCGACATGAACAGCGACGAGGCGCTGTTGGCGAAGGAGTTGTTGATCACCCCCATGAGGATCAGGCCGGGGACGACAAACTGGGCGTAGTTGAACCCTTCGAGGACGCTGATCCTTTCTCCCAGGGTCGCTCCGAAGATGAAGAGGTAGAGCGAGGCGGTGATGATCGGCGTGAAGACGGTCTGCGAGATCACCCGGAAGAAGCGCCGGACCTCCTTGAACAGCAGGGTGCGAAACGGCAGCCAGGGAGAATAGCCGTGCTGGCGCAGATCAGTCGGCATGGCTGTTCTCCTTGTGAACCGCGTTCCCTTTCGGGCGCTTGCCGGTCAGGCCGAGGAAGACGTCCTCGAGGTTCGACTTGCGCGTCTCGATATCGAGGGCCTTCAGGCCGATTCCGCTCATCCTCTCGAGCAACGCCATGGCCGTCTCCTCGGGGCCCATGCAGATATCGAGCTGTCGGCCGCCGTTTTTCAGCAGCGGCTTGAATTCGTCGAGCTCGGCGGGAATTTTATCCAGGGGATTCTCGAGGGTTACCGAGACCAGCTTGCCGCCGAGCCTTTGCAGCAGTTGTTCGGTCGTGTCGAGTGCGATCATCTCGCCGTGGTTCATGATGGCGATCCGTTCACACATCTGCTCGGCTTCTTCAAGGTAATGGGTCGTTAAAAGGACCGTCGTCCCCTGGCGGTTGATCTCGCGGACGAAATCCCACAGGGTCAGGCGCAGTTCGACGTCGACCCCGGCGGTCGGCTCGTCGAGGATCAGCAGCTTCGGCTTGTGGATCAGCGCCTTGGCGATCATGAAACGGCGCTTCAAGCCACCCGAAAGTTTCAGCATGACCTTGTGCAGGTGGTCCTTGAGACCGAGCCGCTCGATCAGCATTTCGCGCCAGGCGCGGTCGTCCTTCACCCCGTAGTAGCCGGCATGAATGCGCAGCGCCTTGTCGATGGTGAAGAAGTTGTCGATGACGATCTCCTGGTGCATCACCCCGGAGAGGCAGCGGGTCATGCGGTAGTCGCCCCGGTTGTCGTAGCCGAAGACCGAGACGGAGCCCCCGTCGATACGGGTGACGCCCGAGACCATGTTGATGGTCGTGCTCTTGCCGGCGCCGTTCGGTCCGAGCAGGCCGAAGATCTCGCCCGGCTCGATGCTGAAGGAGATCCCCTTGACCGCCGCTGTGCCGTTGTAGCTTTTCCTGAGATCGGATATTTCGAGGGCCGGGGTCTTCATGACGAGTTCCTATATGCCTCTGCCCGGGAAGGATGTCAAGGAAATCAGATGTTCGATTGACTTTCCCCGGCGGGCAGGTACTTCTTTATAAGAGTAGCCGATTCTGCGGATGACGGAGGGTTGTCGATGGAAATATATCTGATGCAGCACGGACAGGCGGTCAGTGACCAGGAGGATCCGGCGCGACCGCTGAGCCGCGAGGGGGTCGAACAGATCCGGTTTTCCGCCCGGGCGGTCCAGCGGCTCGGGCTGTCGTTCGACGTTATCATCTGCAGCCCGAAGAGGCGCTCGCACCAGACCGCGGCGCTGGTCGCCGAAGCGATACGCTACCCGTACAGCGACATTCTCGAAAGCGATACCGTCCTGCCGAAGGCGGGGGCGGATGCGCTGATGCAGAAGCTCTCGCAGATGATCGCCGACAAGGTCCTGATCGTCGGCCACCTGCCGCACCTGTCGACACTCGCCTCCCGCCTGCTTGGCTGCGAAGGGGACATCCTCCGCTTCGAAAATGGCGGCCTGGCCTGCATCGAGCGGGGCTCGGGCGGGAACCTCCTGCTCTGCGCACTGACTGCCGGGCAGATGCGGAAACTCGGGAGGGCGTAGGGAATGGCCTACAACAGGGAGCTGGAACAGCACATCGACGTCATCGCCCTGGCCTGGCCCGGCATCGAGAAGAAAAAGATGTTCGGCGGTCTCTGTTACCAGATCAACCGGCACATCGCCTTCGGCATCCACCGGGACGAGCTGATCGTCCGTCTCGGCTGCGCGGAGAAGGCCACCGATGCCCTCTGCCGGCCGCACGTCAGGCCGTTCGATATCACCGGCCGGCCGATGCGCGGCTGGATCATGGTCTCGCCGGCCGGATGGCAGGACGAGGCCGAACTCGACCTCTGGCTGCGGGAAGGACGGGAATACGCCGAGAGCCTGGAGCCGAAGTCGTAGAAGGTGGCGGCAGGTACCGTCCGGGATCTGCGGCCGCTTTCATAAAAGACAAAAAGGGTTACAATTGTAGAAGTTTCAGACAGGAGAATCAGCGATGAGAGGATTGATCATGTCCGTACTTGCAGGGATAGTCCTGATGTCTGCAACCGGCGCCGGCGCCGCAACCGCCAGGGCGACCTTCGCCGGCGGCTGTTTCTGGTGCATGGAGTACCCTTTCGACAAGATTGACGGGGTTCTCAGCACTACCTCGGGCTACACCGGCGGCGAGGCGAAGAATCCGACCTACCAGGACGTGACCTCGGGCGAGACCGGACATGCCGAGGCGGTCGAAGTCGTCTACGACCCGAACAGGGTCACCTACGAGCAGCTGCTGCATGTCTTCTGGCGCAACATCGATCCGCTGGTCAGGAACCGGCAGTTCTGCGACATCGGCAGCCAGTACCGGACGGCAATCTTCTACCACGACGAGGCGCAGCGCAAGGCGGCCGAGGCCTCGCGCGACGCGATCGCGAAGTCGGGACGCTTCGATGCGCCGATCGCGACCGAAATCGTCGCCGCGACGACCTTCTACCCGGCGGAGGAGTACCACCAGGATTTCTACAGCAAGAACCCGATCCGGTACACGCTCTACCGGAGCGGCTGCGGGAGGGACGGGAGGCTGCGCGAGCTCTGGGGGGACGAAGCCGATACGCATTGACGGTTGTACGGCGGCGTCCGTCAGCCGCGATATCCACCTGACTTCCCGGTCATAACAGAAAAAGGAAGGGCTTTCCCCTGCCCTCGTCATCGTCTGTCTGCGCCCTGGGCGCCCCTGTTACCCGAAACCTAGGAAGGCGACTGCTCTTCGCTTCCGGAATCCCGGTTCTCGCCCGTCTTCAACCCGCTCTTTTTCGACCCCGCCCCTTCCTCCTCCGGCTTCTTGCCGAAGAACCGCGCCACCCAGATGCCGACCTCGTAGAGGACGATGAACGGCAGGGCCAGGGCGGTCTGCGAGAAGACGTCGGGGGGGGTCAGCACGGCGCCGATGATGAATCCGGCCAGCAGGGCGAACTTGCGGTTGCGCGCCAGCCAGACGTGGTCGACGACGCCCATGCGGGCAAGAAAAAAGATGACGATTGGCAGCTCGAAGACCAGGCCGAAGGCGATCAGCAGCTTGCTGGAGAGCGACAGGTAGGCGCCCATCGACAGCATGGCATTGATCTCGCCGGTCCCTGTGCCGAAGGTGATCAGGAAGGTGAAGATGGTCGGAAAGACGAAGAAGAAGCCGAAGTAGGTGCCGAGGCCGAAGCAGATCGAGCTGGCGATGACGAACGGCACGATGTACTTCTTCTCGTGATTGTAGAGGCCGGGGGCGACGAAGGCCCAGATCTGCCAGAAGATCACCGGCAGGGCCAGCAGCAGGCCGGCGAGGGCGCCGATCTTCAGGTAGGTGAAGAACGGCTCGGTGGCGCTGATGAAGACCAGCGAGCTCCCTTCCGGCAGGGCGGCCCGGACCGGTTCGGAGATGAACCGGAACAGCTGCTCGGAGAAGCCGTAGCAGGCGAGAAAGGCGACGATCCAGGCGGCGCCGGAGATCATCAGCCGCTTGCGCAGCTCCTCGAGGTGTTTGGTGAGGGGGAGCTGGTCATCGGTCATGGCGGTTCTGGTCCTCGGTCGCGTCCGGCGGGCTGTCCTCCCCGGACGGTACGGCGGGAGATTCGTCCGGCTTCGCCCGGTTGACCGAGATCACCGGCGGCGGCCCGTCCTTGTCGATCACGCCGGGGGGGAGGTCGGCGGCGGTGATCTTGTCGTCGTTGGCCCCCTGGTACGGATCGTAGGAGGGGTCGGGGGGGGTTATCTTCCCCTTGCCGAGGATCTGGTCGCGGATATCGGCCTGGCGGACCTCCTCGTTGAAGGAGTGCTTCAGCTCGTCGGTGGCGCGCTTGAATTCGGTAAAGCCGCGGCCGAGGGCGCGGGCGATGTCGGGCAGCCTCTTCGGGCCGATGACGATCAGGGCCAGGGCCATGATGAGCAGCAGTTCAGGAAAGCCGATACCGAACATGAAATCTCCGATGGCGCGGCCGGGGCCGCGCTTTGCAGGTGAGCAGAGAATAGCGGCTAACGCGGGGGCTGTCAAGGGATAAGGGTTTGACATATCAGGGGTTTTGCAATAGACTACGGCCTTCGAACGCGACCGGGAAGGATGTCATGGAGCAGAACGAGATCAAACAGGAAATCCGCCGGCTGCTGGAGGCGCACAACGCCCTGCTGCTGGCGCACAATTATCAGCGTGACGAAATCCAGGAGATCGCCGACATCGGCGGCGATTCCCTCGCCCTGTCGATGGCCGCCGCCGAGACCGACAAGGACGTCATCGTCTTCTGCGGCGTCCACTTCATGGCCGAAAGCGCCGCGATCCTCGCTCCGGACAAGACCGTCCTGCTGCCGCGCCTCGATGCCGGCTGCCCGATGGCCGACATGGTCACCGCCGACGGCCTGCGCACGATGAAGGCGAAGCATCCCGGCGCCACCGTGGTCACCTACGTCAACTCGACCGCCGCGGTCAAGGCCGAGAGCGACATCTGCTGCACCAGTTCCAATGCGGTCAACGTCGTCAATTCCCTCGACACCGAGGAGGTCCTGCTGGTGCCGGACCGCAATCTCGCCAGGTACATCGAGGCCCGCACCGACAAGAAATGCCACATCTGGGAGGGATACTGCCCGACCCACGACCGCCTTGCGGTCGCCGATATCGAAAGGGCCCGGATGGATCATCCTGACGCGCTCTTCATGGCCCACCCGGAATGTCCGCCGGCCATCCTCGAGATCGCCGACCACATCTGCTCGACCAGCGGCATGTACGAGTACGCCCGCAAGAGCGCCGCGAAGAAATTCATCGTCGGCACCGAGATGGGGATCCTCTACCGCCTGCGCAAGGAGAACCCGGAGAAGGAGTTCATCCTGCCGACCTCGAAACTGATCTGCCCGAACATGAAGCTGACCTCCCTCGAGGATGTCCTTCATTCGCTTCAGACCCTGTCGCCGCAGGTCACCGTTCCGGAGGGGGTACGGGAAAAGGCCAAGCTGACGCTGGACCGGATGTTGGCCGTCCCGCGCGATTGATTCCCGTGTGAATCTTGAACAGGGCGTGTCCGATTCTGCATCGCGGCACGCCCTTCTTCTTTCAGGCGAATCATGTCCGAAAAAGAGCAGCGCACAGAAATCCGGCATGCCACCCTGCAGGCGATCGTCGAGGGGACATCCGGCCACCGCCATATCGAAGTGCATGGCCTGACCGGTTCCGCGCCGGCGCGGCTGCTGGCCGAGCTGATCGAAACGACGGGGCGGACCCTCGCCATCCTCGTCGCCGACCAGAAGCAGGCGGCGCGCCTGGCCGCCGACATCGCCTTTTTCGGGCGCCGGGACGATGTCGTCTTCCTGCCGAGCTGGGAGGTCGGCGCCTACGAGCCGCTCAGTCCGCATCCGGAGGTCGAGGCCGAACGGGTCGCCGCCCTGGCGGCGATGCACGCCGGCGCCGTTCGGGCGGTCGTGATCCCGGTCCGGGCGATGCTGCAGCGGGTGATGCCGCGCCAGGTGCTCAACGACCTCTCCCAGCGGCTTCTCGCTGAGGAGGAGTACCCCCGCGAGCAGCTGCAGGCGAGCCTGCACGGGCTCGGCTACCTGCCGGTGCCGCTGGTCGAGGACCGTGGCACCTTCTCCCTGCGCGGCGACATCCTCGATATCTTCCCGGCGGCCAGCCCGGAGCCGCTGCGCATCGACTTCTTCGGCGACGTCATCGAACGGATCCGGCCGTTTTCCATCAGCGACCAGCGGGTCGGGGAAGCGGAACTGACAAACGTTCTTTTGCTGCCGGCTCGCGAAATGGTGCTCGCCGGCGACCACCTCGAGCATTTTCTCGAGCGGCTCAAGGAGCGGTGCGACGAACTCGACATGCCGCGAACACGGCGCGAGGCGCTCCTCGACGAAGCCCGCGAGGGACTTCTCGCCCCGGGGCGCGAGTTCCTGCTGCCGCTCAATTACGCCAGCCTGTCGTCCCTGTACGACTACCTCCCGGAGGCCGACTGGGTGGTGGTTGATCCGCCGGCGGTCGAGCAGGTGGTCGACCGCTTCACCGCCGAGATCCGTTCCGGCGCGGAACGGGTGGGGACCGGCGACGAGCCGTATGTCGAGCCGGAGGCGCTGTTTCTCAGTCCGGACGAACTGACCGCCGGGCTCGCCCGGGCCCGGCGCATCGATCTGTCCCGCCTGCAGCTGTATCACCTCGAAGCCGACTGGCCGCTCTACCGGGTCGAATCGGAGGGGAACGCCGACCTCCAGTGCACGCCGGGAGAGCTGCGCTCCGGTCTCGACCGCCTGGTCGAGCGGCTGATGGACTGGCGGCATCTGAATTGGCGTGCGCTCCTCGTCTGCCACCAGCGGGGACAGGGGGAGCGCCTGCAGGAGATGCTTGCCGGTCACGGGCTCTCCCTCCCCCTCGATCCGGAGGCGAGGATCGCGCAAATCAGTGCCGGGGAAACCGCCATCGCGATCGGCGACCTCTCCACCGGCTTCCGCCTTCCGGATGAGCGGCTGGCGGTCCTGACCGAGGAGGACATCTTCGGTTCCCGTGCCCGGCGCCGCAGCCGGCGGGAGAAAAAGCGGGCGCTGTTGCCGTCGCTGGCCGAGCTGAAGGAAGGAAACTTTATCGTCCACGCCGACCACGGCGTCGGCCTCTACCGGGGTCTGCAACACCTCAAGACCGGTCGGACCGAGGGGGACTACCTGCTGATCGAATATGCCGGGGAGGATCGGCTCTACCTGCCGATCGACCGGATCGAGAAGGTGCAGAAGTACGTCGGCGCCGAGGGGCACGAGCCGAAGCTCGACCGGATGGGGGGCTCGGCCTGGGAGAAGGCCAAGCTCAAGGCGCGGGCCGCGGTCGAGGAGCTGGCGCGCGACCTGCTGAAGATCCAGGCGAAGCGGAAGATCAACCAGGGCTACCGCTACCCGCCGGTCGAGAACGACTTTCGCGAGTTCGAGGCGACCTTCCCCTACGAGGAGACCGCCGACCAGCTGGCAGCGATCGGCGAGGTCCTCGACGACTTGGAGTCGGAAAAGCCGATGGACCGCCTCGTCTGCGGCGACGTCGGCTACGGCAAGACCGAGGTGGCGATCCGTGCCGCCTTCCGGGTGGCGCTCGAGGGGAAGCAGGTCGCCATCCTCGTGCCGACCACCATCCTCGCCCGCCAGCACTGGGAGACCTTCCGCGCCCGCTTCGCCGGCACGGCGGTCGAGGTCGAGATGCTCTCCCGCCTGCGCAGCACCGCCGAGCAGAAGGCGATCTTGCAGAGGCTCGCCGCCGGCAAGGTCGACATCATCATCGGCACCCATCGCCTGCTGCAGCGCGACGTCCGCTTCCGCGATCTCGGCCTGGTGGTCATCGACGAGGAGCAGCGCTTCGGGGTCACCCACAAGGAGAAGCTCAAGCGCTTCCGGGCCGAGGTCGACGTGTTGACGATGACGGCGACGCCGATCCCGCGGACCCTGCAGCTCGGCATGCTCGGCTTGCGCGACCTGTCGGTGATCGACACGCCGCCGGTCGACCGCCTGGCGATCCGCACCTATGTCTCCCGCTTCGATGACGATCTCATCAGCCAGGCGATCCGGCGCGAGTTGCAGCGCGGCGGCCAGGTCTTCTTCGTCCACAACCGGGTGCAGACCATCGACGCCATGGCCGACTTCATCCGCCGGCTGGTCCCCGAGGCGAAAGTAGCCGTCGGCCACGGGCAGATGGCGGAGCGGGAGCTGGAGAAGGTGATGCTCGCCTTCATCGAGGGGCGCAGCAACGTGCTGGTCTGCAGCACCATCATCGAGAACGGCATCGACATCCCGCGGGCCAACACCATCATCGTCAACCGTGCCGACTGCTTCGGGCTGTCGCAGCTCTACCAGCTGCGCGGCCGGGTCGGGCGCTCCGACCGACGTGCCTATGCCTACCTGCTGATTCCCGGCGAAGGGGTGCTCAACCGCGACGCCCGTGAGCGGCTGAGGATTCTCCAGGAGCAGACCGAGCTCGGCGCCGGTTTCCGTATCGCCAGCCACGACCTCGAGCTGCGCGGTGCCGGCGAACTGCTCGGCGCCCGTCAGGCCGGCCAGGTGGTCGCCGTCGGCTTCGAGATGTACACCGAGCTTCTCGAGGAGACGATCCGCGAGCTGCAGGGGCTGGCAAGGGAGGACCGCATCGACCCCGACGTCCGGCTCGGGGTCTCGGCCTACCTGCCGGAGGATTACCTTTTCGACCCCAACCAGCGCCTGGTCTTCTACCGGCGGCTGGCGGCGGCGGAAACGGAAGCCGAGGTCTACGAGCTCGCCGACGAGCTGCGCGAGCGCTACGGCAGGATTCCCGAGGCGGGGCGGACGCTGCTCGAAATCATGAAGCTGCGCGTGCTGCTCAAACAACTGCGGATCGAAAGCGTCGAGTACGACGGCCGGCGGCTGGTGTACGGCTTTCACCCCTCGACCGGCGTATCGCCGGAAAAAATTCTCGCCCGCCTGCAGCAGCCGGGGCCCATAAGCACCTTTACCCCGGACTACAGGCTGGTTGTGGAGATCGGCGAAACAGTGGGACAGGAGCTGCTCGACCACGCAAAAAAGGAATTGCTAGGATTTCTCTAACTATGCTAGTTTGAGGCTTCTTTTTCCTTTCAGGGGTTGGTCCATGCCGCACCGAATCGTTGCCATCTTTGTCACCGTCGCCCTGTGCCTGACGGTCGCCGTCGCCTGCCAGAGCAAAACCGAAAACGATTCGCCGGTCCTGCTGCGGGTCGATGGTCGCGAGGTGACCCTCGAGCAGTTCAAGCAGCGCTTTAGCAAGTCGCTCCCGCCGGGGCAGAAGCTCTCCGAGGACGAACGCCAGGAGCTGGAACGATCGTTTCTGGTCCAGGTCATCGATCGCGAGCTGTCGCTGGCGCAGGCCGACCGGATGGGATTGAAGATCGACCCGGCCGAGCACGAGCGGGCGATCGAGGAGACCCGCAGGGATTATCCCGAAGGGACCTTCGAGACCATGCTGCGCGAACGGGGGACCAACCTGCGCGAATGGAGCGCCGAGCTCAAGGAGGACCTGCTGATGGAAAAGGTCGTACAGCAGCTGGTCTACTCGCGGATCGAAGCGTCGGAGGAGGAGGTTTCCCGGTATTACGAGGAGAACACCCGGGAATTTGACCGCCCCGACCAGGTCCGGGCCCGGCAGATCGTTGTCGCGACCGAGGAAGAGGGGGAGAAGGTCCTCGGCCTGCTCCGCCAGGGGGAGCCGTTCGCCGCCGTTGCGCGCAAATTCTCGCTCTCGCCCGACGCCGATCAGGGTGGCGACCTCGGCTTTTTTTCCAAGGGAGAGATGCCGCCGGAGTTCGAGAAGGCGGTGTTGGGCCTGGCCGTCGGTCAGCTCAGCGATCTGGTCAAGAGCGAGTACGGCTATCACGTCTTCCTTGTCGAGGAGAAGCGCAAGGCGGCGCGGCTGACCCTCGATGACGTCCGTGAGGAGATCCGGGAGACGCTGCTGTCGGCGAAAAAGGAAAAAGCGTACCAGGACTGGCTGAGGGAGTTGAGAAGTCAGGCCACGATTGAAATGGACTGGTCCCTTCTGAAGTAGAAGCCGATCTTTTGCTCAATCTCGGCGTCAAACATCGGGTTTCCTCGTCGAATGAGTCTTCCACTGCGCCTCCGCCACAGGCACTTGTTTTCCCGGACCTTGCAAAAAGCTCCACAGCTCTTATATTGACGAGTAGTTTGATAAACGAGGTCTTCCGAGAAAGATATCGCATGTCCAAAAAATCATTCGCACTCTTTTTTGCCAGCCTCCTTTTGCTGTTACAGGCGGCAAACGCCGAGGTCGTCAGCAAGGTGGCGGCGGTGGTCAACGATGCCATCATCACCACGCACCAGCTCGAGAAGGCGCTTCAGGAATCCCTCGCCGCCAACCCGGCGGCGGCAAGCCTCGGCGCCGCGGAAAAAGACAAGCTGCGCCGGCAGCTGCTCGATCAGATGATCGAGGAGCTGCTGGTCGAAGAGCGCGTCAAGCAGCTGCGGCTCAAGGTCGGCGACGAAGAGGTCGAGGCGGCCGTCGAGGATATCCAGCGGCAGAACAGCCTCACCCGCGAGCAGCTCAAGAGCGCCCTCGAGCAGCAGGGGATGGATTACGAGGTCTACCGCGAGAACCTGCGCAAGCAGATCCTGCGCTACAAGCTGATCGGAGTCGAAATCCGCAGCAAGGCCGAGGTGACCAGCGCCGAGGTGCGCGAGTACTACCGCGAGCATATCGACGACTACCGCGAGCCCCCCTTCATGCACCTGAGCCGCCTGACTTTCCCGATTCCGGCCAGGGCCGACAGGGGAAAAATTGACGAGATCAGGCAGAAGGCGGTCGAGGCACGTGACCGACTGGCAAAGGGAGAGAGCATCAGCACCCTGATGATCGCCTACGCGACGGCGAACGTCGAAGGGGGGGACATGGGGAAATTTCAGGTCGGCGAGCTCTCGAGCCTCTTCGACCGGGCGGTGCGCGACCTGGAGACCGGTCAGGTCAGCGAGGTGGTCGAAACCCCGAATGCCCTGTTCATGTTCAGGATGGTCGAAAAAAGCAGCGGCGGGGAAAAGCCCTTCGAGGCAGTCAGCACGGACATCGAGCAGCTGCTGATGCAGCAGAAGCAGGAGCAGGCGTTCAAGGACTGGAACAGGGAGCTGCGCAAGAGCGCCTACATAGATATCCGCATTTAGGATAGCGGCCCGCTTCCGGCACAGGATCGTTCGGATGCGACGAGCAAAGGGGGACAGAATTGAATTCTGTCCCCCTTGTTTATTATCGACGGGTCGAAAGGTTGATGAAAACCGCCTGTCAGGGGGGGAATTGGTCGAGTATCCTGTGCACCGTCTCGTTCACCTGCTCGGTCATTTTTTCCGGCTTGGTATGGATGAAGACCTGCCGGGTCCCCTTCCCCCGCCAGAGGGTCGAGCCGTCGCGGCCGTCGAGGATGTCGATGACCAGCAGCCCCTCGTCGTAGTCGCTGTAGTCGCTCCCGGTGCTGACGCCGAAGGCGCCGTGCCGGCTGTAGCTGCCGAAGCCGAAGCCGATGCTGGTCTGGACGTTGTCGGAGCGGACCCGGCCGCGGATGGCGTACCGGTAGGCGACAAGAAAGTCGGCCCGGTCGCGGGAAACCTTGCGGTAGCCGCGGGCCGCCAGGGTCGCATCGATCGCCTCGCGGATGCGTACGTCGATCAGCGGGCTGTCGATGCGGATGTCGCCGGTCTTCTCCTGGGTATCGCTCTGCCAGGCGTAGGTTCTCAGGCCGGCGAGGCTCTGCGCCGACGTGTAGTCCTGGCTGACCTGGACGGTGGTGCAGCCGACGATGAAAAACAGCAGAATCAGCAGGACGATGCTGAAGGGATATGGACGTCGCATCATGTTCGCACCTCACTCCTCTATTAAATAATACCATTGTTCCTTTCTTTGCAAGGGGGGGCAAAAGCGCGTGAGCGTTTTTAATTGTGGGGCGAGAAGGCGACAGGCTATACTTCAGTTTTGCGCTTCGGAGACGTGATGAAAAAGCCGCTGATCATCACCATGGGTGACCCGACCGGGATCGGCCCGGAAATTATCGTCAGGGCCTGGCTGGAGGGGGAGCTCGAGACCTTCGCGTGTCCGCTGCTGGTCGCCGGGGATGCGGGCGTCCTGCAGAAGGCCGCCCGGCTGTACGACGTCCGGGCGGAGATCGGCGACGGCGTCCTGACGGCCGGCAAAAAAAGGCTGGCGGTGAAGAGCCTCACCGGGCTTGCGGCGCAAGGGCTCGCCTACGGTCATCCGGATCAGGCCTGCGGGCGGGCGATGGCCGCCTACATCGACTGGGCCGTCGAACAGTGCCTCGCCGGGCGGGC
Organism: Desulfuromonadales bacterium; assembly: GCA_041592975.1. GTDB lineage: Bacteria > Desulfobacterota > Desulfuromonadia > Desulfuromonadales > UBA2294 > BM707. The sequence continues at coordinate 12,109 of JBFHOZ010000025.1, forward strand.
GGGCGGCATGGTGACGGCGCCGATCAGCAAGAGGGCGATCAACGCCGCCGGCATCGCCTTCCCCGGGCATACCGAGCTGCTCGCCGAGCGCTGCGGCGTCGACAGGGTGGTGATGATGCTCGCCGGCGAGAAGCTGAAGGTCTGCCTGGCGACCACCCACCTGCCGCTCGACGCGGTCGCCGCGGCGCTCACGACAGACGGAATTCTCGAGACCGTCCGCATCACCGATACGGCGCTGCGGCGCCGTTTTGGCATTCCCCGTCCCCGGCTGGCGGTGCTCGGGCTCAATCCGCACGCCGGCGAGGCGGGGCTGTTCGGCGATCAGGAGAAGCGGATCATCGCGCCGGCGATCGAGCAGGCCCGCTTCGAGGGGATCGCGGCGACCGGGCCGCACAGCGCCGACACCCTATTCCATTTCGCCGTCGCCGGACACTACGACGCCGTCGTCTGCATGTACCACGACCAGGGGCTGATCCCGCTCAAGCTGCTGCACTTCGAGGACGGCGTCAACGTCACCCTCGGCCTGCCGATCGTCCGCACCTCGGTCGATCACGGCACCGCCTACGACCTCGCCGGCACCGGCAAGGCGAGCTGCGCCAGCCTGGTGGCGGCGATCCGGATGGCGGAAGAAATGATAAACGCTGAAAGCCTTAACGCAAAGGCGCAATGACGCAAAGAATACCTTAAAGGCGTTTGAATTTAATCCTGAACTGATTTTGCGTCTTTGCGTTGAAAAGAATTTAATCATGACCAACAAAATCATCATCAAGGGTGCCTGCGAGCACAACCTGAAGAACATCGACGTCGAAATCCCCCGCGACAAGCTGGTGGTGATCACCGGGGTCTCCGGATCGGGCAAGTCGACCCTCGCCTTCGACACCATCTACGCCGAGGGGCAGCGCCGCTACGTCGAATCGCTCTCCGCCTACGCCCGGCAGTTCCTCGAGCAGATGGACAAGCCGGACGTCGAGAGCATCGAGGGGCTCTCACCCGCCATCTCCATCGAACAGAAAACCACCTCGAAGAACCCCCGCTCGACCGTCGGCACGGTCACCGAGATCTACGACTACCTCCGCCTGCTGTTCGCCCGGGTCGGCCGGGTGCACTGCTACCAGTGCGGCAAGGAGATCAGCTCGCAGACGGTGCAGCAGATGGTCGACCAGGTGATGGCCTGGCCGGAGAAGAGCCGGCTGCTGGTGATGGCGCCGATCGTCCGCGGGCGCAAGGGGGAGTATCGCAAGGAGCTCAAGCAGCTGCAGGCCGACGGCTTCGTCCGGGTGCGGATCGACGGCGACATGCACGAGCTGGCCGCTCCGATCACGCTCGACAAGAACAGGAAACACACCATCGAGGTGGTGGTCGACCGGATCGTCGTCAAGCCGGGGATCGAGAGCCGCCTCGCCGATTCGATCGAGACCGCCCTCGGCCTGGCCGATGGGGTGGTGCGGGTCGAGATCGTCGACGGCGAGAGCCGCCTCTTCTCGGAGCAGCACGCCTGCGTCGAGTGCGGCGTCTCGTATCCCGAGATCACGCCGCGGATGTTCTCCTTCAACAATCCCTACGGCGCCTGCGAAGCCTGCTCCGGCCTCGGCACCCGGATGTACTTCGACGCCGACCTGGTCGTCCCCAACCCCGAGCTGTCGGTCCGCGAAGGGGCCATCGCCCCGTGGGAGTCGCGCACCGGCTACTGGTACCAGCAGATCCTCGAGGCGCTCGCCGACCATTACGGGTTCGACCTCACCGTTTCGTTCGCCGAGCTGCCGGAGAAGGTTCAGCGGGCGATCCTCGACGGCTCCGGGGAGGAACAGGTCCGCTTCTTCTTCGACCAGGGGGGGCGGCGGCATTTCTACCACAAGAAGTTCGAGGGGGTGCTGCCGAACCTCGAGCGCCGCTACCGCGAAACCGACTCCGACGCCGTGCGCGAGAATCTCGAACGCTACATGAACATCATGCCCTGCCCGAGCTGCCACGGCGCGCGGCTGCGGCCGGAGTCGCTGCACGTCCGCGTCGGCGGCAAGAACATGCAGGATGTGGTCGCCCTGTCGATCGTCCAGGCGACCGATTTCTTCGCAACGCTCGACCTGACCGACAAGGAGGCGGAGATCGGCCGGCGGATCCTCAAGGAGATCCGCGAGCGGCTCTCGTTTTTGGCCCACGTCGGCCTCGACTACCTGACCCTCGACCGCTCCTCCGGCACGCTCTCCGGCGGCGAAGGTCAGCGCATCCGTCTGGCGACCCAGATCGGTTCGTCGCTGGTCGGCGTCCTCTACATCCTCGACGAGCCGTCGATCGGCCTGCACCAGCGGGACAACCGGCGCCTGCTCGAGACCCTGAAGAAGCTGCGCGACATGGGGAACACCGTCCTGGTGGTCGAGCACGACGAGGAGACCATCCTCGAGGCCGATCATGTCATCGACATGGGGCCGGCCGCCGGCATGCACGGCGGCGAGATCGTCGCCGAGGGGACACCCGAGGAGGTCATGCGGGTCGAGGCGTCGCTGACCGGGCAGTACCTGCGGGGGACCTTGACGATCCCCCTGCCGGAGGAACGTCGCCGCGCCGAGCACTACCTCGAGATCAGGAAGGCCTCGGCCAACAACCTGCAGAATGTCGATGTCCGCTTCCCGCTCGGGGTGCTGACCTGCGTCACCGGGGTCTCCGGATCGGGCAAGTCGACCCTGGTGATCGATACCCTCTACAAGAGCCTGGCCCAAAGGCTCAACCGCTCGCGCGATCGCGCCGGCAAGGTCGAGGAGATTATCGGCCTGGAGAAGCTCGACAAGGTGATCGACATCGACCAGTCGCCGATCGGCCGCACGCCCCGCTCCAACCCGGCGACCTACACCGGCGTCTTCTCCGACATCCGCGACCTGTTCGCCCAGCTGCCGGAGTCCAAGGTGCGCGGCTACCGCCCGGGGAGGTTTTCCTTCAACGTCAAGGGGGGGCGCTGCGAGGCCTGCCAGGGGGACGGCATCATCAAGATCGAGATGCACTTTCTCCCCGACGTCTACGTGCAGTGCGAGGTCTGCAAGGGGGCGCGCTTCAACCGCGAGACCCTGGAGATCCGCTACAAGGGGAAGAACATCGCCGAGGTCCTCGACATGACCGCCAACGTCGCCAGCACTTTTTTCGCCAACATTCCGAAGATCAGCCGCAAGCTGGAAACCCTGCGCGACGTCGGCCTCGGCTACATCAAGCTCGGTCAGAGCGCCACCACCCTCTCCGGCGGCGAGGCGCAGCGGGTCAAGCTCGCCAAGGAGCTGGGCAAGCGCGCCACCGGGCGCACCATCTACATCCTCGATGAACCGACCACCGGTCTCCACTTCGCCGACATCCAGAAGCTCCTCGACGTGCTGCAGCGGCTGGTCGATGCCGGCAATACCGTGCTGGTCATCGAGCACAACCTCGACGTCATCAAGACCGCCGATCACATCATCGATCTCGGACCCGAGGGGGGGGACCGCGGCGGCAGGATCGTCGCCACCGGCACCCCGGAGGAGGTCGCCAAGGTGTCACGCTCCTTCACCGGCTGCTACCTCCGCTCCTATCTCGGCTAGACCCCGCGGCCGCCGTGCCAGCCGGACGCTGCCGGGTGACACTTTTGTGTCAGGCGCACGGCTTTTTAACCATGTCAACCAATCCGGACGGCACCCGGTTTTTCTGCCGCTGAAATCTGCGGCGATGGTCCCGTCGGCCAGCGACGCGACGCTCTTTACCTAACCGGCTGATATGACAGGGGATGACAGGCCGGTCCCGGAATGTGCCGCGGCTGTTCCGGCAGAGATGCTTTCTTCAGAGTAAAAACAACGACAAATCGGATACTTTGGCATGGCGCTTGCTCTTGCTATGACGGCAGGAGGAGAACGGAGCGATTCATGCCGATGCGATTTTTTGCCATCCTGATCACCCTGGCCCTGCTGGTCACGACCGGTTGCGCCAGGAAAACGATGATCCTCTCCGAGCCGCCGGGCGCCAGGGTGCTGGTCGACGGCCGGGAGGTCTGCGTCACCCCGTGCAGCTACGACTACAAGACCGGCAGCCGGGGGGCGACCTACCAGATTGTCGTCGAGCGGGATGGCTACGACCCGGTGCTGTACGAGATGAAGGCCGACGAGGTCGACCGGGAGGCGCGCTCGTCCCTCTGGACGGCCGGGCTGATGATCCCCGGCGGCTCGCTGCTGTGGGTCGGATCGCTGTTCACCAACAAACTGAAGGAGAGCTACCGCTTCGTTCTTCGCGAGGAGGCCCCGATCGTGGCGCTGCATGCCTCCGCCGAATAACCCGGGGCGGGTGATGGACAATAAAAAGGGGACCGTAGATACGGTCCCCTTTTTTCGTGCCGGAATGTGACGCGATGCTATTTACGGTCGGCGATCTCGACGATCACCCGGGGGTTCACCAGGTAGTGTTCGCCGGCGCCGCAGTCGAGGGGGAAATAGCCGGGGTGGCTGTTCATGAAGTCGAGCAGCCTCCCCTTCCCCTCGGGGGTTTCGAGCACGGTCCTGCCGTCGAGGACCTTGCCGTTGACGAAAGTGATCGAGACGTCGATCGCTTCGCCGAATCCCGGCTGCTCGTCCTCCCCCGGCTGGTGCCGGACGTGGCTGATCTGCTTCTTGTTGAGCAGCATGAAGGCGTTGTCCTCGCGCAAGAAGGGGACGAACGGCTCCGGCTCGTGCAGCAGTTCGGTCAGGGTCTGCGCACCGCTGCGGGTGGATGAGAAGGGGCTGAGGAACAGGACCCCCTGACGGACCTGGCCGTCGACCAGGTAGATGGTGACTTCGGCCTTCTTTTTTTCGACCTGGTATTCGCTCATGGCGAACAGGATACGGTTTTTCGCCGGCAAAGGCAAGCGCGACGAGCAGGGGCGCGACAGCCATTGACACCGGCGGTCGAATTGATAAACTGTGTCGAATTGAGCGGCAACTGCCACAATCCAAATCGCTGTAAGGAGAAGAATATGGCTGACATGAAAGGGAGCAAAACCGAAAAGGGGTTGATGGAAGCGTTTGCCGGCGAGTCGCAGGCCAATCGCAAGTACCTGGCCTTCGCCGAACAGGCCGACAAGGATGGATTCGCCCAGGTGGCCAAGCTGTTCCGCGCCGCCGCGGCCGCCGAAACCATCCATGCCCACGCGCATCTGCGGGCCGCCGGCAAGATCGGCAGCACCGAGGAGAACCTCAAGGAGGCGATCGAGGGGGAGACCCACGAGTTCACCAGCATGTACCCGGCGATGATCACCGATGCCAAAGCCGAAGGGTTCACGACCGCCGAGCGGAGCTTCTCCTTCGCCAACGAGGTCGAGAAGATCCACGCCGCCCTCTACAAGAAGGCGCTGCAGAACCTCGGCGGCAACGGATCCGTCGACTACTATGTCTGCCCGGTCTGCGGCAACACCGTCGAGGGGAAACCGGGGAGCGACTGCGCCATCTGCGGCGTCAAGGCGGCGATGTTCAGGAAGGTCGACTGAGCGGCAACGGGTCGTCTTCTCGGGCCGGGCCTTGAGGGGCCCGGCTTTTTTGTGTAACATAAATAATGTCAAGGGTTTATAGTCGATAGACAGGGTGGTTGCCATGGAAAAATGTCCGGTCTGCAAGGAAGAGAAGAAGGGGAAGCACTACTGCAGCGGCTGCCGCACGATGTTCGTCTGTCCGCAGCAGGCCTGCGGCACGGTCATCTTCAACCGCAAGGCCAGCGCCTGCCCGATGTGCGGGCTGCTCTTCGACGACTACATCGACCACCAGAAGATGTACCGCCAGTGCCCCAAGTGCAACCGGAAGCAGGGGCTCTCCGATCCGCAGTGCCGCTACTGCAAGTACTGGTTCAACTGCCCGAGCTGCGGTCACAAGGTCCCTTCGACCAGCATGCTCACCTGCCCGCGCTGCGCGGCATCGTTGCGATGAAATAGGGCGGCGGCATCCGTGCCGGCCGGCTTTTGCTTCGGGAGGAATATCCTTTGCCCGATATCGCCGACATTATTTTACGGGTCCTCGGCACCGCTCTCTACCTGGCGCTGACCTTCGGCACCGCCGCCCACATCCTGCTCAACAAGCGGGACCCGCGGGCGGCGCTCGGCTGGATTGCGGTCAGCTTCACCCTCCCCTTTGCCGGCCCGGTCCTCTACTGGATGTTCGGCGTCAACCGGATCCGCACCCGGGCGCGCGGTTGGCAGGAGCGCGGCCGCGGCATGGCCTGGACCGAGCCGGCCTACTGCGTCTGGTCGACCGAGCAGGCGCAGACGGACGAATACCCCTTCCGGCGCGGCAACTTCGCCGACCTGCGCAACCTGGTCGACGCCGTCACCCGCCGCGACCTGGTCGACGGCAACCGCATCGTTCCGCTCTACAACGGCGAGCAGGCCTACCCGGAAATGCTCGCCGCCATCGCCGGGGCGCGCGAGTCGGTCTGCCTCTCTTCCTACATCTTCGAGACCAACCGGACCGGCCGGGAGTTCGCGCAGGAGCTGATCGCCGCCGCCGGCCGCGGCGTCGAGGTCCGCGTCCTGATCGACGCCCTCGGCGCCTGCTATTCCTGGCCGAAGGCCTTCCGGCTGTTCCGCCGGAGCGCGGTGCGGGTGGCGCGCTTCCTGCCGCTGTCGTTCTCCGGACGCGGCCTCTACTTCAACATGCGCAACCACCGCAAGCTGCTCGTCGTCGACGGCAAGACCGGCTTCACCGGCGGCATGAACATCGGCGATCGCCACCTGCTCGAGGGGCCCGGACGCAAACATGTCAGCGACATCCACTTCCGGATCGAGGGGCCGGTCGTCGGCCAGATGCTCGAGGCGTTCCAGGAAGACTGGGGCTTCGCCACCGGCGACCCGGCCCGGCCGATCGAGCACCCCGAGCCGGTGCAGTCGCCGGGGGCGATCTGCCGGGGCATCAGCGTCGGCCCGAACGAGGACTTCGACAAGCTCGCCTGGCTGTACACCGGGGCGCTCAATGCAGCGCGGCAGTCGGTGCGGATCATGACCCCCTACTTCATCCCCGACCGCGCCCTTCTGGCGGCGATCAACTCGGCCGCCCTGCGCGGCATCGACGTCACCCTGATCCTGCCGGAGGAGAACAACCTGCCGCCGGTTGCCTGGGCGACCTGGGCCTACCTCAAGGAGTTCCTCCGCTTCGGCACCCACGTCTACGAGCAGCCCCCCCCCTTCGCCCACAGCAAGCTGCTGCTCATCGACGACCGCTACGCCGTCATCGGCTCGGCCAACCTCGACCAGCGCTCCCTGCGGCTCAACTTCGAGTTCGCCATCGAGGTTTACGACGTGGGATTCTGCACCGAGATGGCCCGGCATTTCGAGGAGGTCAGGCTCAGGTCAAGACGCATCACCCAGGCCGACCTCGAGAAC
>JBFHOZ010000026.1:0-19329 GCA_041592975.1 Desulfuromonadales bacterium
GACGGCGCGATTGACCTCGCTGTCGCCGGCGGCGGCGAAGGCGAGGAAGGCGCCGTCGAGATCGTCCTCCCGAAAGGGGCGCTGCCGGAATTCGGCGGCACCCGGGACCTCTTTCGCCGGGCGCTGAGGGTCGACCAGGACGACCTCGGCCCCGGCGGCGAGCAGCCCCTGCGCCTTGCGCAGGCCGACCGGCCCGGCACCGACGACCAGGCAGCGCCGCCCCTGCAGGCGCATCATCAGCGGGTAATCAGATGCCAAAGAGTTCCCCTTCGACCAGTTCGCACAACAGGCTGCCGAAGAAAACGGCCGCCTCGATGCCGCGGGCCGGCGGGATCTGCGGGAAACAGAAGAGAAAGTCGGGGTCGCCGCCGTCGTCATCGGCGCAGAGGCAGATCTTGCCGACCCTGCAGTCGATATCGCGCGCGGCCAGCATCGCCTCGCGGACGGCGACATCGTGGTGGGCGTCATCGAAGACCAGCAGCATGTCCCCGGGACGGGCAAGGGCGCGCAGCTGGCGGGCAAAGTACTGGTCGGTTTGGCTGTCGACGGCAAGAGATGTCGCCAGGACCGGGTTCTGGCAGAGCGAGATCGCCGGCAGCATCGGCCGGTCGATCGACAGGCGATGGCTGAACAGGTTGGCCACCAGGTTGGCGACCGCCCCGAGGGTGCCGCTGCCGACGATGATCAGCCGGCCGTCGCCGTTGAAGACCTTGACCACGCTCCGGGCGAAGTCCTCGAAGGCCCCGGCATGGGTCACGAGTATGTCGTTGAGTAGCGCTTTATGGTCTTCGGCCGCCCGGACCAGCTTGTCGTGAATCATCACTGCCCCCATAACTGAATCGGTTTCAGGCATGATAGGAATCCCGTTTCGAACTGTCAAGGACTGGCGGGGGTTCGAGATATTTGTTCTTGATTTTTTTCGGCTGTAATCTATGATGTCTGCACGGAAGAGCTAACCACGACCTTGCAGATAAAGGAGAGAAATATGGCAAGCGATAAAGTTGTTCAACTGTCGGATGATGCGTTTGAGGCAGACGTTCTGCAGTCCTCGGTCCCGGTCCTGGTCGACTTCTGGGCATCGTGGTGCGCGCCCTGCAAGGCGATCAGCCCGGTCGTTGACGAACTGGCCGAGGAATACGACGGAAAAGTCAAGATCGGCAAGCTGAACGTCGACGAGAACCCTGCCACCCCGGGCCAGTTCGGCGTCCGCGGCATCCCGACCCTGATCCTGTTCAAGGACGGCCAGGTGGTCGACCAGGTGGTCGGCGCCGTACCGAAGAACCAGCTCGAAGGGCTGATCAAGAAGGCGCTGTAAACATCTACACAGAAGAAACCGAAGGCCCGCTCAATCGAGCGGGCCTTTTTTATTTCGACAAATGCTTATGCCACCAAGGCACGAAGACACCAAGAAAGAAAAAGACTTGTCAACGGAGAGCCGCTGAGATGGAGAGAGAAAAGCACAATCGGGCTCTTGTATCTCTCAGTCTCTCCGGCTCTCCGTTAAATGATTGATTTTGACCTTCTTCGTGCCTTGGTGTCTTGGCGCCGAAAAAGATTTTGATTTTATTTCTGCACATCCCGCAGCCGTCGGAATATCTCCCGGTACGCTCGCTTGTCACCGTGCTGCTGAACCGAGCCGATCAGCCGCTGCAGGGCATTGCGGTCAACGGCGGGGAAGCTGGTCGCGACCTCCCGCATGGCCGCATCATGCTCAGACACGGAACAGAGCCGCTCGCGCAGCTTCTCGAGGTCGTGGTGCAAGGCGGTCTCCTGGCCGTGCTGCATCGCGAGCTGTTCCAGCGCCTGCTGCAGCGCCTCGCGGGTTTCGTCGTCACGCCGGAGCAGGCCGGCGAAATGCTTCAGCGAACGCTTGCGCGAGCTGTGCCCTTTGGTCTGCCGCACCTCGATCAATCCGGCGCGGAGCTCTCCGGAAAGCGGCAGGTCCGCCAGCTCCGACTCCTTCATATCGACCAGCCGCTCGGCGAGCTTTTCGACCACCTTGGCCTCGCGCTTTTTGGCCGTTCGTCCGCGCCCTTCACTCTTCGGTTCTTCGTAGATCAACTCCTCGTCCATCAGAATTCCTTCCGGCTGTCGAGCAGCATGGTGACCGGCCCGTCGTTGACCAGCGAGACCTTCATCTCCGCCTGGAAGATGCCGGTGGCGACCTCAATCCCCTTCCCCCTGAGGAAAAAGACGCACCGCTCGTACAGCTCGTTGGCCTGTTCAGGCGGCGCGGCATCGCTGAAGCCGGGGCGGCGTCCCTTGCGGCAGTCGCCGTAGAGGGTGAACTGGGAAACGGCGAGGATCGAACCGCCGGCCTCCGCGACCGAGAGGTTCATCTTGCCGTCTTCGTCCTCGAAGATGCGCAGCCCGGCAATCTTGTCGGCGAGATAGGCGGAATCCGTCTCGCCGTCCTGCCGGCCGACGCCGAGCAGCACCATCAACCCCGGACCGATTTCGCCGACGGTCTGGCCGCCGACCTCGACCGATGCCGAGCTGACCCGCTGCACGACCGCCCTCATCCGGCCAGCTCACGCAGCAGGGCGAGGTTCTTCAGGTCCCACGCGTTGTCGTCCCCTTTCGGGGTTTCGAGGATCTTCGGCACGGCGTGGAAACGGGCATCGCGCATCAGCGCCCGGAAACCCTCACGGCCGATGGTCCCCTCGCCGAGCTGCTCGTGGCGGTCGACCCTGGAGGCGAGTGGCTTCTTGGCGTCGTTGACGTGAAACGCCCGGATCAGGTCGATGCCGACCAGGCGATCGAACTCCTCCATCACCGCCGCGAACCCTTCCTCGCTGGAGAGGTCGTAACCGGCGGCGAAGGCGTGACAGGTGTCGAAGCAGACACCGAAGCGCCCGCCCGGCACACCATCGAGAATCGCCGCCAGGTGCTCGAAGCGCCAGCCGAGGTTGGTCCCCTGGCCGGCGGTGTTCTCGATCAGCACGGTGACATCGTCCGGCGTTTCGGCGAAGATCTCCCGGAAGGCGACGCAGACCTTTTCCAGGCCGGCCTCCTCCCCCTCGCCGAGGTGCGAGCCGGGGTGCATCACCAGCTGCGGGATGCCGAGCTTCGAGCAGCGCTCGATCTCGTCGGCGAAGGCGGCCTTCGACTTGGCCCACTTCTCCGCATCGTTCGCCGCCAGGTTGATCAGGTAGGTGTCGTGGGCGATCACCGGCCCGATCGGGCTTGCCGCCCACGCCTCGCGGAACAACCGGGCATCCTCGTCGGTGATCGGCCTGGCTTTCCACTGGCTGGCGTTCTTGGTGAAGACCTGCATCGCCGTGCAACCGACCTCCTCGCCGCGCGGGAAGGCGAGGTGCAGACCGCCGGAGATCGACATGTGGGCGCCGATCGGCTGGTTGAATTCGCTCATGATTTCTTTTCCTGTTAACGGTTGACCCAGTCGCTGATAACGGTCGCCGCCTGCGCCGCCGAGGCGACGTGGGCGTCGAAGCGGCCGTCCTGCTCCTGCTCGCGGACCAGCACGGTCTTCATGCCGAGCGCGCGGGCGGTCACCAGGTTGTCGACCGAATCCTCGACCATGACCGAACGCCCGGGGGCGCAGCCGATCCGGCGCATCACCTCGCGGTAGGGGTCGGGGTAAGGCTTCGGGCGGTAGCCGGCGACGCGGATATCGAAGATGTCGTCGAACCGGTCGGCGATCCCGAGGCAGTTCAGCACCCGCTCGGCGTGGGCCCGGGAGCCGTTGGTGAAGACGTAGCAGGGGGCGTCGATCCCGCCGAGCCGCTCGCGCAGCTCCGGATCGGCGGCGATCCGCGCGCTCACATCGACGTCGTGCACGTAGTGCAGGTAGTCCTCGGCGTCGACGGCGTGATGGCGGATCAGCCCCTGCAGGGTGACGCCGTAGTCGGCCCAGTACCGGCGGCGCAGGCCGTCGACGTCGGCCGGGTCGATCCCGACGACATCCTCCATGTAGCGGTTGATGCGGACGTCGATGAGCGAGAACAGCTCACGGGCCGGGTGGTAGAGGGTGTTGTCGAGATCGAAAAGTATTGCGTCCATCAGTCAAAACCAATTCTGGCCACGAAGTTACCAAGAAGCACGAAAACACTTTAACGCAAAGACGCCAGGTCGCAAAGAAAGGCTAAATGCGGCTTTTGGTTAAAACATAGACATGAAAGCCAAGTTTAGATTCTCCCGCTAACCAGATTTTCCCCTTGCGCCTTTGCGTTAAAAACAGACTTTGGATCTGACTTTTTTGTGTCCTTTGTGTCTTGGTGGCTAGTTGCCTTTCACCTTTTCCTTTATTTGCCCAATCCGCACGGCATACTCCGCCGCGGTCAGGATCACCTCGTCGTGCGGCTCGGACCAGATCGGCTTCGGCCAGAGCGGGTCGGATTCGAACCGCGGGACAACGTGCCAGTGCATGTGCGGCACCATGTTGCCGAGCAGCTCGTAATTAACCTTGGTCGGCCGGAAAACTTCGCCGAGCGCCTCGGCGACCCGGCTGACCTCGTCGATGATGGCGTGCCGCCGCGCCGCATCGAGATGAAACAGTTCGGTGATGTGCTCCTTGCTGAAGACAAAGCAGTAGCCGGGGAAAAACTGGTCGCGGTTCAGGGTGACGTGGCACTGCTCCAGTTCGATTATCCGCAGGTCGACGTCGTCGACCCATTTGCGGCACATCGGACAGGAACTCATCGCGGGCGGTACTCCCCGCTGAAAACCTCGGCCGCCGGGCCGGTCATGTAGACGTCCCCCTCCTCGGACCAGACCATCTCGAGGTCGCCGCCGCGCAGGTGGTTGACGATCTTCCGTTCGGTCCGGCCGGTCAGCACCCCGGCGACGGTCACCGCCGAGGCGCCGGTGCCGCAGGCGAGGGTTTCGCCGGCGCCCCGCTCCCAGGTCCGCTGCTTTACCTCGTCGGAGGAGACGATCTCGACGAATTCGACATTGACCCGCTCCGGGAAAAAGTCGTGGTTCTCGATAAACGGTCCGATATCGGCCACCGGAAACCGGTCGACGTCGTCGACGTAGATGACGCAGTGCGGATTCCCCATCGACACGCAGGTCGCCGTGAACACCTGTCCGCCGGCGGCGATCTCGATGTCGATCGCCCGCTCCGCCGCCGGCCCGGCCATCGGGATTTCCGCACGGTTCAGGCGCGGTTTCCCCATGTTGACCCGGACCTTCTCGACCATGTCGTCCGGGCCGATGTAGAGTTGCACCGGCAGGTCGCCGGCGCCGGTCTCGACCACCATTTTTTCCTTGCGCACCAGGCCGTGGTCGTAAGCGAACTTGGCGACGCAGCGGATGCCGTTGCCGCACATCTCGGCCTCGCTGCCGTCGGCGTTGAACATCCGCATGCGGATATCGGCGACCGACGACGGCAGAATCAGGATCAGGCCGTCGGAGCCGACGCCGAAATGACGGTCGGAGATCTCCTCGGCCAGGGCGGCCGGGTCGTCGACCTGCTGCTGGAAGCCGTTGATGTAGACGTAATCGTTGCCGGCGCCGTGCATCTTGGTGAATTTTATCGACATGGGAAAAGGTCCTTTCGGCAATGAGACGATTATAAGGGGAAAGCGTCCCGGATCACAACAGGGCAATCAAAAACCTTTTGCCACGAAGCCACTAAGGCTCGAAGAAGATCAGAATCTTTATTTTAACGGAGAGTCGGAGAGACGCAGAGAAAACCCAAAACTGATTTTCTTCTCTCTCCATCTCAGCGCCTCTCCGTTAAAGCGCTTGTGACTTTCCCTGGTGTCCTGGCGGCGGATGAAATTTCAATTATTTGCACTCCCGGGTCCGACTGCTACTCTTGATGTAGGCTGATGCACAAAAGGAGACCCGACATGCCGCACCTGCAATTCGAACTCAACTTCACACCGACGGCCGAGGAGAAGAAACGGTTCGCCGCCCGGGTGGTGGAAAACTTCGCCACCATCATGGACACCGGCACCGACCACATCGGCATCACCATCCGCACCTTCGGCACCCACGACCTGGTCTTCGGCCGGGCGACGAACCCGGAGAAGGGGATCGCCTTTCTCAACGCCGACATCCGCCTGGGACGCAGCGAGAAGCAGAAACGGGAGCTCGCCCTGGCGATCATGAACGATCTCCATGATATCTGGGGGATCCCGACGGCCGGCATCTACGTCGTCTACAGCGAGCACGACGGACCCGACTTCCAGCTCGACGACCGCGTCCTGCCGTCGTGGTCGCAGGGGGAGGACCCGCTGGAATAGACTTGAACATCGGGCACCAACCTCGCTATCATGCTCGTTCAACAATATCCCAGGAGCGCAATCGACATGGCATTCAACCTGAAGACCAAGATCTGGCAGACCGGCGCCCTCGACTGGTGGGGGATGCTCGACAACGAGGATGTCTACCTCGGCAGCCGCGAGTTCCCGCTGCCGCCCGAAGAGGGGGACGCCTGGACGGTGAAGAAGACCGGCGACCAGTTCAAGGTGATCGACGGCGAGATCGTCAAGACCGGCACCGTCGAGCTCACCCCGGAACCGTGGGAGGTGTGATGGACCTCGAAATCGTCCAGATCCCGGCCGGCGAGGCCGACAACTTCTCCTACCTCGTCTACTGCAAGGCGACCCGCGACGGGCTGGCGATCGACCCCTCCTTCGCCCCCGAGGCGCTGCTCAGGGCCGCCCGCGAGAACCACGTCACCATCACCGTGCTCGGCAACACCCACGGCCACCGCGACCACACCTCCGGCAACAGCGAGATTCTTGATGCGACCGGGGCGGTTCTCGCCGGCCACCCGGACGACCTGCCGCAGGCCGACATCCCCCTCGAGGAGGGGGGCAAGATCCACATCGGCAACGGCACCGTCATGGTGCTGCACACCCCGGGGCACACCCCCGGCTCGATCGTCTTCAAAACCGACGACGCCATCATCACCGGCGACACCCTGTTCGTCTCCCGCTGCGGCCGCGCCGACCTGCCGGGCAGCAACGTCGAAGACCTCTACCAGAGCCTGCAGCGGCTCAAGCAGCTCGATCCGGAGACCCGGGTCTTCCCGGGGCACGACTACGGCCCGCAGCCGGTCTCGACCATCGGCTGGGAGCTGGAGAACAACGCCTTCATCCGCTGCCCCGATCTGGACAGCTTCATCAAGCTGAGGATGGGTTAGGACCATGGGGAAAATGAACACCGACGCCAACATGCCGATCGCCATCACCCTGGAGCCGGGCACCTACTTCCGCTGCACCTGCGGCCGGTCGCAGAACCTCCCCTTCTGCGACGGCGCCCACCGCCGCAACGACGACCTGCCGATCCGCTTCGAGATCACCGAGAAGAAGAAGGTCTACATCTGCAGCTGCGGCAAGTCGCAGAACCAGCCGTTCTGCGATAAGACCTGCGGCGTGGAATTGCCAGATTGATGCCTCTTAAAACAAATTCAAATCCACCCTAGGACGCCAAGGCGCAAAGAAAACAAACCTGTTATTCCCGACTTCATCGGTAACCCAGATTCTGTTTTGCGGGGCACTTGAGGCACAACAGATGTTGTTTATGAATCGAATAATTATTCATTACAGTGAAATTGGCTTGAAGGGTAAGAACCGTCGATACTTCGAGGATGCCTTGGTGAGACATGTCCGCAATGCATTGGGGGACATGGTCCTTGACGTACGCAAAAGTCAGGGGCGACTGGTATGCCGTCCGGCTGAATCTGCTGCACAACAGACAGTCACAGAGAAGTTAACGCACATCCCTGGAATTGCTAATTTTTCTTTTGGGCACAGCGCCCCTAAAGATATTGACGCATTAGGGAGCAAGGCAGCTAGCATTTTAGCTGCCTGTGAGTTCACGACCTTTGGCGTAAAAACCAAGCGTGCCGACAAGTCATTTCATCTGAAATCTGAAGAAATCAGCCGTAAGGTGGGCGCTGCCATACTACGTTCACTTGAAGGAAAAAAAGTCAATTTAAGTGCCCCCGATATTTGGCTGAACATAGAAATCACAGGCAAAGAAGCTACTTTATTCACCGAAAAAACAGCTGGCCCGGGCGGCCTGCCGGTAGGCACATCCGGCCGTGTCATGGTCTCTTTATCCGGAGGCATTGATAGCCCTGTTGCAGCATATATGCTCATGAAGCGCGGTTGCAGAGCTGTTTTTTGCCATATTCGAAACGAAACTCAGTTCGAGACCGGCGTTTCCAATAAAATTGAAAAACTTGTCGAGGTGCTCACTCGCTACCAATTACGCTCTACCCTCTACCAGGTCCCTTTCGGTGAACTGCAAAGACGAATAATTGCTTTCGTACCAGCTGACTATCGCATGATTATTTATCGTCGTTGCATGATGCAGATACTGAATCAATTAGCTAGCCCAGAGGGAGCAAAAGCCATCGTTACTGGGGATGCCGTTGGTCAGGTCGCCTCCCAAACGTTGAGCAATCTGCACTGCATCCAAAAGGCATCAAACCTGCCGGTATTATCCCCGCTGGTCGGCATGAATAAAGACGAAACGATCGACATTGCGAAACATATAAACACTTATGAACATTCGATCCAACCTTATCCGGATTGTTGTTCCTTTATGATTGCTCCACACCCTGAAACGAGAGGGGCGCTGGATGAAGTTGAGCGTTTAGAGCGGAATATTGATGGTTTGGATGAATTTATTCTGGAGACAGCTGCAAGGGCTGAGAAGAAAGAATTCTTTGTATAAATCATTTGGCTGAATCGCAATTGTCACATGGAGGGAAGTGCCCCATAAGTCACGAAACACCAGAGCGTTCATCTCGGCAAATTGCAGCCTCTAACTAATCCCCTCGCAATTCATTCAGATAGCCAAGGACTTTTGGATAAATTTTGTGTAGACCAACGAATCAAGCCCGGCACTAGCCGGGCTTTTCATTTCACAGAAGCTGCAAGGCGCCTCGAGTTTCGGGGCGCGGGCGTATTGCGAATGCGTCGAACAACGAGGGGCAAAGAGCAACGCCGCGGATATCGGCTTACCCTTACCCCTCCGCCTCCGCACGCTTCTCCATGCGGATGACCCACATCAGGATGGCCGGGATGACGAAGACGGTGAAGACGGTCGACACCGCCAGGCCGCCGAGCAGGACGCTGCCGAGTCCGCGGTACATCTCGGCGCCGGCGCCGGGGATGACGACCAGCGGCAGCATGCCGAAGATCGAGGTGGTGGCGCTCATGTAGATCGGCCGCAGGCGGCTGCGCACCGATTCGAGCACCGCCTCGTCGTAGTCCATGCCGTTGTGGTGGAAGTTGTTGAGCGCCTGGTGGACGATCAGGATGGCGTTGTTGACCACCACGCCGATGAGGATGACGAAGCCGAGCATGGTCAGGATGTCCATCAACTGGATCGGCGCGTCGCCAATGCGCAGGAAAACGTTGAGAATCTGAACGCCGAGAACGCCGCCTGCACCGGCGAGCGGCACGGTCAGCATGATGATCAGCGGATAGATGAAGTTACCGAACAGCGAGGCCATCAGCAGGTAGGCGATCACCGCCGCCAGGATGAAATTCCAGCCCATGACGCGGGCCGTCTCCTTCAGTTTGTCGGCCGTCCCCCCGATCGTGACGTCGAGCCCCTCGAAAGCCCCGCTGGCAGCGACTCCGGGAATCAATTGACGCTCGATTATCTCGGTCGCTTCCTGCAGCGGCATATCGGTCGGCGTCGAAACCAGAAGCGTTACCGTCCGTTCCCGTTCAAGATGCCGGATCTGCGAGACTCCGATCACCTGCTCAATGTGCGACATGCTCGAGACCGGGACGACACGGCCGGTGGGGGTTGCCAGCAGGGCATTGCTGACATCTTCCGGCGTCACCACGTTTTCATCGGCCGATTTGACGATGAGGTCGATTTTCTTTTTCCCCTCCTCCTTGAAATCCCCGACAATCGCCCCGTCCATCAAGACGTCGAGCGCCACCCCGAACTGGCGGGAGGTCATGCCGTTTGCCGTCAGGAAATCCCTGTCCGGCACAAAGTGGACTTCCGGGTAGGTCAGCTCAACTGAAGGGATCGGTCGGCCGCCAAATTCCTGCGGGGCTCTGCGGATGGCGCCGAACAGCATCGCCGATGCGTTGGTAATCCGGGTCAGATCGTCGCCGCTGATGTTGATCTCGACCGATTTGGCTCCGCCGATGTTCCGCTGAAAGACTCCCGGCTGTTGTGCGTCACCGAAAATGCCGGGTATCGAGTTGCTCATTCTTTTAAACAGAGGGATCAGATCACGAGCCTTATCCCACTCTTCGGCCAGGGCGCCGACGATCATGAACCCCTCGCGGCCGACATAGAACATGTTGCGGATCGCCGGAACACCATCGGTCTCCTGCTTGATATGCGGCTTGGCGAGATCAAAGAACTGGTGGCCGATCGCGTCCCGTTCCTCCAATGAAAGGCCCGGAGGCGGCACCAGAAAGCTGAGAATGAAATTCCGGTTCCCCTGCGGCAGGTAGTCAAGCTGCGGCATGAGGAAATATCCCGAAGAGACCGCCAGGGTCGTCAGGAAGACGACGGTAGCGGCCCGGTTGCGAGTCGAGCAGGTGGCGAGCTCCACCAGCCACATAATGCCGTTCTTCAAGCGCTCACCGACGCCGGAGATTTTTTCATTCACCGGCTGTACGCGCGGCTGGAAACGCTCGCTGAAGACTTGCAACCCCCTGCTGATCAGCCCCGCTTCTTCCTTATCCTTGGCGGAAAGCAGCTTCTGGGCAAACATCGGAATGACTGAAACCGACACAAACAGCGACAGACTCACCGCACCGACCACCGCAATGGCGATGTCGCGGAACAGCTGTCCCGCCTCCTCTTCGATAAAGACGACCGGGAGGAAGACCGCAAGGGTCGTAATCGTCGAAGCGAGGACCGCGCCCCAGACTTCCTTGGTCCCTTCCAGGGCCGCCCGGTAGGCTGTTTTTCCCATCTTGCGATGGCGATCGATGTTTTCGATGACGACAATGGCATTGTCGACCAGCATGCCGACGGCAAAGGCAATGCCGGCCATACTGACGACATTGAGATTGCGCCCCAGAGCGTAAAGCATGATAAAGGTGCCGATCACGCTGATCGGGATCGCCATGCTGACGACAATGGTCGCGCGCAGACTGCGCAGGAAGATCAGCAGGACAATAATGGCGAGACAGCCGCCGAAGAGGATGTTCTGTTTGATCAGGTTGATCGCGCTGTTGATATAAAAGCGCTGGTCGTAAACCCATTCGAGATAAAGCCCTTCGGGCTTGAGTTTGGTTTCGTTGAGCCAGTCAACCGTCTCCTGGTAGCTGTCTGTCAGCTCGAGGATGTTGGTGCCGGTTTCCGGGCGGAGGCCGATCGCCATACCGGGCGTGCCGTTGTGGATGACCGAGCCGAGTGACTTGGCATAACCCCGTTCAACCGTCGCAACATCACCGATAGTCACCCGCTCCTGCCCGGTAGAGGTCAGGACAACGCCGGCGATCTGCTCCGGCGTCTTGAATTCGGCGGTCGTGCGGATCCGGTAATCGCGCCGGCCGACCCCGAGAATACCGGCCGAGACATTGACGTTTTCGCTCTGCAGGGTGCTGATGACCCGATCGACCGTCAGCCGATGGGCCGCGAGTTTCTCCGGGCTGACAACGACGTGCATCTCCTCGGCCGTACCGGCCGGGAGGAACAGCTCCGAGACTCCCTTGACCCGCTCCAGGTACTGGCGGATCTCGTTCTCGAAAAAAGTGCGGTAGGTATAGACATGCCGGGGGTTATTCTCCATTGTCTTGAGAATCACCCAGATGGCAAAATTGCTCTGGGCGCCGGAGGCATTGACGACCGGCTTATCGACTCCGGACGGGTAGGACGGAACCTCGTTGAGCTTGTTGGAGACGCGCAGCAGCGCGTCGTTGACCTCGGTGCCGATCTTGAATGTCAGGGTGACCTGACCGACACCGTTGCTTGAGCTGCTCTCCATCTCGACCAGGTTGGTCAGCCCCTTGAGAGTGTTCTCCTGCTCTTCAATGATCTCCCGCTCGACTTCGTAAGGTGTCGCACCCCGCCAGGTGGTGGTGACGGAGATGACCGGCTCGACGACCGTCGGGGCGAGCTGGATCGGCAGCTTGTTCAGACTGATCAGGCCGAAGAGGACGACCATGACGATGACCGAGAGAACCGTAACCGGTTTCTTGATGGAGGCGGAGACCAGGTCCATACTCAACCTCAGGATCCGAATCGGACCGGCGTGCCGTCGGCGAAAATGCGTTCCTGCCCCTTGACGACGACTTTCTGGCCGACTTCAAGACCGTCGCCGTTGACGCCAAGCTGCATGCCGGAATATCCGGTAATCTCGACCGGAATCATTTTTGCCGCACCGTCAACGACGATAAAGACGACATCGCGGCCGAATTTGTTGATCACGGCATCACGCGGGACCAGAAGCCCCTCTTGCGCTGCGCTGACCGGCAGCAGGACGCGCGCCGCCATCCCCTCGATCAGCCCTCCGGAGTTCTTCATGCGGATCTTGATCGAAAAGGTCCGGGTGGCGATGTCCCCCTTCGGCACCAGGGCGACGTACGTGCCGCTGAAGGTCCGGCCGCCGCTGGCGACCTTGACCTCGCGCCCCTTGCGGAGGAAGGCGACCTGTCTCTCCGGAACTTCGACCACCACGTCGATCACGCTGTCGTCGGCAACCTCCGCGACGGTGCTGCCGAGCTTGACCCACTCCCCCTTCTCGACGTCGCGCTCGAGAACCACCCCCCTGAACGGGGAGCGGATCACCATCTTCTCTTTTTCGAGCTGGAGCCGCTGCAGGTCGGCCTGCAGCCCTTCGGCCCTCTTCTCCAGCCCCTGCGCTCTGGCCAGCTGGGTGTCGTAGGTCGTTTCGGCGATCAGCCTGTCGGCGTGCAGCGTCTCGAGACGCTCCAGGTCCTTGCGGGCCTGTCGCAGGTCGATGTCCGCCTGTTCGTACAGCGCCCGGGTCTTGGCCAGAGCGGTGTCGATGAAATCGGTCTGCAGGCTGACCAGCGGAGCGCCCGCCTCCACCCGGTCACCATCGTCGATGGAAACTCCCGCGACCAGTCCTTCGACCTCGGCGGCAACTTTCGAAACCCGCGCGAAGAAGACCGTTCCGACCATCTCCTGCATCGGCTCGGCGCTCCCGGCGACGATCTCCCCGACGGCCACCAGCATCGGCGGCGGGCCGCCTTTTGCCGCCGCCTCTTTCTTGCCGTCGTCGGCCGCGGCGACCGGCGCGGCCAGAAGAAGCAGCAGGCAGGTCAGCAGAATCCTGTTTGTCATCGTTTCAATCCGATTCGGAGTTGATCAGAAGGTGTCGTCGTCATCCCCGAAGTTGAAGGTGTCGTCCTCCTCGCCGAAATCGAAGGTATCCTTCTCCGTCACTTCGGTCGCTCCGCCGGCCTCCTCGTCCTCCATGAAATCGAAGCCGAACTCCTCCCCCGCCTCGGCGGCGGTCGCGGCGGTCGCGGCGGTCACAGCAGCGGCGGCGGTCGCGGCGGCGGCACCCTTCGAGGGAAACATCAGCGAGCGGATTTTGTACTTCTCCTTGTGTTCCACCAGGTCCTTGCCGCACTTCTTGCACTCGTCAAGGTAATCGAAACTGGTGTAGCCGCACTTCGGACATTTCATAATCGTCTCCTCCCGATATAACTCAGCTCACGGCATCATTGCCAAAACCGAAATCTCCATAAAGATACTCCAGAACGGCGGTCACTGCAAAGCCTGCCGTTTCGGTGCGCAAAATTCGCGGCCCGAGAGAGACGGGGAGAAACCCCGCCGCCACCGCCGCATCGGCCTCCGGCCGGCTGAATCCTCCCTCCGGCCCGACCAGGATCGCCGCACTCGCCGGGGCTTTCCGCGGCAGGCACTCCGCCAGCGAAGTGCCCCCTTCCTCCCACAGCATCAGCTTCAGCTCCTGGCGGCAGCTGCTCAGCGCGGCGGCCAGAGGGGCCGGAGCGTCGCACCCGGGAAGGACCGGCCTGCGGCTCTGGCGGGCAGCCTCGGCGACGATCCGCCGCCAGCGCTCGAGCTTCTTGCCGACCCGCTCATCATCCATGCGCGGGACCGAGCGCTCCGACCAGACCGGGCTGAAGCGGTTGATGCCGAGCTCCGTCCCTTTCTGCAGGATGATGTCGAACTTCTCCCCCTTGGGCAGCGACTGGATCAGCCGGATTTCGAAACCGCTCTCCGCTTCCGACCAGTGCCCGAGAATCCGGGCGGTCCCGGAGGCGGCCGCCAGATATTCGAGCCGGCAGCGGTAATGCCCTCCGCAGCCGTCGAGGAGTACGACCTCGTCCCCGGCGGAGAGCCGCAGAACCCGAACCATGTGATGCAGCAACTCGCCGGAAAGGGCGATCTCGTCCGCGCCGACCGCCCCGGGGTCGACGAAAAAGCGCCGTTCGCTCACCCCTTGCCGCTCCGGGTGTAGAGGATGCAGCACCACTCGTTTTCGTAGCGAACCTCCGGCTCGCCAAGCCGGCAAGGTATGAAACCGTCGCGCACGAAGCGCTCCTTCTCCCCGAGGATGCCGGAGAGGATGAGCTGACCCTGCGGGGCCAGCCGGGCGACAAGCTCGCCGGCCAGGCGGACATTCTCCTCGGCCATGATGTTGGCGATGACCAGGTCGAAGACGCCGTCGATCTCCTCGATCGCCCGGTCGGTGACCTCCACCCGGTCGGCGACCCCGTTCAGCGCCACGTTCTCCCGGGCGACGCGGCAGGCGTCGACGTCGATCTCGCAGCCGAGAACCCGGGTCGCGCCGAGGCGCGCGGCGGCGATCGCCAGGATCCCCGAGCCGGTGCCGACATCGAGCACCGCAACCGGCGCCGGCGACGCCTCGAAGCGGTCGGCGAGCGCCTGCAGGCAGAGTCGGGTCGTCTCGTGGCTGCCGGTGCCGAAGGCCATGCCGGGATCGAGCGAAACCACCGCCTCGTCCTTCTGGGCCGGCCACTCCTCCCAGGTCGGCTTGACCACCAGGCGCGGGCCGAAGCGAAGGGCCGAGAAATGCTGCTTCCACCCCTCGGCCCAGTCCTCCTGGAAAACCCGGGTCGCATCGATCCGGTCGGCCGGCAGTTCCGGCAGGGTCGACCGGAGCAGATCGACAATCCGCTCAGGCGTCGGCACGTCATCCCCCTCGGCCGGGAAATAGGCCCTGATCGTATAGGATTCCGGGACGTCTTCGTCCGGACCGGGGACGATGAAGGTATCGAGCTTGCGCTCTTCGACATTGACGCCGATGCAGCCTTCGGAGCAGAGCAGGTCGGAAACCAGGTCGACCTGCCCGGCCGGGACCGGAAAAGAGAATTCAATCCAGCACTTATCCATGTCCGAAGTTTTACAGAGTCACCAACCGAAAAGCAATAAAAACCTTGACAACCATGCCGTCGCCGGTTTATACCACACCTTAGTTTAATTAAAAAATATTACTTGTGGTATTTTTGACGTATATTAAATTTATCCGGACTCATTAGCACTGCAAGGTGCTGAAAAAAAAGGCGTCTTGCTTTTAATGAAAGGGGTGTTAGACTTTTCAGCAGATGGCATGACGGACGCGACATGACTGAATCCCAGAACCTGTACCTGCTCTCCGATGCGACCGGGGAAACCGCCGAGAAGATGGTCATGGCTGCCCTGACCCAGTTCCGCAAGAAGGATATCCGCATTCACCGGGTCAGTCACGTCCGCACCAAGAACGCCATTTATGAAGTCCTCGACGACGCCCTGAAGAACCGGGGCCTGGTGGTTTATACCATCGTCAACCGGGAAATGGCACAGATGGTCCACGACGAGTGCAACTCCCTCGGCATCCCCTGCATCGACCTGATCACGCCCCTGCTGATAAAATTTTCCGAATTTCTCGGGCGCGATCCGGGAGAGACACCCGATCTGCTGCATGGTGTCGACGAGGAGTATTTCCGTCGGGTCGAGGCGCTCGAATTCACCATCAAGCACGATGACGGCCAGGAGGTGCGCCAGCTGGCCAACGCCGACATCATCCTCGCCGGCATCTCCCGGACCAGCAAGACCCCCCTGTCGGTCTACCTGGCGCACCGCGGCTGGAAGGTGGCCAACGTCCCGCTGGTCAAGGGGGTCGAACCGCCGGCGGAGCTCTTCACCGTCGACCCGCGGCGGGTCGCCGGGCTGGTCATCGATCCGCAACGGCTGGTCGAACTGAGGGCAGCCCGGCTGCGCAACCTCGGGCAGGATCCGAAGGCGGCCTACGCCGACTTCGAGGAGATCGAGGAGGAGCTGGCCGCTTCGAAAAAGATCTTCCGCCGCCAGCAGTGGGTGTTGATCGACGTGACCGGCAAGGCGGTCGAGGAGACCGCCAACGAGGTCCTGGTCAAGCTGGGTCTGAAATAGGCTGAACAGATATCCGAAACCGCACGAACCGGACAAGGCAAATACAGACGAGGAGGTCGTTATGAAAATTCTGGTTGTCGAAGACGAGAAGAAAGTCGCCAGCTTCATCAAGCGGGGACTCGAGGAGGAGGGGTACTCGGTCGATGTCGCCTACGACGGCGACGAGGGGTTCCGGATGGGATCGGACGAGGGATACGACCTGATCCTGATGGACCTGATGCTGCCGCACAGGGACGGACTGGAGGTCATCCGCGAGCTGCGCGAGAAGGACATCCGCACACCCGTCCTCTGCCTGACCGCCAAGGACAAGGTTGACGACATCGTCTCCGGGCTCGATTCCGGCAGCGACGACTACCTGACCAAGCCGTTCGCGTTTGCCGAACTGCTGGCCCGTGTCCGCGCCCTGATCCGCCGCGGCTCCTCCGAGAGAGGGGCCGAAATCACCTTCGCCGACCTGCGCCTCGACCCTGTCGCCCACAAGGTCTGGCGGGCCGACAGGGAGATCGACCTGACCACCAAGGAGTACGCCCTGCTCGAATACATGATGCGCAACCCGAACCAGACCCTGACCCGCAGCATGATCGCCGAGCAGGTGTGGGACTACACCTTCGATTCCTTCACCAACATCATCGACGTCTATGTCAATTATCTGCGCAAGAAGATCGATCGCGATTTCGACAAAAAGCTCATTCATACGGTCCGCGGAGTCGGCTACGTTCTCAAGGAGGAGTAGCCCTTGTTTTTCCGCTCGATCCGTTTTCGCCTGACCTCCTGGTATGCCGTGACGCTGGCCGTCGCCCTGACGGCCAGCAGCCTGTTCTGGTACATCGCGCTCTCCCGCAACATGCTCAACCACATCGACGAGCGACTGCTCGACGTGGCGAAATCGGTCGAGAACAAGCACCACACCGAGCATCACGCACTTTCGGTCGACGAGGCCTGCGTCGGCCTCGACACCTACATCATCGATCACAACTGGGCCGGTTACGCCCAGGTGCGCAACAACCTCGGCAACCTGATCTGTTCCATCAACAGCATCGAGGGGGAGCCGCTGCCGCTCGGCACCTCGGCGCTGCTGAACATCACCAAGCACTTGCCGCACTTCGAAACCATCCACGGCCTCGGCGAGCATCCGGTGCGCCTGCTCTCCTACCCGATCTTCGCTGGCGACCGCCTGGAGCGCATCCTGCAGATTGCCGAGTCCCTCGCCAGCACCGAGCACACGCTGGACGACCTGAGAACCATCTTCCTCATGCTCAGCCCTTTCGCCATCCTGCTGTTGACCTTTTGCGGCTGGTTTCTCGCCAACCGCGCCCTGAACCCGGTTGTCGAAATCACCGAAACCGCCCGGAAGATCACCGCCGAGAACCTCAACGAGCGGCTGCCGATCCATGAGCCGGGGGACGAACTGGCCAATCTCTCCAGCACGATCAACTCGATGCTCGCCCGCCTCGAGGAGTCGTTCAACCGGATCAAACAGTTCTCCGCCGATGCCTCGCACGAGTTGCGCACCCCCCTGGCCATTCTCAAGGGGGAGACCGAGGTGACCCTCCGCTGGGCCAAGGAGGAGAAGGAGTTGCGCCAGACCCTCGAGTCGAACCTCGAGGAGATCAACCTGATGAGCCGCATCCTTGAGGACCTTCTGGCGCTGGCCAAGAGCGAGGCCAAGGACCTGCACCTCGAAATCGAGGAGTTCAGCCTCAGCGACCTGCTGCAGGACATCTACCTCAACGCCAAGACCCTGGCCGAGCCGCACAAGCACCTGATCCGCCTGCGCCTCCAGGTCGAGTCGGAGATCCGCATGTGGGGGGACCAGATCCAGCTCTACCGGATGCTGTTGAACATCATCAACAACAGCGTCAAGTACACCCGCCCCGGGGGGGTCATCGAAATCACCCTGCAGATCATCGACGAAATGGCCGTCATGACCATCAGGGACTCCGGTGTCGGCATCCCCGAAGAGCATCTGCCGCACATCTTCGACCGCTTCTACCGGATCGACGCCGCCCGCAACCGCGAGGACGGCGGAACCGGGCTGGGGCTCTCCATCGTCAAGGCGATCGTCGACGCCCACGGCGGCCGCATCGATGTCTCGTCGGTCGTCGGCGAAGGGACCGCCGTCACCATCACGCTCCCGCTGCGGGCGACGAAAAACCCGCAAACCTTCAGAGGACCATGACCGCACAACATTGACAACCCCCTGGCCAGTGATTAAATAGAGTTCCGTAGGAAAATCCACGCCACAAGGAGATGTCATGTCTTATCTGAAATACTACTGTTCGGTGATGTCCACCGCGGTCCTGCTGCTCTTCACCGTCGACAGCAGCTTCGCCGCATCGCCCGATTTCGTTCAGCTGGCCAAGGATCTCAAGCCGGCCGTCGTCAACATCAGCACCTCGAAAACCGTCAAGCCGCGTCGCCCGCAGATGCCCGGCTTCGGGCCGCAGCGTGACTTCTTCGACGACTTCTTCGAGAGATTCTTCGAAGGACAGCCGCGCCGCGAACGCAAGACCAGCTCGCTCGGTTCCGGCTTCATCATCGACCGGGACGGCTATATCCTCACCAATGACCATGTCGTCAACGGCGCCGACGAGATCGAGATCAAGATGTCCGACGGCCGCTCCTTCCCGGCGAAGATTATCGGCTCGGACAGCAAACTCGACCTGGCGCTCATCAAGATCGAAGCAAAAGACAGCCTGCCGGTCGCCCGGCTCGGCGACAGCGACACGCTGCAGGTTGGCGAGTGGGTGATGGCCATCGGCAACCCCTTCGGACTCGAGCAGACGGTCACCGCCGGCATCGTCTCCGCCAAGGGGCGGGTGATCGGCGCCGGCCCCTACGACGATTTCATCCAGACCGACGCGTCGATCAACCCCGGCAACTCCGGCGGGCCGCTGTTCAACGCCGCCGGCGAGGTGGTGGGGATCAATACCGCGATCATCGCCAGCGGCCAGGGGATCGGCTTCGCCATCCCGATCAACGCCGCCAAGACCATCATCCCGCAGCTCAAGGAGACCGGCAAGGTCACCC
>JBFHOZ010000027.1:0-18699 GCA_041592975.1 Desulfuromonadales bacterium
CGGCACCGTTCTTCTCAAGGGGGCGGCCGCCATCAACTGGGAATTTTTCACGGAATTGCCGGCCCCTCCCGGGCTGTCGGGCGGCGGGCTCGCCAACGCCATCGTCGGCACCCTCGGCATCACCTTCCTGGCGGTGCTGATCGGCGTGCCGGTCGGTCTGGCAGCGGGGATCTGGCTGGCCGAATTCGGCAAGGAGTCAAAGCTGGCCGAAAGCGTCCGTTTCGGCGCCAACCTGCTGATGGGGACGCCGTCGATCATCATCGGCGTCTTCGTCTTCGTGCTGATGGTCGCCACCACCGGCAGCTTCTCCGGCCTGGCCGGGGCGGTGGCCCTGGCGATCATCATGCTGCCGGTCGTCGCCCGCACCACCGAGGACATGCTGGTGCTGGTGCCGTCGGCGTTGCGCGAGGCGGCCCTCGCCCTCGGCGTGCCGCGCTGGAAGGCGACCCTCGGCGTCGTCTTTCGCGCCGCCCGCACCGGCCTGCTCACCGGCACCCTGCTGGCCATCGCCCGGGTGAGCGGCGAAACTGCGCCGCTGCTCTTCACGGCCCTCAACAGCCCCTACTGGCCGTCGACATTCAACGAGCCGACCGCGAATTTGACGGTCACCATCTACAACTATGCCATGTCCCCCTACGACGACTGGCAGACCCTCGCCTGGGGTGCCTCGCTGCTGATCACCGTCAGCGTCCTCGGCACCACCATCCTGACGCGCACCATCCTCTGGTACAGGAGCAGATAGATATGATAGCTAGCGCAACCATGCGGCCGGCCTTCGCCGCCGACATCGCAGATGAAGCCCCGGTCAGCCGCAAGCTGCTGCTTGCCGGCGAGTCGATCAAGATCGCCGCCAAGGGGCTCAATTTCTACTACGACGACCACCAGGCGCTGTTCGACAACGACCTGAAGATCGCCGCCAGGCGGGTGACCGCCATCATCGGCCCCTCCGGCTGTGGCAAGTCGACCCACCTGCGCACCTACAACCGCATCTTCGAGCTCTACCGTGGACAGCGGGTCAGCGGCGAGGTGCTGCTCGACGGCGAGAATATCTTTTCTTCCAACTGCGACCCGCTGGAGCTGCGGCGCAAGGTCGGCATGATCTTTCAGAAGCCGACGCCGTTCCCGATGAGCGTCTTCGACAACGTCGCCTACGGGGTCAAGCAGCACTACCAGCCCGGCCGGGGGGAGCTGGCCGAGCGGGTCGAGCAGGCGCTGATGCAGGCGGCGCTGTGGGACGACGTGAAGGACCAGCTGAACAAGCCGGGCCCCGCCCTCTCCGGCGGCCAGCAGCAGCGGCTCTGCATCGCCCGGGCCATCGCCGTCGAGCCGGAGGTGCTGCTCATGGACGAGCCGACCTCGGCCATCGACCCGGTCGCCACGGCACGCATCGAGGAGTTGATCAACGAGCTCAAGGAGCGCTACACCATCGTCATCGTCACCCACAACATGCAGCAGGCGGCGCGCATCTCCGACTACACCGCCTTCTTCTACCAGGGGCGCATCGTCGAGTTCGACCAGACCGACCGGCTCTTCACCAACCCGGCCAACAAGCAGACTGAAGACTACATCACCGGGCGCTTCGGATAAGGAATACGACTATGACTGGACACATGGAACGTGAAATCGGCAGGCTGAAAAAATCGATCCTGGCCCTCGCCGCCGTGGTCGAGGAGAGCGTCAAGCAGGCGGTCATCGCCCTGGAGAAGCGCGACACCGAGCTGGCGAAGAAGATCATCAGGAAGGACCTGGAGGTCAACCAGAAGGAGGTCGAGTTGGAGGAGGAGTGCCTCAAGATCCTCGCCCTGCACCAGCCGGTGGCGGCCGACCTGCGCTTCATCGTCGCCGTCCTCAAGATCAACAACGACCTCGAGCGCATCGGCGACCTCGCCGCCAACATGGCCGAACGCACCGTCGACCTGGTCGAAAACCGGGCCCAGCAGGCACCGTTCGATCTCGAGCTGATGGCCGACAAGGTCGAGCTGATGCTGGAAAAGTCCCTTGACGCCCTGGTCAACCATGACGCCAGGCTCGCGAGCGAGGCGATCCGCCTCGACGACGAGGTCGATCTGATGCACAAGGGAGCCTTCGCGGCGGTCAAGGAGGGGATCCGCAGCAACCCGGAGGAGATGGACGCTCTGATCAACTACCTGTCGATCTCGCGCTACCTCGAGCGGATCGCCGATCTGGCGACCAACATCGCCGAGGATGTCGTCTACATGATCAACGGCAAGATCGTGCGGCACATTCTCTAGCCCGTCTTGTCATTCCCGCGAAGGCGGGAGTGACGCCCCCCCTGCAAGATTTGGCAGGGTTTACGAACTGCCTGAAATTACATATGGTACTGCAGTCGTAGGGGGTTGCCGACAGGGTATATATGTTCGAGGCCGCCATTGGCATCAATGGCGGCCTTTTCATTTACACGGAAAGATAATTAAGGAAAAATCTATCTGATGATATTTGCTGGAGCGAAAGTGGGACATAATACCTGTATGGCAATGAGTAGTATGTCCCCGGGTACAGATTGGCTATAGTTGCCAGACTCAGCAACGAAGTCTAATCTGTGTTAGCATGGGAAAATTATGAAAAACATCGGGATGGTTTCAAGCGAATGGTTATACGAAATTGGAATTCAATCTTGGATATTGACCCGCTAGAGTAGATATCGAGAGGTCCCTATTTGCTGCATATTTATATCGATGCCGATGCCTGCCCGGTCAAAAACGAAGTCTATCGCGTTGCCGGCCGCTATCGTCTTGGAGTGACAGTGGTCGCCAATTCCCGGATGCGGATTCCGAATGAGCCGGGACTGACATTGAAAGTTGTCGATGACGGATTCGACGCCGCCGACGACTGGATTGTCGCGAACGTGCAGCCGGACGATATCGTCGTTACCGCCGACATTCCGCTGGCGAGCCGTTGCCTGAAGAAGGGGGCGCGGGTCCTCGGGACCACCGGGGTTCCATTTGCCGAAGAGAGCATCGGCGACGTCGTTGCGACCAGAGACCTGATGGCGGAGCTGCGCGGAGCGGGGGAGATCACCGGCGGACCGGCGCCGCTGAAAAAGAGTGACCGCTCCCGTTTTCTGCAAAAGCTCGACGAGATCGTCCAGGCCATCCGGCGCGCACATCCGCAATAGTCCCACCCGTCAGAATCCTCAAAGAGACAGGCCGGGAAGTCGGGAAACCCTCCTCCGCATATGCTGACATCCCTGTCGGTCTGCCGCCAGGCTGGCGACGCCGGAGGATCCGGTCTACTTCAGCGGCAAGACCAGGGTAAAGGTCGAACCGTTGCCGACGGTGCTGTACACCTCCACCCGGCCCTGGTGAGCCTGGGCGATATGCTTGACGATGGCGAGGCCGAGGCCGGTCCCCCCCATCTCGCGGCTGCGGGCGGTGTCGACCCGGTAGAACCGCTCGAACAGGCGGGGGAGGTGTTCTTCCGGGATGCCGCAGCCGAAGTCGCGGACCTTGAGGAACAGTTCGTTTCGGGCGGTCGCCGTCTCGACGACGATCCGCCCCTTTTCTTCGCTGTACTTGATGGCGTTGTTCAGCAGGTTGACCAGCGCCTGCTCGAGCAGCGGGGGGTTGATCGCGGCGACGAGTTCATTGGAGCAGTGGACGATCATTTCGATCTCCTTGCTCTTCATCTCGACGCTGCAGGACTGGATTGCCGCGTCGATGACCGGGCGGACGGCGACCGGCTGCCGCGCGATCGTCGCGCGCTCCTGCTCCTGCTCGATGCGCGAAAGGTCGAGCAGGTCGTTGACGATGGCGTTGAGTCGGTCGGCCTGGCGAACGATGATCTCGACCGGGTGCTGCTGCTCGTCGGCGAGCGCGCTCTCCCCCTGCTGCAGGGTCTCGGCCCACCCCTTGATGGCGGTGATCGGTGTCTTCAGCTCGTGCGAGACGTTGGCGACGAAGTCGCGCCGCAGGCTCTCCAGTCGGCGCAGGCGGGTGACGTCGTTGACCACCACCAGGGCGCCGATTTTCGCGTTCTGGGCGTTGAGCAGCGGCGTGCCGTGCGCCTGCAGTTCGATTTCGCGGTTGTCGGCGAGCAGGGTCAGGTTGCGTTCGATCGGCTTTCCGGCGCGCAGGGTATCGCTGATGAAATGCTGCAGCTCGGTCTTGCGCAGCACCTCCTGAACCGGACGGCCGATCGCCGTACGGACATTGACATCGAAGAGCGCCGCCGCCGCCCGGTTGAGCCGCAGGATCCGCTCATGGTTGTCGACGGCCAGCACACCCTCGATCATGCTCGAGAGCACCGCCTCGAGCTCGTTGCGCTGGCGGGTGACCGTCTGGAAGCGTTCGTCGAGCTGGGCCGCCATGTTGTTCAGGGAGTCGGCGAGGGCGGCGATCTCTTCGGCGCCGTCACTGGCCAGCCTCCGGTCGAGCTGCCCTCCGGCGAACAGCTCGGCTCCGGCGCGCATCAGCTCGAGCGGCCGGGTGATGCGCCGGGCGACGAACAGCGAGAGCACGGCGAGAATGAGGGCGACGAGGAAAGCGGTGCCGGCGATCCTGCCGCGGGCGGCGGCCAGGGTCGCGTCGATCTCGGTGACCGGGATGGCGGTCCGGACGGTGCCGATGACCCGGTCGCCCTGACTCACCGGCACGGCGACGTACATCTGGTTCAGTTGCAGGGTGCGGCTGTAGCGGGTCGATACGCCCGTCTCGCCCCTCAGGGCGGCGCTGACCTCAGGCCGCCGGGCGTGGTTGTCCATCTGCCCGGGGTTCTCCTCGGAGTCGGCGAGGACGACGCCGCTCGGCAGGATGATGGTGATACGGGTCCCGGTTCTGGCGCCGAGCCGCTTGCTCAGGGCGTCGAGCCGCGCCGCGTTTGCCTGCCGAAGCTGCCCGTCGATCTGTTCGGCGACGAGGATGGCGCGGGCGGTCAGGCTCTCCTCGATTTCGGCGATGTGCACATCGCGCAAAGTGTCGGTGACATGCCAGCTGATCGCCAGGATGGCGGCCAGGGTCAGCACCAGGAAGGCCGGGTAGAGATGCCAGATAAGGCGGAGCTTCTTCATGCGTGATCCCGGAAACGGTAGCCGACGCCGCGCACCGTTTCGATGTACGTTCCGTAGTCCTTGAGCTTCTTGCGCAGGCCGACGACCTGGACATCGACCGAGCGCTCGGTGACGGCGTAATCCTCGCCGCGCACGGCATCGACGATCTGGCCGCGGGTGAAAACCCAGCCGGGTCGGCGGGCGAGCAGCTGCAGGAGCTGGAACTCGGTCCAGGTCAGGTTGACCGGTGCGTCGTGGAGCTTCACTTCGTTGCGGCCGGGGTGGATCGTCAGCGCCCCGATCAAGATCGGCGCGTCCCCCTCCGGCGGCCCGTTCGCGCCGCGACGCCGCAATACCGTCTTCGCCCGGGCGAGCAGGACCTGCGGGCTGAAGGGCTTGGTGACGTAGTCGTCCGCCCCCATCTCCAGCCCCCTGACGATGTCGGCCTCCTCCCCCCTGGCGGTCAGCATGATGACCGGGATGTCGGCGGTGGTTTTATCCGCCTTCAGCCGCCGGCAGACCTCCAGGCCGTCGAGTCCGGGGAGCATCAAATCGAGCAGGACCAGGTCGGGGCGCTGCTCTCCGGCCATCGCCAGGCCCTCTTCGCCGCTGGTCGTCATGTCGGCCTGGTAACCGGCGCGGACGAAATTGTAGTGAACCAGGGCGAGGATATCCTCTTCGTCTTCAATGATCAGGACCCGGTTTTTTTTCATCGTTTCCCCGTTTCTTGTCGCCGGCGGTAAAACCGATGCTAATGATCAATTGTTAGGTTATGATTAGCAAATACGATAACATGCGCAAACCGGAATGCGGTTCGGAAAGTTCGGGTAATAAATGCAGGGATCCGGATTATTGACCGTGCCCTAACACTTTTCTAACATTCTACCTTTATAACAGCGCCGGGTAATGCACATTCCGGAACGTCAGAAAGGACATCAGGCAATATGAGCACAGAACTCCTTCTGGTCGGCGTCGTCATCCTCGTCGTCATCGCCGCTTTCGACATCATGGTCGGCGTCAGCAACGACGCGGTCAATTTCCTGACCCCTTCGATCGGTTCGCGGGTTGCGCCCCGGACCGTGATCCTGGTCGTCGCCAGTCTCGGCATCATGGCCGGGGTGACGTTCTCGAGCGGCATGATGGAGGTGGCGCGCAAGGGGATCTTCCACCCGCAGTTCTTCACCATGCCGGAGCTGCTGACGATCTTTCTCGCGGTCATGATCACCGACATCATCCTGCTCGACCAGTTCAATACCTACGGCCTGCCGACCTCGACCACCGTCTCGATCGTCTTCGAGCTGCTCGGCGCCGCGGTCGCCGTGTCGATCTTCAAGATCATCCAGTCCGGGGAGAGCATCGTCACCATCGGACAGTATATCAACACCGCCAAGGCAATCACCATCATCATGGGGATCCTGCTGTCGGTCGCGATCTCGTTCATCTTCGGGGCGCTGGTGCAGTTTCTCACCCGGCTCCTCTTCACCTTCGACTACCGGCAGCGGCTCAAGCGCTACGGCGCGCTCTGGGGCGGACTGGCGATGTCGTCGATCACCTACTTCATCCTCGTCAAGGGGGCCAAGGGGGCGTCCTTCATGAGCGCCGCCGACGTCGCCTGGATCAAGGAACACTGGATCCTGATGATCGCCGCGATCTTCGTCGTCTCGGCGATCCTGCTCGCCATCCTGCAGGTGCTCAAGTTCAACATCCTCAAGCCGGTCGTCCTGGTCGGCACCTTCGCCCTGGCGATGGCCTTCGCCGCCAACGACCTGGTCAACTTCATCGGCGTGCCGCTCGCCGGGGTTCACGCCTACACGTCGGCGATGGCGACCGACGCGCCGCTCACCGTCACCATGGGGGCGCTGGCGAAAAAAGTGCCGGCAGAAACCATGTACCTGCTGATCGCCGGCGGCATCATGGTCCTGACCATGTGGCTGTCGCGCAAGGCGCGCACCGTCACCTCGACCTCGCTGAACCTCAGCCAGCAGGAAGAGGGGAACGAGCGCTTCGAGTCGATCTTCCTCTCCCGCGCCATCGTCCGCCTGGTCCTCAACGCCCTCGATATGGTCAAGGCGCTCTTCCCGGAGAGCCTGCGGCGCGTTGTCAGGAAGCGCCTCGATCCGGCCAGCGCGCCCGCAGTCGAGATCGTCGAGGGGCGCCCCTCCTTCGACCTGCTGCGCGCCTCGGTCAACCTGATGGTCGCCAGCGCCGTGGTCTCCTACGCCACCGCCAACAAGCTGCCGCTCTCGACCACCTACGTCACCTTCATGGTCGCCATGGGGACCTCGTTCGCCGACAAGGCCTGGGGGCGCGAGAGCGCCGTCTACCGGGTCACCGGCGTGCTGACCGTGGTCGGCGGCTGGTTCATGACGGCGGTCATCGCCTCGACCTCGGCCGCCCTGTTCGCCGCGGTGATCTTCTACGGCCAGGGGATCGGCGTGATCCTGCTGGCGGCCTTCGCCGTCTTCATGATCGTCAACACCCACCGCAAACACCGCGCCATGGAGGTGGCGGTCGCCCAGGAAGAGGTCTTCAACCTCGAAAAGGTCAGGGATCCGGACGAGTGCATCGAGACCACCTTCCGGCACATGAGCGTCCTGCTCAAGGAGATCCACCAGTCACTGGACAAAACCCTCGACGGGCTGTTCCGGCAGAACTTCGACCAGATCGGGACCGAGCGGAAGAAGTTGACCAGGACGCAACAGTGGTCGAACATCATCAGCGCCAACGTCTTCAAGGCGATGCGCCTGCTCGACCAGCAGGGGGTGGCGGTGTCGCACCGCTACCCGCAGGCCATCCGCCGCCTGCAGAAACTCTCCGACGGGCATCGCGACATCGTGCTGCGCGCCTATACCCATGTCGGCAACCACCACAAGGGGCTGCTCCCCGAGCAGATCGAGGAGCTCGAGCAGGTGCGCACCCGGCTCGGCGTCATCCTCACCGAGGTCGAAAAGACCTTCGACCGGATGCAGACGACCGACATCGAGAAGCTGCGTGAACTCGATGCCGAACTGCGCGAATTCGCGAACCAGCTGAACGAGCGCCAGGTGCCGCGCATCAAGGACATCAGGTCCAAGACCCGCCTGAGCATTCTCTATTACGCGATCGTCAGCAACGCGATGATGCTCTCCAAGCAGAACCTGGAGCTTCTGGAGATCTTCGAGGAGTCGTTCGGAAAGAACTAGCGATCTGCCGGGAAACGGCGGGCGAACCGTCCCTTCTCAGAGCCGATGACAACGGGCCCGCAGCCGATGCTGCGGGCTCGTTGTCGTTTGCGCATCTCCCCCGCGCCTTGGCAAACAGGGATGGCCTGATAAACTTTCAGCACTTCCGGCGCCGAAGGCAGGTTGGCCGTAACCCGAACTGCGAGTTGAAGATGGTTCCGAAAGACCCGGTCGTCATCGTCTGCCATCCGGAGGAGAGGGTGTTCTATCAGGCCTTCCCCCTGCCCGGAGAGAACCTGCTTATTGTCTCTTTCGGCCAGGCGCTCTGTTCGCTGCTGAACCGGCGGTTCGACCTGGTCCTTCTCGATTGCGGCTTTGACGTCCAGGTCGGACTGGGGCTGCTGTCCGATCTCAAGACCCGTTTCCCGGCCATACCGGTGCTGTTTGCGACGGAGCAGGTCTCGGCGGAGATCGTCCTGAACGCCTACAAGCTCGGTGCCCGGGACTTTTTCGAGAAACCGCTGCCGGTGTTTGACGTGCGCGATACGATCATCGGGCTGCTGCATGCCAAGCGCGAGGTGCGGGAACACCGGCGGGTTCAGAGCAGCGATGAAAACCGGCCGGTCGGCAACGGCAACCTCTGCAGTGTCGGGTTTCTGCAGCCGGCGATCATGAAAGTCGTCTGTCATATCGAATCCAACTATCAGGCGGATATCAGCCTGGACGAGATGACAAACCTTGCCAATATGAGCAAATCACATTTCGTTCGCCAGTTCAGGCACGAAACCGGCATGAGCCCGGTTCGCTACCTGAAGTTCGTCAGGATCCAGCGTTCCAAGGAGCTGCTGAAAAGGAAAGATCTGACGGTGGCCGCCACGGCGCTGCGGGTCGGATTCCAGGATGTGAGCAATTTCAACAAGAATTTCAGGAATATCGAGGGGTGCACCCCGAGTGAATACCGAACGAACCTTCCCTGATCCGGGTTGCCGGAAGTCCGCCGCCTCCCCGCCCGCCGGAACAAAAAGCAGTTTTCGCCAAGAATCAGGTTCTTTTTGCCAAGATTAATTTTTCCGAATGTCTAGTATCTAGAGTACCTGTCGACCTAGGTTGCGTCGTTCTGTTCATGTCGAGCCTGCGGGAGCCGGTTTTCCCAGATATAAAAGCGTCTATTGACTGGCCGCATCAAACAGATTCGGAGGAGTGAAATGAAAGCGAAAGTATCGTTGGTTCTGGCCATTTTATCCGTCATGTTTTCGGCCCATGTTTTTGCCGCCGATGTCGTTCCCACCGAGATACAGCAGCCCGGGACCCAGCCGAACGAGGCCACCCTGGAATCACCCAACCGGTGCCTCAACTGCCACAGCGGTTATGCCGCAGATCCCCGTCAGGAACCGGGTCATGGCTGGATGGGGAGCGCCATGGGGAACGCCGGTCGCGATCCGATCTTCTGGGCCACCCTGGCGATTGCCGAGCAGGATTTCGACGGTGCCGGCGACCTCTGCATCCGCTGTCACAGCGCCGGAGGATGGATTGGCGGTCGTTCGACACCGACCGACGGTTCCGGCCTGAGCCAGAACGACGAGCATGGCATCGATTGCGACACCTGCCACCAGATGACCAACCCGAACATGGCCGAGCATATGGGGCTCATGACGGATCCCTTTATCGCCAACCAGGGGGACAGCCTCGCCCCGGCCCAGGCGGGTGAAGGTTATTACGGCAGCGGGATGTATGCCCTGGCAAACGACTACGGCAAGCTGGGTCCCTATGCCGACGCGGTCGCCCGACACCAGTTTACCCAGTCGCGGTTTCACCGCGACCCCGATTTCTGCGGCACCTGCCACGACGTCTCCAACCCGGCGGTCGGCGATCTGGCACCGAATGCCGGTACTCAGCCCGGTGCCCCGGATGTGATCAACAGCTACGATTTCGCACCGCTGGGCCAGCCGAACCTGGGGGGACCGGTCGAAGAAAAGGCCGCTTTCAACAATCCGCCCTATGCTTACGGGGTTGTCGAGAGGACCTTCAGCGAATACAAGTCGAGCCCGCTCTCCTCGTGGCGGGTGGATGACTTCGATGCCCTGCCGGCGGACCTCAAAGATCCCCGCGGTTCTCTTTTCGACGCCTACATGGCGGCGACCAACAACAACCGTGGCACCGCCAACTATGCTGACGGCACCTCCCCGCGCTACTTCTCCTGCCAGACCTGCCATATGAAAGCGGTCACCGGGCAAGGCGCCGACAAGGCCAATGTGCCGCTTCGGGACGACCTGCCGATGCACGACCTGACCGGCGGCAACTACTGGGTCTATCCGCTGATCCGATACCAGGACCAGCAGGGGACGCTGCGCCTGGGGGGCGGGCTGACCGATGCGCAGATAACGGCGATGGATGACGGCATTGCCCGGGCCGGCGAGCATCTGACCCGGGCCGGCACCCTCGATGTGAACGGCAGCCTGGTCAGAATCACCAACATGACCGGTCACAAGCTGATCTCCGGGTATCCCGAAGGCCGGCGGATGTGGCTGAACATCAAGTGGTATGACGCCAACGGCACCGAAATGACGGCCGATGAAGTCGGCGCATGGGGCGACCTGCCGACGACAGCGGTTAACCCTGTCGACGGAGCTGGCTTCGTGCCCAAATCGATTGTCAACCTTGACGACCCGAGGCTCAAGGTGTACGAGGTTCAGCCGGCGATGACAAAGGAATGGGCGGATGTGCTCATCAGTGTCGGCTATCCGACCAATATGCCTTTGAGCTTCGATCGTCTGACCGGACAGCCCGATTTCACCCTGGGCGATCTGGCCGCCCTGGCACCCGGTGGTTACCACAAGACGTTCCATTTTGTCCTGAACAACCATATCGCGAAGGACAATCGCATTCCGCCTTACCGAATGAGCTATGACGAGGCGCGAAAGCGCAATGCCCTGCCGGTCCCGAACGATCAGTACGGCGGCGCTCCCGGCGGCGTTTACCGGCACTGGGATGAATTTGACATCTCGGCGATGGCGCCTGCAGGTGCCACATCGGCGACTCTGACCCTGTACTACCAGGGGACCAGTTGGGAGTATGTCCAGTTCCTGAATAATGCGGTCAGCAATACGGCGACCGGTGCCGGCGCACCGTATCCGGTCACTCCGTTCCTGGAGGCGGAAGGGAAGAACTTCCTCGACGCCTGGGTGAAGACCGGCATGGTCCCCCCCTATGCGATGGCGACCGCCACCTGGGGGACGCCGACTGTCTGTACCCCGACAGAGCCGACCGAAGTCAGCTGTTCCGACGGCCTGGACAACGATTGTGATGGCCTGATCGACGCCGGCGATCCCGATTGCCAGGGGCCGATGTCATGCAGCGATTATCCCGACAGGGGGAGCTGCAACAACGACCCGGGCTGTCAGTGGGACAGGAAGGCCGGAATCTGCATCGATGTTCCTCCGGCGGTCGACTGCACCGTATATGCGACCAGAAACAGCTGCCGGGATGCCGGCTGCAGTTGGGACAACAAGACGGCAACCTGCCAATAGTGGAAATAAGATGTAATGAGCGTTCTCTTCTAGGAAAGAGGAAGAGGGGGCATCGCTTATTAGGTGATGCCCCCTCTTTGTTGCCTGCCCCCTCTTCCTGCCCCCCGGGCCGCAATGAAACCAGGGCCGTCTCTTTCTGTTGGCGGTTCCGGAAACACATTATTTTTTTTGGCGGGACTGGTATTCTCTTCCCTTTGCCCCCCGAGTGCCGCCATCGGATCCCCGAAAAACTTTGTGTTACACTTGCAACTCATCAACAGATGGAGGTGGCGATGGCGGCGACACTGGCATTCGATGTGTACGGCACCCTGATCGACACGCACGGTGTCGTGACGGCACTGGAGATTCTGGTCGGCGACAGGGCCAGGGTCTTTTCGAACAGCTGGCGCGACAAGCAGCTGGAGTATTCCTTCCGCCGCGGGCTGATGCAGAACTACGAGACCTTTGCCGTCTGCACCGGCCAGGCGCTCGATTACACCTGCGCCAGCTACGGCATCGACCTGAGCGAAGGGGAGAAGAGGGAGCTGATGGCGATCTACCGCGTCCTGCCGGCCTTCGACGACGCCCGGGAGGGGCTGAAGAGGCTGCAGGCGGCCGGCTTCCGCCTCTTCGCCTTCTCCAACGGCGCCGCCGATGCCCTGGAGGTGCTGCTGACCAATGCCGGCATCCGCGAGCTGTTCCTCGGGGTGGTCAGCGTCGACGACATCCGCTCGTTCAAGCCGAACCCGGCGGTCTACAGCCATTTCCTGCGGAAGTCCGCATCGGCCGGCGGCGAAGCGTGGATGATCTCGAGCAACCCCTTCGACGTCATCGGGGCGATCTCCGCCGGGATGAGGGCGGCCTGGGTGAAACGATCCCCGGAGGCGGTTTTCGACCCCTGGGGGATCGCGCCGACGATAACGGTCGGCAGCCTGGTCGAGCTGGTCGATAGCATCCCGCCGGGCTGACGCCGCCTCCCCCGGCCGGGCACAGGATTTCCAAAACCTGCTGCGGAATCTCCATTGCGGACCCCATGGTTGCCAGGCTGTTTCCGGCCAGATTATTGCCGCTTGCGTTGCATCGCCGGCGATCGATTTTGATTGTTTTTTCCATGCTTTTGCTATAATAGGAGTCGCGTCGCAAACCGTCATGCCGCTCCCGGCTATCCGAGGATGTGACGAACAGGCATCAATGGAGCACCGCCTCTCCCTCGACATCCTCCCCCAACCGGACGAACTGACCTGCGGACCGACCTGCCTTCAGGCCGTGTACCGCTACTACGGCGACGACATTTCCCTGCAGCAGGTTATCGACGAGGTGCCGATGCTCGAGAGCGGCGGCACGCTCGGCGTCTGGCTGGCCTGCCACGCGCTGCAGCGGGGGTATCGCGCCACCATTTACACCTACAAGCTGCAGATCTTCGACCCGAGCTGGTTTCAGCCCGGCGGCGTCGACATCATCGAGCGGCTGCAGACGCAGATGGCGCTCAAGGACGATCCGAAGCTGCAGACCGCGACCAGGGCGTACCTCGAATATTTCCGTCTCGGCGGGAAGATCAGGCTGGTCGACCTGACGTCGGCACTGATCCGCCGCTATCTGAAGAAGCAGATCCCGATCATCACCGGGCTGAGCGCCACCTTCCTCTACCGCAGCCCGCGGGAATACGGCGACAACTGCGACTTCGACGACGTGCGCGGCGAGCCTTCGGGGCACTTCGTGGTGCTGTGCGGCTACGACCGCACGCTTCGCGAAGCGCTGGTCGCCGACCCGCTGCACACCAACCCGCTCGGTGTCGGGCAGAAATACCACAGCCCGATCGCCCGCGTGATCAACGCCATCCTCCTCGGGGTGCTGACCTACGACGGCAACCTGATCATCATCGAGCCGCCGCCCGGCGGAAAGGGGCCTCATGCCAAGCCTGATCGTCGTTGACAACCCCGGGGACTGGCCCCATGCGCTCGCCGACGCCGAAGTCGTCGAGGCACGCCAGTACCTGACCGACTCGGCCTACATCAGCCGCAAGAACCTCAGGATCTACAACCTCTGCCGTTCCTACCGCTACCAGAGCATCGGCTACTACGTCTCGCTGCTGGCGGCGGCGCGGGGGCACCGCCCGTTTCCCGGGGTGCAGACCATACAGGATCTCAAGTCGTCGGTGATCATCCGCTCAATCTCGGACGATCTCGACCAGCTGATCCAGAAGAGCCTGCAGCCGTTGCAGAGCCGCGACTTCATCCTGAGCATCTACTTCGGACGCAACCTGGCAAAGCGCTACGCGAGCCTCTCCCGCAAGCTCTTCGCCCTGTTCCAGGCCCCCCTGATGCGGGTCCACTTCACCTGGAGCCTGCGCCAGAAGAAGTGGCTGCTGCAAAGTATCGGACCGATCGCCATCAGCGACGTCCCCGAAGGCCATCAGGCGTTCCTCCTCGACGCGGCGCTCGCTTATTTCACCGGACGCCAGACCTGGCCGAAGGCGAAGAAAAGGCCCCCCTACGACCTGGCGATACTGGTCAGTCCCGACGAGGAGGAGCCGCCGTCCGACGAGAAGGCCCTGCAGCGCTTCGAGAAGGCGGCCCTCAGGGCCGGGTTCGCTCCCTACCGGATCGGACGCGACGACTACAGCCACCTCGGCGAGTTCGACGCCCTGCTGATCCGCGAGACGACCAGCGTCAATCACCACACCTACCGCTTCGCGCGGCGGGCCGCCGCCGAGGGGCTGGTCGTCGTCGATGATCCCGATTCGATCCTGAAATGCACCAACAAGGTGTTCCTGGCCGAACTGCTCGAGCGCCACAAGGTGCCGACCCCGCGCACCTTCATCGTCCATCGCGACAACCGCCGCAAGATCACGTCCGAGCTGGAATTCCCGATCGTTCTCAAGCAGCCCGACTCCTCCTTCTCCCAGGGGGTGATCAAGGTCGACGACAGCGCCGCGCTCAAGGACTGCCTCGATCGCCTGCTGACCAAGTCCGACCTGGTCATCGCCCAGGAGTTCCTGCCGACCCCCTTCGACTGGCGGGTCGGTATCTTCGATCGCGTTCCGCTGTACGCCTGTCGCTACTACATGGCGAAAAAGCACTGGCAGATCCTCAAGCGGGACAGCGGCGGCACCAAGACCGACGAGGGGCGCTTCGATACGCTCCCCGTCGAGGAGTTGCCGAAGAGTGTCCTGGAGGTGGCGCTGAAGGCCGCCAACCTGATCGGCGACGGTTTCTACGGCGTCGATTTGAAGGAGCTTGACGGCAAGGTTTACGTCATCGAGGTCAACGACAACCCGAGCGTCGACGCGAACATCGAGGACAGGTACCTGAAGGACGCGCTGTACGACCGGATCATGCAGGGGGTCCTGAAGCGCGTCGAGAGCAAGCGGGGGAAGCCGTGAGCGGACGGAGGGCCTTGGGGCTTTTTCAGGGGTTCGGCGTCGAGCTCGAGTACATGATCGTGCGCCGCGACGACCTGGCGGTCCTGCCGGTGGCCGACCTGGTGCTGCAGGAGGCGGCGGGGGAGTTGGTCAACGAGGTCGAGCGCGGCAGGCTCTGCTGGTCGAACGAGCTGGTGCTGCATGTCATCGAGCTGAAGACCAACGGTCCGGCGACCTCCCTGGCGGGGCTGGCGGACGAGTTCACGCGGCAGTGCCGCGACATCAACCGGGCCCTTGAGCCGCTCGGCGGCATGCTGATGCCCGGGGCGATGCACCCCTGGATGGACCCGGACCGGGAGACCCGGCTCTGGCCGCACGGCGACCGCTCCATCTACGCCGCCTACGACCGGATTTTCGGCTGCCGCGGTCACGGCTGGAGCAACCTGCAGAGCGCCCACCTCAACCTGCCGTTCTCCGGCGACGAGGAGTTCGGCCGTCTGCACGCGGCGATCCGCCTGGTCCTCCCCCTGCTGCCGGCACTCGCCGCCGCCAGCCCGGTGGTCAACGGACGGGTGACCGGCCTGCTCGACAACCGGATCGAGGCGTACCGCCTCAACCAGGCCCGCATCCCCTCGATCACCGGCGCGGTGATCCCGGAAGCGGTCTACACCCGGAAGGCGTACCGGCAGAAGGTTCTCGACAGCCTCTACCGGGACATCGCGCCGCACGACCCGGAGAAGATCCTGCAATACGAATGGCTCAACTCGCGGGGGGCGATCGCCCGCTTCGAGCGCAACGCCATCGAGATCCGCCTGCTCGACGTCCAGGAGAGCCCGCAGGCCGACCTGGCGATCATCGCCCTCGTGGTCGAGGTGCTGCGCGAGCTGGTCGCCGAAGTCCAGGCCTCCTGGAACGAGCAGAAACTCTGGACGGAGACAACCCTGGCGGGCATCTTCAACGACGTGCTGCGTGACGGGCGCGCCGCCGTCGTCAGCGACCCGCGTTACCTGGCGCTGTTCGGTCTCCGCGGCGCGCGGCTCTCGGTCGGCGAACTGTGGCGCAGCCTGGCCGATCGCCTCGTTGCCAGGGAAAATGAAGCGTGGCAGCCGTTGCAGACCATCCTCGACTCCGGGCCGCTGGCGCGACGGATCCTCGTCGCCCTCGGCGCCGAGCCCGGACGGGGGCAACTGGCCGAGGTCTACCGGGAGCTGTGCGCCTGCCTCGCGGAGGGGAGGGTGTTCCATGGCTGACGCCGCCCTGATCATCACCTGCGAACACGCCGTGAACACCGTGCCGCTGCGGTGGCGGCACCTGTTCGAGGACGTCGAGGATGTGCTCTCCTCT
This sequence comes from Desulfuromonadales bacterium, assembly GCA_041592975.1. Lineage (GTDB taxonomy): Bacteria > Desulfobacterota > Desulfuromonadia > Desulfuromonadales > UBA2294 > BM707. The sequence continues at coordinate 16,378 of JBFHOZ010000027.1, forward strand.
CACCGGGGGTGGGACGCCGGCGCCCTCGAGCTGGCCCGCACCCTGGCGGACGCTCTCTGTGCTCCCTGCTTTTCCGCCGAGGTGAGCCGGCTGCTGGTCGATCACAACCGCTCGCCGCACAACCGCTCCCGCTGGTCGGACTTCAGCCGCAACCTTGCCGCCGGCGACAAGGAGGGGGTGGACGACGAGTTTTACCGCCCTTTCCGGGAGAAGACCTCGGGCTGGATCGCAGCCCGGCACGCCGAGGAGAAAAGGGTCATTCACGTCTCCGTGCATTCCTTCACCCCGATCCTCGACGGCAACGAGCGCGAGGTCGATATCGGCCTGCTCTACGATCCCGGCCGGCCGGAGGAGGCGTATTTCGCGGCGCGCTGGAAGGCTGCCCTGATCGAGAGGCATGCGCGGCTGCGGGTCCGCTACAATGTCCCCTACCGGGGAGTCAGCGACAGCCACCTCACGACCTACCGCGAGCGTTACAGGAGCCACGACTACGTCGGCATCGAACTGGAGGTCAACCAGGCTCTCGTCCGACCGGGGAGGGGATGGACGGAGCTGCGGCGCCGGCTGGCGGAAAGCCTGCACGCCGCGCTGCGGGAGACAAGCCTCGACGAATGAGATCCGGAGCGGTGCGGATCAGACGCCGGAAAACAGAAAAGGCGCGCAGATGCTTCTGCGCGCCTTTTTCGTATCCTCCATCCGGAGACTCAGGCGGTATCGAAACGGCCGAGGCTCATCACCTTGTCCCAGGCGGCGACGAAGTCCCTGACGAACTTCTCCCGGGCATCGGCGCTGCCGTAGACCTCGGCCAGCGCCCGCAGCTGCGAATTCGAGCCGAAGACCAGGTCGACGCGGGTGCCGGTCCATTTCACCTTGCCGGTCGCGCGGTCCCGCCCCTCGTAGACGCCCTTTTCGGATGCCGGCTTCCATTCGGTCCCCATGTCGAGCAGGTTGACGAAGAAGTCGTTGGAGAGCGTTTCCGGGCGGTCGGTGAAGATGCCGTGCTTCTCCTGGCCGGTGTTGGCGCCGAGGACGCGCAAGCCGCCGACGAGGACGGTCATCTCCGGGGCGGAGAGGGTCAGCAGCTGCGCCCGGTCGACCAGCATCTGCTCGGCCGGTACCGAGTACTCCTGCTTGAGGTAGTTGCGAAAGCCGTCTGCTTCCGGTTCGAGGGGCGCAAAAGCCTGAACATCGGTCTGCTCCTGGGTCGCGTCCGTCCGTCCCGGGCGGAAGGGGACGCTGACGTCGACGCCGTCTCTCTTCGCCGCCTGCTCGACGGCGGCGCAGCCGCCGAGGACGATCAGGTCGGCCAGGGAGACCCGCGTGTCGCCACTGTTGAAGCTCTTCTGGATCCCTTCGAGGGTCTGCAGCACTCCCTGCAGCCGGGCCGGCTGGTTGACCGGCCAGTCCTTCTGCGGGGCGAGGCGGATGCGGGCGCCGTTGGCGCCGCCGCGCCGGTCGGAGTCGCGGTAGGTTGAAGCCGAGGCCCAGGCCGTGGACACGAGCTGCGAAATGGTCAGGCCCGAGGCGAGAACCTTCTGCTTGAGGGCAGCGATGTCATTGGCATCGATCAACGGGTGATCGACGGTTGGCACCGGGTCCTGCCAGATCAGGTCCTCGTCGGGGACCTCCGGTCCGAGATAGCAGGCCTTCGGGCCCATGTCGCGGTGGGTCAGCTTGAACCAGGCGCGGGCGAAGGCGTCAGCGAAGGCGCCGGGGTTCTCGAGGTAGCGTCGCGCGATCGGTTCGTAGATCGGGTCGAACTTGAGCGAGAGGTCGGCGGTGGTCATCATCGGCCGATGTTTCTTCTTCGGATCGAAGGCGTCGACGACCATGTCCTCCTCCTCGACGTCCTTGGCGAGCCACTGCCAGGCGCCGGCCGGGCTCTTGACCTTCTCCCAGTCGTACTTGAACATCACCTTGAGGTAGCCCATGTCCCACCGGGTCGGGTTCGCCTTCCAGGCCCCCTCGATGCCGCTGGTGATGGCGTCCGCCCCCCTGCCGGTGCCGTGGCTCGATTTCCAGCCGAGCCCCTGTTCCTCGATCGGCGCCGCTTCCGGCTCCGGGCCGACTTTTGCTGCGTCGCCGGCGCCGTGGCATTTGCCGAAGGTGTGGCCGCCGGCGATCAGCGCCACGGTCTCCTCGTCGTTCATCGCCATTCGGCCGAAGGTCTCGCGTACGTCGCGCCCCGAGGCGACCGGATCGGGATTGCCGTCCGGTCCCTCCGGGTTGACGTAGATCAGGCCCATCTGCACCGCCGCCAGCGGGTTCTCGAGCTTGCGCTCGCCGGAATAGCGCTGTTCGCCGAGCCACTCGGTCTCCTTC
>JBFHOZ010000028.1:0-17930 GCA_041592975.1 Desulfuromonadales bacterium
GCCGACCGTGATCGTCCAGGAAGGGGGTTACGACAGCCGCTCCCTGGGGAGCAACGCCCGGCACTTTTTCAAGGGGCTTTGGGAAGGAAGTTTCCGTGTCTGAGAACAGCGGATACTGGCTGACGGCAGACCGCTGGGTTGCGTCGAGGCCCGCCTGGCAGCGGATACTGTTTTCCTTTTTCCTGCTCACCGGCTGCGCCATGGCCGATCTCGCCTCGGGAAACGAATTGTCGTTCTCGATCACCTACCTGGCACCAACGGCCTTTGCCGCCTGGTTTTCGGGGCGCCTTGCCGGATTTACCATGGCCTCCCTCGCCGCCCTGGTCTGGCTGGTGATCGATCTGCGCTCGGGGCATATCTATTCCCACCCGATGATTCCGGTCTGGAACATGGTGGTCCGGCTCGGCTTTTTCCTGCTGGTCACATACCTGCTGGTTCACATCCGCCGCCTGCTCTCCGAACTCAGGGCGCTGGCCGGGACCGACAGCCTGACCGGGCTCCTCAACAGCCGGAGTTTTTTCGAGCGGCTCGATAACGAGAGAACCAGGGCGCTCCGCTACGAGCACCCCCTGACGATCGCCTACATCGACCTCGACGAATTCAAAAAGGTCAACGATGCGCTCGGCCATGAGGTGGGCGACCGGGTGCTGCGGGCCGTTGCGGCCTGCCTGAAGGCGAGCCTGCGCGCAACCGACCATGTCGCCCGCCTCGGCGGCGACGAATTCGCGGTCCTGTTTGCCGAAACGGGGAAAGAGGAAGCAGAGAAGGCTCTTGGCAAGCTGCATCGCCAGCTGAACAGTACAGCCTGGGCCAACAGCTGGCCGATCGGGTTCAGTATCGGGGCGGTCACCTGCGAGGATTTGCGCGATATGGACCTGCAGAAGGTCATTCACCAGGCCGACGAATTGATGTATCAGGTCAAGCGGAGCGGCAAGAACAGCGTCACGCTCAGGCGGGCGGAACAGAGCGCCCGGACAGCTGAAAGCTGCCGGGACGTCTGAGCGCGGGGAGAGAACACGCGACCCGAGGAGCGTGCCGCCGCTCTCCCCACCGGGAATTGCATTGCGAAATCACCCTTCCTCGGCGATAAACCGCTCCAGCTTTTCGATCTCTTCCTTGCTGCCGATAAAAATGGGGGCGCGCTCGTCGATGCTCTCCGGCTGCAGGTCGAGAACCCGGCCCCGGCCGGTCGAGGCGGCGCCGCCGGCCTGCTCGATCAGAAACGCCATCGGGTTCAGTTCGTACAGGACCCGCAGCTTCCCCTGCGGGGCATCGGTGAGGTGCGGGTACATGAACACCCCGCCGCGCTTGATCAGCACCTGGTTGATGTCGGGGACGAACCCGCCGCTGTAGCGAAGCTTGGCGCCGTTGCTCTCCAGGTGCCGGGTGAACTTCTCGGTCCCCGGCGAATACTTGGCCCGCGTCCCGCCCGGCGCATAGACCCTGGCCGGGCCGGCCAGGCGGATATTCTCCTGCACCAGGTCGAACTCCATCAGCAGGTTCATGGCGAACTCGTGGACGCCGTTGCCGGTCGAAACGACCATGGTCGTCCGCGGACCGTAGAGGACGTAGAGCGCCGCGACCTGGTTGCGTCCCGGCTGCAGCAGGTCGTCCCCCTCGTAGATCGAGACGATGGTACCGACGGCGAGGTTGACGTCGACCAGGGAAGACCCGTCGAGGGGATCGAAGGCGACCGAATAGCGGCCGTTGGTCGGATAGGTGACCGGGGTGATTTCGGCCACCTCCTCCGAGGCGATGTTGGCGACGACTCCGGAGTGCACCAGCCGTTTCGTGATGATGCGGTCGGAGAGGACATCGAGCGCCAGCTGCTGCTCGCCGTAGAGGTTGGACGTCCCGGCGACCCCGAGATCGCCGGTGCGGATGGCATTGATGATATACTTCGAGGCGTTGGCGATTTCGCAGATGATCCGCGTCAGGTCGCGATCGACGCCGCTCTCCCGCAGGTAGCGGCGCAGGTTGATCTGGAATTTCGTCTGTCCCCTCTCGGTTGGAACCATGTCTCCTCCTCGGATCTGGAATCTGCATAGTTTAGACGAACCGGTCAACCGGGGCAAGGGAAGATGTGGATTGCCCCGCCTTGACCGTCCCGGAGGCGATGATATGATTGAGGGACAGTACGGTAGAGGAGGTAAAAATGGCCGAACACAAGGAACAGAACGAACAGCAGGAAGAACAGACCAACGGCGAATCGACGACCGAGAAGCTCTGGCACTCGACCCTGAAGACCTTCCACAGCGCCACCTTCAAGGCCAACCAGTACAAGCGGATCGTGCAGAAGAAGATCGATCTGAACGCCGTCCAGAAGAAGATCGGCGAGGCCCATGGCGACCTCGGCAAGATGATCGACGACCTGCGCGAGGCCGGCGAGAAGGGGATCCTCGGCAAACCCGACGTCAAGGCGATGTTCTCCCAGATCGACTCCCTGAAACACACCGCAGCATCCCTGATCGAGGAGATCGAACGGATCAAGGCGGAGGAGGAACCGCACGAGCCGGAAAACATCAATTAGCCTCCGGATGCAATCTCCAGACAAGAAAGGCCCCTCGAATGGAGGGGCCTTTCTTGTCTGGAGCAGCGGAGATCAGCGCTGGTGTTTGCGTCCTCTCGGCACGCTGTGAAAATGAGAATCCTTGTATTCGCGGTCCCACTTCTTCATTGAATCCTGGATACCCTCCTCGGCGGCGGCCATTTCGGCGGAATGGGCCTCCATGATCTGCAGATCCTGGTCGACCCGGGAGATGTTTTCATCAAGTGACGGATTCACGGCTTCGTGGGGCGCGCCCGGCTTCATCTCGATCATGCATCCTCCTTCTACGGCTGGGCCTGCCGGCAGGGTTGTGTCACACCGGCAGACATCGTCAACGTTAGGCAGAGTCCAGAGATGAACTCCATACCTAAAATATAATCCCTGTCCTGGCCGGCGACAACCCCTAAACCCCCGATTTCATGTTAAAAATTCACAAACTTCCCAGCCACTCGTCGAGCAGCAGGTCGTAATCGAGGCCGAAGCCCTCGAAAACACTGGCAAACGCCTCGCGGGTCGACGCGCCGCGGCCGTAGGTGGCGAGCAGATCCTTCAGCACGTGCCAGCCGAAGCGGTCGCGCAGGAAGGCGACAAAGGAATGGCACTGGGCATAGGCGAGCAGGGCGTCGTCATGATCGAGACGTTCGAAGCTCCCATCGAGTTCGGCGAAACCGATCAGTCCTCCCGATGCGGCGGCCGCGGCAAGGCGCTCCGGAAACAGTGCCGGATGCCCCTCGGCGATCATCGCCAGCCCTTCGTACAGCCAGGCCGGCGCTTTGCCGGAACTGACCTTCTGGGCAAGGAAGTGGTTGTACTCGTGGTCGAGAACCCGGCGCAGATCGGCCGCGGCGACCCGGGAGGTGCCGACCGGAATCCTGATCTTGCCGTCGAAACGTCCGGCCGACCAGGGGGGCGCACCGGTGGCCATGTCGTAATCGCTCCGGGTGTAGAGGATCACCTGGATGGTCTCCCGCGGATAATGGTTGAGCAGCGAACCCTGCTCGGCGTAGGCGTCCTGCAGGATTTCGAGAACCCGTCCGGCCAGCTCCTCATGTCTCTCTTCATCGAACTTGATGCTGAAGATCGCGTTGACATCACGGGTCATTGCAGCTTCGACCCCGATCTCCCGCCGGAGCTTCTCCAGCTGCTTCCCCGACTCGCCATCCTCCGGATCCCGCCGGAGAAGTTCAACCAGCACCTCCTCGGCCTGAGGCAGTTCGCCGGCGCGGTAATAGTGCGCGGCGAGGAGCCGGAGCGGCTCGAGGCTCGCCGGCATCAGGCGACGGGCTTCGAGCAGATGCATTTCTGCCAGTTCGTTATCCGTCAGGCGGGAGTAAGCGAGCCCGAGAAGAAGGCTGAAGCGGCCGTCCTCCGGGGAGAGCTCGCGGCCGGAGCGAAAGTGACGGATGGCCGCCTCGGCATCCCCATCTTCCAGCGCCCTCTGGCCGTAAACGAGGTAGGCCTCGACCAGCTGCCGGTCATCGGACAGCGGCGGATGCCCGCCCCTGTCGGCTTCCCCGCGGAACTCTTCGTACTGCCGGCGGAGGTTCTCCTCCGGGGTGAACGTCGCGGCCGCTGATACGAGGGGAAGCAGAATGAAGGACAGAGTCAGCCAGAGGATTTTCATGGCCGGGTCCCGGAACGCAGGATGTCGAGCATCTGGCGATGCACGAGCCCGTTGCTGGCGAGGCATTCCCGGCCATGGATATCGAACCGGTTGCCGGCGAAGTCGGAGAGGACTCCCCCGGCCTCCTCGACCAGCAGCGTGCCGGCGGCGACGTCCCACGGTTTGAGCTTCATCTCCCAGTAGCCGTCGAAGCGGCCGGCGGCGATGCAGGCGAGATCGAGGCTGGCGACCCCGGGGCGCCGGCAGGCCTGGGCGGCCTGCTGGAAATTGACAAAGTTGTCGTAGTTGTTGGCCGCAGACTCCTTGCGGTCGTACGGGAAGCCGGTCGCCAGCAGCGCCTGGTCGAGGCGGGCGACCTTCGAGACCGAGATCGGCCGGCCGTTCAGGGTCGCGCCCTCCCCCTTCTCGGCGACGAACAGCTCGTTCATGCTGGGGTTGAAAACCACGCCGAGCCGCACCTCGCCGTCGACCTCGAGGCCGATGGAGACGGCGAACCAGGGGAAGCCGTGGGCGTAATTTGTTGTGCCGTCGAGGGGATCGATGATCCAGCGATGGCGGCCGCTGCGCGATCCGTAGTCCCCCTCCTCGGCGAGGATGTCGTGGTTTGGGTACCTCTGGCGAATGAGATCGACGATCGCCGTCTCGGCCGCCCTGTCCGCCTCGGTCACCAGGTCGACCGCCCCCTTGTGCTCGACCCGGAGCGTCGTGCCGAACTTCTCCGTCAGGATGCGGGCGCCGGCCTCGGCCGCGGCGATGGCGGTCTCACGCAGCATCGGCCGCCCCCGGGACCTGTTTTCGGGTACTGTCGTACCAGAAGTGTACGGCGCCGATCACCCCGAGGGGGATGGTGAAGAACTGCAGGAACGGGATCGCCAGCAGGCAGAGCGCCCCTAGGCCGAAACCGAGAGAAGCGAACTTGCGCTGGCGGATGAATTGCCGCTGGTCGCGGAATGTCAGCTTGTGGCGGGAGAAGATGAACCCGGTGTACTCGACGACCAGGAAGAGCGCCGTCCAGATGGCCGACAGCAGGGCATAGAGCGCCGGGCCGACCGCCGGCAGCAGGAACAGGACGAAAAGCACCAGCATGCCGGCGACGAAGGCGGCGATCTTCAGCAGGTCATCGAGCAGGATGTGCAGGCTTTCGCGCAGAAAAGCGCCCAGCCGGAACGGCTCGTCGCTCCGCATGCCGGTCAGCAGCGCCTCGGTCTTCTCCGACAGCAGGTCGTTGAAGGGAGAGGCGATCAGGTTGCCGACGACGGCGAAGAGGAAAAAGCAGATCACCACCGTGGCAATGACGGCGACGACCCAGAGGAAGTAGTAGAGCACCACCCAGTACCAGGCCTCCCCCTGCGGGAGCATCGCCGTCACCGTCTCCTCGAAGAAGTCGAGCCCGAACCAGACGGCGCCGGCGAAGACCACCGTGTTGATCAGAAACGGGACCAGTACGTACAGCAGCAGCCGCGGGTTGGCGATCAGGAAATGCCCGGCCCGGAAGGGATAGGAAAACCCCTCGGCGAAACCGACAACTTTACGTGTCACCATCAATTCAGACGACCCTTTCCCGTGAGGAGTGGATATTCGTTATACAGAATAATAAGTGAAACGGCCGCCGTTGTCGACCGGCACGCACACCGCCCCCCGGCGTGACAGCCCCGGGATATGGTATATTGGGAACAAACCCGGAAAAAAGGAGAGACCATGTACCGGCTCGCCGCAACCCTCAACCTGCTGGCCCTGCTCGCTTTCAGCGCCAGCGCCGCCGGGGCCCTTGAACGGCCCGACACCCTCAAGGTCTATTCGGTCAAGGACGGAGGCTATATCGTGACGGAAAAAATCGAAAAAACAGAAGCGGAATGGCGTGAAATCCTCGGCCCGGACGTCTACCACATCACCCGCGAGAAGGGGACCGAGAGAGCCTTCAGCGGAAAATACTGGAAGCACAAGGAGCGCGGCGTCTACAAATGCGTCGCCTGCGGCCTGGACCTGTTCCACTCCGACACCAAGTACGACTCCGGCACCGGCTGGCCGAGCTACTACCAGCCGGTCGCCCCGGAGAACGTCGGCACCGAAACCGACACCAGCTTCTTCATGACACGCACCGAGGTCCACTGCAGCCGCTGCGGCGCCCACCTCGGCCACGTCTTCCCCGACGGGCCGAAACCGACCGGCGACCGCTACTGCATCAACTCGGCGTCGCTGACCTTCGAGGCGCTGAAGAAGGAGGACTGAAAGGCCCTCATTGGATTTCTTAAAGCGAAAGACGGATCAGTCAAAAGGGACCGGAATGCGATTCTGGTCCCTTTCAAATTAAAGTATTTCAAACCAACATCCTAATGTGAGTCCTGGAGGTTGTAGACAACCGGAAAAGTTGATACAACCAGCGCAGCGCCCGATAAATTATAAAACTTCGAGTCCCGATGGATATTCTGCAACGGGAGGCTCGCTCTTTTCTCGCCCCATCGTCCGCCAGCAAGGGAGGCATCCTTTTCAAGCGACGAAAAGCGCGAGTCCACTAGCGCCGGCGCATCGGGCCCTGAAAAGACGCTACCCCTGGGTGTCGGGCGAATCGTCCGTCTCCCTGCCGCACCTGAACACCGGCTCCTCCTGCTCGTCCACGATGTCCCCGATCAGCAGACGGCAGATCTCGTCGCTCAGGTCCTGTTTGACGCGACTGTCCTGCTGTTCCTCGTTGAACAATATCGCCATTCCGGGCGGAATCAGAAACGGCCCCTTGGCCAGCCCCATGGTGTAGATCACCGTCCCGTCGAGAATCACCTCCCCCGGTTCGAGCGGCAGTTTCACACTCACCTTGCTGTTGACCGGAAGAGGCTTGTTCGTCCTCAGGTATACCCCCCCCTCGGAGAGGGTGATGGCGAAACAGCTGACCTCCAGGCCGGCGAACTCGAAGGTGATGTTCCGGTTGAAAGGGGCCCGGAGGTACCGCCTCATCCCCTCCCGGTTCGGCAGGCATTTCTGCAGCGAAAGATGCAGGAAGGTAAGCCCGATCGGCCTGGTGACGAAATCGCTGCACCCGGCTTCGAAATACTGCTCGGCGCATGCATCGCTGTCGCCGACCATGATGAAGGGCGTCTTCGTCAGGCGGTTGTCCCTGCTGATTTTCCTGATAGTCTCGAGATTCTCCGCGTCACCGCAGGCCGCCTCGAAAAAGAAAAGGTCCGGCTTGACGATGCGCGCGAGTTCGAAGGCCTCCTGGGCGCTCCTGACCGGCAACACCTCGAAATTCATCCTTCCGAGCAGGGTCGAAAGATAAACCAGGAACCGCTCATCCCGGTCGGCAACGATGACGTTTGGACGATTGCTCAAAATTTCCTCCAGTAGGCAAGTCAGGGTTTCGCCAGGAGCCTGCGAGTCGCCACACAGGGGAAACACGAAAGCAGAGAGATTCCCCGGTGATTTTCGTCCCGGCGGCGCAACGTCTTGCGGCAACCCCTGTTGAAACTATCCCTCAGGCAGCATGAAGCGCAGCTTGACACTGCCGATCTCGATCTGGTCCCCCGACTTGAGACTGGCGGCGTCCCTGACCTCCTGACCGTTCAACCGGACCTTGTTCTTCTTCTCCGGCGGAATGAGGCCGTAGCCGGAGCGATCGCGGGAGATGAAGCAGCCGATCTTCGGCGCCAGCATCCCCCCGAGCCTGACCTCGGCCTCGGCGTCCTTGCCCACCAGGGTCAGCCGGCCGGCCAGTCGATAGCGCGACGGGTCGACGTTGCCCGAGAGCACCTCGAGCTCGGCGACCGGCCCGGACAGCTCAAGGGACTCCAACGGGGCCGCGTCCCCGATCAGCTCGCGCTGCTTTCTGGTGTCGAGGATCATGGTCTTCTCCATCTGCAGCTCCTCGATGCCGACGCTCTCGTCGGTGATCTTCTCGTTGAGGAAGACGATGGTGTGCTTGCCGATGGTGATGGCGTCGTTGTCGACCAGGGCCCACTTGCTGATCTTCCGGTCGTTGACGAAGGTGCCGTTGGTGCTGCCGAGGTCCTCGACGAAATAGTGGCCGAGCTGGCAGACGATGTGCGCGTGAAAATTCGAGACCGCCAGGTTGTCGATCTGGATGTCGTTCTTCAGGTTGCGCCCGATGGTGATCAGGTCCTTGCTGGAATCGATCACCTTGAGGACATCGTCGTTGAACTTGAGCAGTAAACGGGGCATTCAGGACCTCCTGGCAAAGAGATTGGAAATTTTGGTCTTGATCGTTCCTTCGTTCAGGAAAATCAGCACGACGGTGATATTATCATGTCCGCCGTTGCGGTTTGCAAGCTCGACCAGCATGCGGCACCCTTCTCCGGGACCGGAGCTCGACAGGACGATTGAGCGGATGACCTCCTCGGAGAGGGAATCGGTCAGGCCGTCGCTGCAGAGCAGAACCCGGTCGCCGCTTTTCACCGGCAGCGAGCCGACGTTCACCTCCACCTGCTCCTCGAGGCCGAGGCATCGGGTGAGGACATGCGCCATGCGACTGTCGGCTTCGTCTGCCGCCAGCCCGTCGCGCTGCTGCTCGGCGAACACGGTGTGGTCCTCGGTGAGCTGCTCGATCTGCTGGTCACGGATCAGGTAGGCGCGCGAATCGCCGACGTTGGCGATGCAGACCTCCCCGGCGCGGCACCAGGCGGCGACCACCGTGGTCGACATCCCCAACCAGGCCGGGTTGCCGGCGGCGGCGGCGAGAAGCTCGGTGTTGACTTCGCGAATCGCGCGGTCGAGAACGTCTCCCGCCGGGGCGTCGCTCCCTGCAAGGCGCGAAACGATCTGCGGGAGTTTTTCTGCGACCAGCCGGCTGGCGATCTCCCCCGCCGGCTGTCCGCCGACGCCGTCGGCGACGACGTAGAGCGACTGCCGCGCGTCGAGGGAAAGGCTGTCCTCGTTGCTCTGCCGGCGCCGACCGATGTCGGTCAAACCTTCTGCCCGTATCTGCATGTTCAGCCTGTCTTGCCGATACACTTCCTGAGCGCTTCGGCAGCTTCGTCCGCATTGCGGTAGCGGTCCTTGACGTCCTTTTTCAGCAACTTGCGCACAACGGCGTAGCAGCACTCCGGCAGGTCGGATTTCACCTTCCTGAGCGGCGTGTACTTGACGTTGGCGATATTGTGCATCAGGGCTCCGAGGCTGTCGCCGACGAACGGCTTCTGCCCCGACAGCAGCTCGTAGCAGACGACGCCGAGGGAGAAGAGATCGGACGCCCCCTTGACCCGGTTTCCGGAGACCTGCTCCGGCGACATGTAGCTCGGCGTGCCGAGGATGGTCCCGGTCTGGGTCTGCGACGAGTTGACCACCCGGGCGATGCCGAAATCGGTCACCTTGACCTGGCCGTTCGCCAGCAGCATCAGGTTCGACGGCTTGATGTCGCGATGCACGACATCGTTCCGGTGGGCGTAGGCGAGGGCCGCGGCGACCTCGGCGGCGATGCGCATGACCTCGCCGGGAGGCAGCAGGCACTTCGCCGTGCAGTGCGCCGACAGGTCGCTGCCGTCGAGAAACTCCATCGCCATGTAGGCCAGATCGTGCTCCTCGCCGGCGTCGTAGATGGTGACGATGTGCGGATGATTGAGGCGACCGGCCGCTTCGGCCTCGCGGAAGAAACGTTCTTTCACCTCCTTGAGCTGGTCCGGCTCGACCTCCTGCAGGTTGAGGGTCTTGATCGCCACCTCGCGGTTGATCTTGGGATCGCGCCCGAGGTAAACGGTCCCCATCGCTCCCTGCCCGAGCTCGCGCACGATCTCGTAGCGGCCGAGCGTCGGTGCCGTCGCCCCGCGGCCGATCACCATGGTGCCGTCCTTGCTGCCGTTGCCGCCGAAGACCACCGCCTTCTCCATCTCTTTCAGTTCGGCCACCTTCTTCTTGGCGTCCTTGAAGCGCCCCCCCTTCAGCAGGTGGCTGTAGACGGCGATCGCCTTGTTGAACATCCGCTTGCGCTCGAAATCGAGCCCGAGGTTATAGAGGATCTCTTTCATCGACTTGTCGCCGACCGGACATTCGCGGAACTTGTCGAAGGCCATGTCGAGCATCCCCTGCGACTGGAAGGAGAGGCCGAGCATCTTCAGGTCCTCGAACCGCTGCCCCCCCCGGGTCAGGTAGCGTTGCAGGGCGATCAGGGCAAGGCCGGCGAGCAAGACGACCAGGTGCGGCGCCAGCTGAAACCACATCCCCTTGAGGGTGAGCAGGGCGGTCACCGCACCGGCCCAGCTGCCGAAGAACAGCAGCTGCAGCAGCGCTCCCAGGCCGAGGTTGAGGCGCGGCAAAACGAGCACGAGGAAGATTCCGAGATAGACGAGGACGGCCGCCTCCAGCAGGAACCCCCAGTACGGTCTGACGATGGCGGTGCCGGCGATCAGGTCGGCGACCACGGCGGCGGCGGCAACCACCGGGGACGGCTCGGGGATGTGAATCACCCCGCCGGCCGTGACGGTCGGAAAGGTCAGGCCGATCAGGACGATTCTATCCGCAAGGGCCCCTTCCGGCAGAAGGCCGTTGACGACGTCGGCAAACGCGTATTGCGGGATCGCCGCGGCGGTCACCGGGTTGACGAAGACCGCGAAATCGTCGCCGGTGGCGATCGGCCGGCCGTTGAGCAGCAGCGATCCCCCGTCCAGCTTCAGGTAAGGATTCTTCTTGCCGTCGGCCACCCCGGCGAGTTGCAGAGCCATGGACGGGAAGAGCTTGCCGTCGTATTCCTTGAGCAGGGAGACGTAGCGGGGAGTGCCGGTAAAATCGTCATCGATGGTGATATGCCCCTGCAGGGGGGCCTGCCCGGCCAGGTCGGGGAAGCTGGTCAACAGGCCTTTGGCCGCCAGGGGCCGGCACAAATCGCGGAAGGGGTTGTGCAGGCTGGCGAGGCTCGCCTGCCAGTTCTTCTCGGGATTCGACCAGTTGAGGTGCGGGGGGATATTCGCCCCCCTGTCTCCCGCATCCCGGGCATCCCGCAGCATGAGGTAGGGAGCGACGACCGTGGCGCCTGCCCCGAGCGCCTCGCGCAAGCTGCGGTCGCCGTCGATGGCCGCCTCCATTTCGACGAACGCGCGACCGAGCGGGCTTTTCCTGTTGTCGAGCCCATGCTTGCGGCGCAGGGAACGCATGCCGGCCAGTCCCGGGTTCCATTCCTCGGCCGGCAGGACCAGATGCAGACCGATCCCGGTCGCCCCCTTCTCCGCCGCGAGCTCGAGCATCTCCGCCAGGTAGGTCCGTGGCCAGGGCCAGCTGCCGATCCGCGAGATGCTTTCCCGGTCGATGGCGACGACGGCGACCCGGTCGCTGCTGTTCGCGGGCCGCAGCCGGACCAGCCGGTCGAACAGGGCGAGGTCGAGCGATTCGATCAGCGGCATGCCGACAAGACTGCCGGTCAGCACGGCAATGACGAGCAGAACCCGCAGGGGCGGCCCGACAAGAATCCAATTGAGAAATCGTTTCATCAGAATTCGGCCATGAACTGACGCTGAGGTTCGAAACAACCATCAGACTATAACACAAGCGCTCCGATTACATGAAGAAATTCGTACTGTTAGCTTGCAGATTCTCGGGCGAAGGGCTATGATGGCAGGATCGTGACCAACAGCCTTTCAAGGGGGGGCAATGAAAAAGCTGACCAAACGGATCCCGCTGCCGTCCTGCACGGTGGACAAGCGCCTCGTCACCCAGCTCGAAACCTATTTCAACACCCGCATCCCGTCCTACCTGAAAAAAGACCTGACCCAGATGATGAACCTTTACGATCTGAAGAACCCCGCATCGCTGCGGACCTACAACCTGACGATCGTCGAGGGGAAGGAGACGATCCAGCTGGAATCGATCCGGCAGTACAAGGAGGAGCAGTTCAGTCCGAAGATCAGGGAACTGAAGATGCATCTCAAGGTCGGCCGGCCGGAAGCAATCGACCTGCAGATCGTCTTCAACCGCTTCACCTCCCCCTATGTGGAAATCTCGACGGTCAGCGAGAGCGTCAAGCGGATCATCGACAAGATCGGCGACCAGATCCAGAGCGTCCTCGAATCGTGGACCAACAAGAACCGCATCGTCTCCACCAGCTGGTTCCGTTCCGGCCTCGTCCTTGCGCCGCTCGCCATCGTCATCGGCACCGGCCTCTGGCTCGGCGCCGATCCCTTTTTCCTCGGCGCATCCCTCGGCTGGCTGCTGATCCTGTGCGCCCTGCTCGCCTTCAATCTCTACCGGATCTTCCCCCTGGTCGGATTCAAAACCAAGAAGCATGTCGCCCTGAAACGGCTCGGCGCCCTGGTTTTGCTGACCGTCAACCTGTCACTGATCGGACTTTACGTTTTCGTCCTTTTCGTCAATCTCGGCATCCTGACCATCCCCTCCTGGATGAACGGTTTCTGACGCCAGGGTTGCTGGCGCGGCCCCGCCGACAATCCTCCGCAATAGCAGCTGCTCCAGGCGCTCCGCCGACCCGCCACCGGAAACCATCCGGAAAGGCCGGACCAGCAGCCAGAGGAATCCGACCGGCAGCAGGACGGTGTTGAGAAGAAAGACCGCGATCATCTTCAGCATGTTTTCGATCATGCCGCTCAGGCGCGCTTTCATCCGGTTGACGCGGTTCTGCAGGTCGACGACGTCGATGACCCTGCCGGCCCTCTTCCTGAGATCGGACCAGAACCCCTCCCCCTGTCCGGGCACGGCTCCCGGAGCGGTCGGGTCCATGCTGCGCAGGGCGGCATTCCCCTGCTCGACCCCCTCGACCGCGCTGACGTAGTGGCGGTCGAGGAAAAGTCCGTAAGCCTGCTCGTTGACCAGCGCCACCGCCGGGATGCAGAACCGGATCAGTACGGCCAGGAACACCAGCCGCACCCCGTAGTGATTCAACCTCCGCGCCCGCTCCCGACCGACCCAGAGACCGGCCAATAACAGGGCCAGCGCCGGCAGGAGGATGAACTTGACGCTGATCCAGGGAGCGATCTCGATCAGCAGCTTCTGGATGCCGAGCGACACCAGGCTGACGAGCATGACCCAGGAGAAGCGTTCGATCATGTCGTTGACCGGGTCGAGCGCCTCGCCGATGGCGATGGTGACGCCGATGCCGGCGGGAGCGATGTCGATCTCGCTGTCCTGGATGACCGAGATGATGGCGTTGGTCGCCCGTGCCAGGGCGAAGGCGACCAGGGCGCGGTCGAAGGCGCGGTCGACATAGGCGTTGCCCGCCTCGTCCGCCGCCCTGAACGGGACCGACTCGAAGAGGGTGCGATACGCCGGCGGTACCAGGACCAGCGCGATCAACGAAACGAGGATAACGGTTTTGACGATTTTCATCCTGCCAGGACTGAGCATATTCCCTCCCTGAGGCGACGCCGCTTTCACAGATGCATGGCGCCGAACAGCGCCTCGAGCGTCAGGACCAGCGCCGGGTCGGCTTCGAAGTTGTTCTCCCGTTCCCAAATGACCTGCGGCTTGATCTCCAGAAAAAGCCAGCCGCGGTGGATGTTGCGACGCAGGCGGATACTGCTGAAATAGGAGGTGTCATGCAGGTTCGGCCGCGTTTCGGCGCTGGTACCAACCTCGAAGGAGATCAGCTGGTTGCTGTCGATGAAGTGCGTCACCTGGAACGACTGGCCGAGAAACTGGTTTCCGGGGAAATCCTCCCGCCAGAGGACAGTTGAACTCGAACGGAAGAAGTTGTCATCGCCGATGTCCCGTTCCAGGTCGAGCTGCCACTCGTTCTGCCACCCCCGCTTACTGAAGTAGCCGACCTCGACCGTGCCGCGCGAATGCCAGGTCTCCCCCAGCGGCTGGTTGCGGCGGAAGCGGAGCTTGACAAAGGTCTCGACCGGATCGGAAAACCGCACCCCGGGACGGATGCTGAAATTCCAGCGATCCTTCTCCCTGATGAAAACCTGCAGCGCCGCCGAAACGTCCGAATCCTCGAGTTCGTCGACCAGGCTGCTGCCGGTGGTGATCCGGTTGAAGTCCTCGGCAGCATCCCGGTCATCGTCGCTTTCGATCACCAGGTTCGCCCTCTCCCGCAGTTGCGGCAGATCGACCTTTGCACGGAACCGGCCGTTGAAATCGACCTCCCCGCCCCGGCTGTAGATCACGCTGCCGCGTGCCTGCACGTATGTGCCGGTCGCCTCCTCGTAGATCCGCTTTTCACCGAAGAAGGTGTCGATGCGCAGCGCCAGCCGTTCGACCGTCGAAGAGAGGTAGGTGTGGGTCACGTCGACCCCCCTGAATCCGGGCAGGTTCAGCTCCGGGTCGGGGTACGGTCCCATCCGCTCGAGCTGCTCCGTCGGTGCTGGCGGAGCGCCGGGCGTATCGCCGTCGATCTCCTCGGCAGCGGTTCCGCACGGGAACAGCAGGACAGACACCAGCGTGATGGCGCACAGGATGCCGACGCAACCGTGTAGGGGAGTTTGCTGAATCTGAAGATCGCCAGTTGCCATAGATTTCATGGTCCGGGGTGGGTTCAGTAGTCGATGCCCGGCTGCGGCTCGATCCCCTGACGATAGGCATGCTTGATCTCCCTGACCTCGCTGACGGTATCGGCCAGTTCGATCACATCGGGGTGGGCGTCGCGCCCGGTCAGCACCAGGTGCATCTGCTCCGGTCGCATGCCGATCAGCGCCACGACCTGCTCGATATCGACCAACCCGAGATGCCGGGCGTTATTGATTTCGTCGAGGATCAGCAGGTCGTACGCCCGCTGTTCGATCTTTTCCCGGGCGAGCGCGAGGGCGTACTGGGCGTTCTCCCGGTGTTCCTCGCGGCTGTAGGGGTTGCCGAGGATGCCGCAAAACCCCTTGCCGGTCGAAAAGAGCTCGACATCGTCACCGAACCGCTTGATACCGTCCCACTCGCCGGCGTACATATCCCCCTTCATGAACTGGATGATCCCGACTTTCAGGCCGTGCCCCACCGCCCTGAGAACCATGCCGAGCGCGGCGGTGGTCTTCCCCTTGCCATGGCCGGTGATGACCAGCACGAGCCCCTGTCTCCGTTCCGGCTCGAACCGCGACACCTTGACCGGCTCCGGTCTGTTGACAGTCATAAAACCCCCTGGCAAATATCCTCAATTATTCTAGCATGTTTCACGACCGTCAGACACCCCTGCGGGAAAACAGCAAGATTTGATAACGTTTATGTGTAAAATATAATCTCAAAACTCTTGACGAATGCGGTGCAGACGATTATTTTGAAATCCGTTTTCAATTTCATTTTTTTTCGACATCATTCAATCTGTACGAAATATTTCGTCACCAACAACCCTCTGTGAAGGAACCAGAAAGGATCAATTTAAATGAACTTCAGAATTCTCATCGCAGCGATGTCCCTGCTGGCCGTATCCCTGCCGGCTCTGGCCACCGAGCTGGTCGTCTACTCGGCCCGCAACGAGCAGCTGATCCAGCCGCTCTTCGAGGCGTACACCAAGGAGACCGGCGTCAACATCAAGTTCATCACCGACAAGGAAGGCCCGCTGCTGCAGCGCCTCAAGTCCGAGGGGGAGAACACCCCGGCCGACCTGCTGATCACCGTCGACGCCGGCAACCTGTGGCACGCCGCCAGCGAAGGGGTCCTGCAGCAGGTCGACAGCGACGTTCTCAAGAGCAATGTCCCCTCTTTCCTCCGCGACGAGCACAATCGCTGGTTCGGCCTCTCCCTGCGGGCCCGCACCATCGTCTACAGCACCGAGCGGGTCAAGCCGGAAGAGCTCTCGACCTACGAGGCGCTCGGCGACGCCAAGTGGAAGGGGCGCCTGGTGCTGCGCACCTCGAAGAAGGTCTACAACCAGTCGCTGGTCGCCATGCTGATCGCCAAGCACGGCGTCGAGAAGACCGAGCAGATCGTCAGCGCCTGGGTGGCCAACCTGGCGACCGAGCCGACCTCGAACGACACCAAGGCCATGGAGGCGATTCTCGCCGGCCAGGGGGATGTCGGCATCGTCAACACCTACTATTTCGGCCGCCTGCTGCGCAAGAACCCCGAGCTGAAGCTGGCTCTCTACTGGCCGAACCAGGGGAGCGGCGAAGGGGGCGTGCATGTCAACGTCTCCGGCGCCGGCATCACCCGCTACAGCAAAAACCGGGACGAAGCGGTCAAGTTCCTCGAGTGGCTGTCGAGCGAGAAAGCCCAGAACCTCTTTGCCGACGGCAACATGGAGTACCCGGTCAACCCGAACGTGGCGCCGCATCCGGACGTCGCCGCCTGGGGCGAATTCCGCAAGAGCCCGCAGAACCTGACCCAGGCCGGGGAACTGCAGGTCGAGGCGATCAAGCTGATGGATCGGGCCGGCTACCGCTAACCGCAACCGGAGAAACGATGGCGACAGCCGGACATCAACAGGAAACAGGACAGGGAAAGGCGCCTTGGCAACAGGGCGCCTTTCCCGCCGTTTTGCGGCGCTGGCAGCCGGATGGCTGGCGGCTGGCGGCGATCGTCGTGTCGCTGCTGGTGATCACCCCGCTGACGGTCATTTTTGCCTCTTGGCTCGAATACGACGCGTCGATCTGGCGCCACCTCTCCGAGAACCTGCTCGCGGAGCTCCTCGTCAACACCGCCTGGCTGGTCGGCGGTGTCGCCACCGGCACCGCCCTGCTCGGCGTCAGCCTCGCCTGGCTGACGGCCGTCTGCGACTTCCCCGGGCGCCGCTTCTTCTCCTGGGCGCTGCTGCTGCCGCTGGCCATGCCGACCTACGTGCTCGCCTTCGTCTGCCTGGGAATTTTCGACTTCGCCGGGCCGGTCCAGACCCTGGCCCGCAGATGGTTCGGCACGAGCAGCTGGTTGCCCGACATGCAGTCGACCTTCGGGGTGGTCGCGGTGATGACCATCGCCCTCTACCCCTACGTCTACCTGCTGGCCCGCAACGCCTTCCTGACCCAGGGGAAAAGGATGCTCGAGGCGGCCGAATCGCTCGGTTGCGGGCCCTGGCGGGCCTTCTTCCGGGTGGTGCTGCCGATGGCGCGCCCCTGGATCGCCGGCGGCGTGATGCTGGTGCTGATGGAGGCGCTGGCCGATTTCGGCGCTGTCTCGATCTTCAACTACGACACCTTCACCACCGCCATCTACAAGGCCTGGTTCGGCTTCTTCTCGCTATCGACGGCGGCGCAGCTTTCATCCTGCCTGGTCGTGCTGGTGTTCGCGATCATCGCCGTCGAACAGAAGATGCGCTCGCGCATGCGTTTTAGCGAAACCCGCCAGAGCACGAAGCCGGAGCGGATCCGGCTGACCGGCTGCTGCAAATGGGGCGTCTCCGGATACGCGGCCGGCGTCCTCGCGCTTGCCTTTCTGCTGCCGGCCGTCCAGCTGCTTATCTGGACCCTCGAGGTGTTCGGCGAGGAGTTCAACAGCCGCTACCTGACCTACCTCTGGCACTCGCTGATGCTCGGCATCCTGGCGGCGATCGCCATCGGCACGACGGCGACCATCCTCGCCTACACCACCCGACGCCACCCGGATACGGTCACCCGCTCCCTGGTCCGCGTCGCCAACCTCGGCTACGCCCTCCCCGGCACGGTGCTGGCGGTCGGCATCTTCATCCCGCTCGCCGTCGCCGACAATTTCCTCATCGACATCGGGCGCAGCCTGCTCGGCATCGAAACCGGTCAGATCCTGCAGGGGACGATCATCATCATGATGCTCGCCTACGCCATCCGCTTCATGGCGGCCGGTTACAAGCCGATCGACGGCACCATGCACCGCATCACCCCGAGCATCGACGAGGCGGCGCGGCTGCTCGGCCTGCGCGGAGTGAAGCTGCTGGCTCGGATTCACCTGCCGATGCTGCGCGGCGGCGTGCTGACCGCC
>JBFHOZ010000029.1:0-17699 GCA_041592975.1 Desulfuromonadales bacterium
AGGGGAGCGGGCTGCAGTTCATTTTCGAGGAGCAGACAAACGACCGGTCACCGGCCGAGCGCCGGGAAAGCTTGCTGCAGGTGATCCAGGGGGAAGAGGCCGGGGCGCTCGGCGGCGACGAAAGCTGGGCGGCGACCCTGATCCAGACCCGGAACGCGGTCAAGAGCAAAAAGGCGGATGACATCGCCTGGAACAGGGCCCGCACCGGCATGCGGCTGCAGAACCTCGATGCCGTCCAGACGCTCGAGGATTCGAGCGCCTCGATCCGCTTCGACGACCGGAACATCCTCGATCTGGGGCAGAATTCGCTGATCGTCATCCGCCGCATGGAGAAGGACCTGCTCTTCAGGGAGAAGCGTTCCTTCATGGTCGTCGTCGACGGCGAGCTGCGTGGCCGAATCGTCGGCGACGACGAGAGCGACATCTACCTCGAGGTCGAAACGCCGAACGCGGTGGCGCGCATCAAGACGGAACCGGGCGACCGGGACGGCGTCGAGTTCAAGATCGATGTCTTCAAGGACGAATCGTCGGCCGTCACCATCTATGCCGGCGAAGGGGAGGTCGAAGCGCTGGGAGAGACCGTCATCCTCGGAACCAACCAGCTGACCCGGATCGAGGCGGAGCGCGCACCGACCGAGCCGGTCACCCTTCCCGGGCAGGCAACGCCGCTGGAGCCGGTCCCGGGAACGGTTTTCTCCTACCGCAGCCTGCCGCCACGGGTCGAGCTGGAATGGCAGCGGCAGCCGGGAATCACGCGCTACCACCTGCTGCTGGCCGAGGACGAGCAGTTCACCCGCGTGCTGGTCGACAGGGTGCTCGACACCACCGGGTTCAGGCACGGCAACCTGCGCGAAGGGCGTTATTTCTGGAAGGTCAGCGCGATCAGCCCCCTCGGCGAAGGGCGGTTCAGCCCGGTCCGCCGTTTCGAGCTGCAGCAGGACCAGGAACCGCCGGCGCTCGAGGTCCGCTTCCCCGACGAGCCGGCGACGCAGGCCGAGGTGACGATTGCCGGCAAAACCGAACCCGGAGCGCGCGTCTTCATCTCCGGGCAGGCGGTCGACCCGGAAGCCGACGGCCGTTTCGTGCACACGCTCCGGCTCCGGCAGGGGATCAACCTCGTGGTCGTCGAGGCGGTCGACCCGGCCGGCAACGTCAGCTACCGCTCCCGGATGATAAACGGAAGGTACTAAAATCCTTGACCATCTGCTATAAACAGCTGAAATCCATCAGGACCGAACCATGCTGAGTACATTGCGATTCCCGATCCGCTTCAAGATCCTGCTGACCCTGCTGATGGTCATTACCATCGTCGTCAGCATCATTACCTTCATCATGGCCAACCTCTTCCATGAGGACAAGAAGGCCTATATCCACGATCTGACCTCGACCACCTCCCTCAACGCCGCGTCGCGGACCGAGACCCTGCTGACCGGCTACCGGGAGCGGCTGCAGGTCTTCACCCGGCTGATGCTCGACCGGAGCATCCCGTCGCGGGCCAAGGCCCAGCTGTTGCAGAAGACCTTCGTCGATTTCGAGGATTTCGTCTCGATCACCCTCTACCAGCAAGGGCGCGATCCGGTCACCGTCTTCGACGCCCGGATGCTCGAGAACAAGGGGCTGAACCGGGAAGCGCTCGAACGTTACAGCCGCCAGAACCCGCTGCCGCTGGAGGAGATCCTCGCCGGCCGGACATTCATCGCCAACGCGACCTGGGACGCGGCGCTGCCGATCATGACCCTGGCGGTCGCCAACCCCGACCCCCGGGACCGGGAGCAGACCGTCGCCTCGGCCAGCATCCTTCTCGACCGGCTGATGCACCTCAGCCGTCAGTCGCAGGTCTTCGACACCTTCATCGTCTCCTCCGACGGGACCTTTCTGGCCCACCCCGACAAGGGAAGGGTCGCCGGCCGGGAGAAATTCGCGCTGCCGTTCGACCTCGACGAAGTGCTGGCCGGCGGACAGATGCTCGGCGTCCGGGAATACGAGCGCGAATCCGCCACCTATATCGGCGGATTCGCGCCGATCCAGGTCGGCGACCTGCTGGCCGTCACCCAGGTCCCGAAATCGGCCGCCTACCTGACGGCGCGGGAGCTGGTCACCAACATGCTGATCCTTTCGCTGGCCCTGCTGGTCTTCTCGGCCCTGCTGAGCATTCTCTGGTCCCGCCTGATCACCCGGCCGCTGGAGCGGCTTTCCAACGCCACCCAGGAACTCGGCAAGGGGAAATTCAACATCAGCATCAAGGCGTCGTCGCGCGACGAGATCGGCGACCTGGCGAACTCCTTCAACACCATGGCCGTCGAGCTGGATGATCGGGAAAAGTCGCTGAAGAAGACCCAGGAGGCGCTGGTCCAGTCGGAGAAGATGTCGGCCTTCGGACAGCTCGGCGCCGGCATCGCCCACGAGGTCAAGAACCCGCTGGCGGGGATCCTCGGCCTGGCCCAGCTCTCCCTGAGGAAGGTCGCCGAAGACTCCCCCGTCCGGCAGAACCTCGAGCTGATCGAAAAGGAGACCAAGCGTTGCCAGATGATCATGGAGAACCTGCTCAAGTTCGCCCGCAAGGAGGAGGTCGCCTTCGACCGGATCGACATCAACAGCGTCATCGACAGCACCGCGGCCATCGTCGAACACCAGCTGAGCATCAACCGGGTCAGGCTGATCAAGGAGCTCGCCCCCGACCTGCCGCACCTGGAGGGGAACGCCAACCAGCTGCAGCAGGTGCTGATGAACCTGATGATCAATGCCCAGCAGGCGATGAAGGGGACGCCGGGAACGGTGACGGTCCGGTCGACGCCGGGCGGCAACAGCAATATCAAGATCGAGGTCATCGACGACGGCCCCGGGATGCCGGACGAGATCCGCGACAAGGTCTTCGAACCGTTCTTCTCGACCAAGCCGTCCGGCGAAGGGACCGGACTCGGCCTTTCGGTCAGCTACGGGATCATCAAGGAGCACAACGGTACGATCACCGTCAACAGCACCCCGGGAGAAGGGACCGTCTTCACCATCGTCCTGCCGCCCCTCGGCGCCGCCAGAAGTTGACAAGTCGATCCAACTCGCCCATACTCCGGAAGATGTCCTGACAAAGGGGGGATCCCACGTTCGTCATGCAGGTCCTGGTTGCCGAAAACAACGATCATACCCGCAATGCCATCTGTCAGCTGCTCGAGGACGAGGGGCATCTCCCCCTCCCGGCGGCGACGGCGGACGAGGCGCTGCGGCTGTTCCGCGGGCAGTCCCCCCGGGTGGTTCTCCTCGACCTCCTGCCGGCCGGCATGGACGGCTTCGATCTCCTGCAGATGTTCAAGGACGAGCGGCCGGAATGCGAAGTGATCGCCATGACCAGCTTCCCCTCTCTCGATTCGGTGATCAGGGCGATGAACATCGGCGCCTTCGACTACCTGATCAAGACCGGGAACGATTTCGACTCGATCAGCGAGACCCTCGGCCGGGCGATCGGCAAGATCGAACAGCTCGAGGAGAGGACACATGAAATCGACTGCCTGCAGCACGAGGTCGAGCGCCTGCGGGAGATCAACAGCAACCTCAATGCCGAGATCAGGGATCAGAGGACCGGCCTTTACGGTTCGAACTACTTCGACGAGGCGCTCAACTCGGAGCTGAATCGCTCCACCCGACATCAGCGCCAGTTCTCGATCGTCCTCGTCCGGCTCAACCCCGACATCGAAATCGCCGGCGACCAGTACCATGTCAGGGCCATGGACAGCGCCCTGCCGGGCTGGAGCCGGACCATCCAGGAGCGGCTGCGCAAATCGGATATCGTCGCCCGCTACGATGACCACACCCTGAGCATCATCCTGCCCGAAACCGGCAAGCAGGGAGCGCTGCTGGTCGCCCAGTGCCTGATCCAGCTCTGCGACGAGGTGACCCAGGCGGTCCTCGGACAGGAGATTGAAATCGCCGACCTGATCCAGGTCGGCATCGCTTCTTTCCCCGACGACGGCGACAGCCGGGACAAGCTGTTCGACCTGGCGACCAGGCGCACGGCCGAGCCGGGGTCGGGAAGCATTCATTAGCACCGGAGGCACCATGACCGACAATGAAAAAACAAGCCGCATCCTCGTCGTCGATGACGAGCAGTCGCTGCGCATCATCCTCTCCCAGGTCCTGACCGACGACGGCCATGACGTGACCGTGGCCGCCAACGGCGAGGAGGCCCTGGAACTCTTCCGCGAGGATCCCTTTCCGATCGTTTTCACCGACATCGTCATGGGGGACCTGAACGGCCTCGAGCTGCTGCAGAAGATCAAGGAGATCAGCCCGGAGACCCAGGTGGTCATCATCACCAGCCACGCCTCCCTCGACACCGCCATCACCGCCCTGCGCGCCGGGGCCTACGACTACCTGGTCAAGCCGTTCGAGGAGCTCGACATGATCTCCAACGTCGCCGCCCGGGCGATCGAGAAGTCGCAGCTGATCGAGGAGAACCGGCGCCTGCTCGGCGAGCTGCAGGTCAAGAACGACCAGCTCATCTCCGCCAACAAGGCCCTCAAGGAACTGGCCGTGCGCGACGGGCTGACCGGCC
Source organism: Desulfuromonadales bacterium (assembly GCA_041592975.1). Taxonomy (GTDB): domain Bacteria; phylum Desulfobacterota; class Desulfuromonadia; order Desulfuromonadales; family UBA2294; genus BM707. The sequence continues at coordinate 4,547 of JBFHOZ010000029.1, forward strand.
TGTACAACCATCGCTACTTCCAGGAGGCCCTCACCGTCGAGGTGCTCCGCTGCAAGCGGCACGACCGCGGTTTCTCCATGCTGTTCGTCGATGTCGACAACTTCAAGAACTACAACGACGTCAACGGACACCCGGAAGGGGACAACGCCCTGAAGACCATCTCCGGCCTGATCAACAGCCGGCTGCGCGTCTCCGACATGCTCGCCCGCTACGGTGGCGAGGAGTTCATCGCCCTGCTGCCGGAAGCGACCGGCGCCATCGCCAGCGAGATCGCCGAGGACATCCGCAAGCTGATCGAGGAGCACCCGTTCGCCGGCGAAGAGGCCCAGCCCCTCGGCAAGCTGACCGTTTCGATCGGCTCCGCCACCTTCGATGCCGACGGCAGCGACGGTTCGACCCTGCTCGAGGTCGCCGACAAGCGCCTGTACGCCGCCAAGGAACAGGGGCGCAACAAGATCTGCTGCGGGTAGCAGAAACTCGGGGAAGTCTTCACACCCGGCCCGGCACCGGATGCCGACTCGAAATCCCGGCATCGATTTCAAAGACGTTTTTTTCCGCTATAATTTGTCTTGTGTTGCCTTGCAGGAAGCCGCTTCCGGCGGCTTCCCGAAGCTGTCATCCAGTCACGGATCACTCTTAACACGGGGAGGACAAAATGATGAAGCGGATCAGACGGACCATTCTCTGCCTTGCGGCAACCACCCTTCTTCTCGGGACATTCTCCGCCGCCGACGTCCGGGCGGAGGAAGAGCGCAACTACCTGATGGCAACGGCATCGACCGGCGGCACCTACTACCCGGTCGGCGTCGCCCTCTCGACCCTGGTCAAGGTCAAGCTCCAGCCGAAGCAGAAAATCGGCATGTCGGCGATCAACTCCGCCGGCTCGGGCGAGAACGTCAAGCTGCTGCGCGAGAACGAGGTGCAGTTCGCCATCCTGCAGGGGCTCTTCGGCTCCTATGCCTGGAACGGCACCGGGCCGATCAGGGACGAGGGACCGCAGAAGAACCTGCGCGCCGTCACCATGCTCTGGCAGAACGTCGAGCACTTCGCGGTGCTGAAGAAATTCGCCAAAACCGGGACCATCGCCGACATGGCCGCCATGAAAGAGGAGGCGATGTCGATGGGGAAGAAGAACTCCGGAACCATCGGCTCCAATGCGGTCATCCTCGGCAATTTCGGCGTTGACATCGAGAAGGATTTCAACCTGATCTACGTCGGCTACGGGCCGAGCGCCGACGCCCTGCAGAACGGCCAGATCTCAGGCTTCGGCATCCCGGCCGGCGTGCCGGCCAGCGCCGTGACCAAGGCGATGGCCAACCTCGGGGACGATATGGTCATCCTCGACTTCACCGACGAGCAGCTCAGGCAGGCGGACGGCGGCATGGATCTCTGGACCCGCTACGTCATCCCTGCCGGCACCTATCCGGGGCAGGCCAAAGATATCAACACCATCGCCCAGCCGAATTTCCTCGCCGTGCGTGCCGATGTCGACGAGGACGCCGTCTACCAGATCACCAGGACGGTTTACGAAAACCTGCCGTTTCTCAACGCCATCCACGGCGCCACCAAGGCGATGGCGCTCGAAAAGGCCATTACCGGACTGCCGATGCCGCTCCACCCCGGCGCGGCGAAGTACTACCAGGAGGCCGGCATCAAGATTCCGGCCCGCCTGCTGGCCAACTGACGGCAGCTGACATCCGCGGCCGCCCCGAATCGGGGCGGCCGCCCACTGCGGGAGCCCTGCCATGAGAATCCCCGGCGCCGAACTGGACACCGAAAAGCAGCCCGACCCCGGACCGCTACTGGTCTTCTTCTGCGTGGCGGTCTCCCTGATGCACATCTGGTTCAACGTCTTCACGGTGCTGCCGCCGCTCTGGCAGAATTCGCTGCACTTCGCCGGCTTCGCCCTGATCGCCGCCCTCGTCTACCCCCTGCGCAAGAACCCGTCGTTCGCCTGGCGGGCACTCGACATCTGCCTCGGGCTGCTCGCCGCCGGCTCGGCGATCTACCTGATCGCCATGGAGGATGCGATCTACGCCCGCGGCGTGCGCCTGCTCCCCGGGGAGTGGGCCGCCGGCATCGTCCTGATCCTCTGTGCGCTCGAGTTCACCCGCCGGGTGGCGGGGTGGTTCATCCCGGCCCTGATCCTCATCGCCCTCAGCTACGTCGGCTGGTGGGGGGGGGAGATCAGCGGGGTCTTCAAGTTCGCCGGCCTGAGCACCGAGACCATCCTCTTCCGCAGCATCTACGGCGACGACGCCCTGTTCGGGACCATCGCCGGCATCTCGTCGAGCTACGTCTTCATGTTCATCCTCTTCGGCGCCTTCCTGCTCCGCTCCGGCGCCGGCGAGTTCGTCATCGACCTCGCCCGGGCGGTGGCCGGGCGGCTGGTCGGCGGACCGGGGCTGGTCGCCGTGTTCGCCTCGGGGCTGATGGGGACCATTTCCGGGTCGGCCGTGGCCAACACCGCCTCGACCGGCGTCATCACCATTCCGCTGATGAAGCGGGCCGGATTCCCGGCAAAGTTCGCCGCCGGGGTCGAGTCGGCCGCCTCGACCGGCGGCCAGCTGATGCCGCCGATCATGGGAGCCGGAGCCTTCGTCATGGCGACCTATACCCAGATCTCCTACAACACCATCGTCCTGGTCAGCATCCTGCCGGCGATCCTCTACTTCGCAACCGTCGGCTTCTTCGTCCGCATCGAAGCCAAGCGGAGCCACGTCGACGCCCTCGACCGGGAGAACGTCTCGGCCCTGGAGGTCTTCAAGCGGGGGGGGATCACCTTTCTGCTGCCGATCGCCGTGCTCATCGCCCTGCTGATTTACGGCTTCACTCCGACCTACGCCGCCGGTTTCAGCATCATCTCGGTGGTCGTCTCCTCCTGGTTCTCAGCCAACAAAATGGGGCCGAAGGCGATTATCGAGGCGCTGGCTCTCGGCGCCCGGAACATGGTGATGACGGCGATCCTGCTCTGCGCCGTCGGCCTGATCGTCAACGTCATTGCCACCGCCGGCATCGGCAATATCTTCTCGCTGATGATCAACGACTGGGCCGGGCACAGCCTGATCGTCGCCATCCTCCTCATCGCCATCGCCTCCCTGGTCCTCGGCATGGGTCTGCCGGTCACCGCCGCCTACATCGTCCTCGGCACCCTCTCCGCCCCGGCCCTGCACGGGCTGATCGCCGACGGCCTGCTGGTCAAGGCGCTGGCCGGCGGAAATATCCCCGAGGCGGCCCGGGCGATCTTCATGCTGGCGACCCCGGAGAGACTTGCCGAGATCGGCAGTCCGATGACCACCGAAGCGGCCCGGGCGATCGTCGACGCCATCCCGGTCGACCTCGCCGGGACCGTCAGGGAAGCGGTCCTCTCCGAGCACGCCCTCACCTTCGCCCTGCTGTCGGCCCACCTGATCGTCTTCTGGCTGAGCCAGGACTCCAACGTCACCCCGCCGGTCGCCCTGGCCGCCTTCACCGGCGCCGCCATCGCCGGCACCAAGCCGATGGAGACCGGCCTGCAGTCGTGGAAGCTGGCCAAGGGGCTCTATGTCGTACCGCTGCTCTTCGCCTACACCCCCTTCATCGGCGGTTCCTGGGCGGAGGACTTCACCATCTTCTTCTTCGCCTTTTTCGGCCTCTACGCCTTCGCCGCCGCCATCGAGGGGTTCATGGAGGCGCGGCTCGGCCTGCCGCAGCGCCTGATCGCCGCCGCCTGCGCCGTCGCCCTGCTCTGGCCGGCCGCCTGGCAGGTGCACGCCGCCGGCCTGGTCGTCCTCGCGGTCATCTTCGCCATGAACTGGCGAATCGGACAGAAAAGAGCTGACGGCGCGCCGCAGGGCGCCTGACAGGCGGCCGCCGCCTCGCCGCCATCGAACTCTCGCCGCCAAGAGTGTTGCGCGGCGCCCCCCCGTCCGTGTATCATGAGTAGTTAACCAACGAGGTCATGAATTGCCCGCATTCACCCTGAAATACGGTTCCGGAAACGTCGGCTGTTCGCTGCCGCGGGCGTCCCTGCTGGCGCTCCCGGAGATGCTTCCGCCCGATCCGCTCGCGGCCGTCGGCGCGGCGCTGCGGCATCCGGTCGGCGCGCCGCCGCTGGCGGAGATCGTCCGGCCGGGGGAGCGGGTGGTCATCGTCACCTCGGACATCACCCGCTACACCGCCAGCGAACTCTACCTGCCGATCCTGGTCGACGAGCTGAACGACGCCGGCATTGCCGATGGCGACATCGAAATCGTCATCGCCCTCGGCATCCACCGCAAGCAGTCGGCAGCGGAGCACCGCAGCATCCTCGGGCCGCTCTACGGGCGGATCCGGGTCAGCGACCACGAGTGCGACGATCCCGACGCGCTGGTCGACCTCGGCACCGCCGGCGGCGGCCTGCCGGTACAGATCAACCGGAAAGTCGTCGAGGCCGACCGGGTCATCGTCACCGGCACCGTCGGCCTGCACTACTTCGCCGGGTTCGGCGGCGGCCGCAAGAGCCTGGTGCCGGGGGTCGCCAGCCGCAAGACCTGCATGGCGACGCACTTCGCCATCTTCAACCCGCCGGAGATCGGCGGCAAGCACTCGGCCGCTGCGCCCGGGACACTCGCCGGCAACCCGGTCCACGAAGCGATCCTCGAGGCGGCGCGGATGGTCGAGCCCGACTTTCTGCTCAATACCGTTCTGACCCCGGACAAGACGATTGCCGGGGTCTTCGCCGGGGAGATGAACGCCGCCCACCTGGAGGCCTGCGAGGTCGCGAGAAAACTCTATACTGTCGCGATCGCAGCGGCGGCCGACCTGGCGATCGTCTCCTGCGGCGGCTTCCCCAGGGACATCAACTTCATCCAGAGCCACAAGGCCCTCGATTACGGGGTTCGCGCTCTGAAGCCGGGGGGCACCGTCATCCTGCTCGCCGAATGCCGGGACGGCTTCGGCAACCCGACCTTCTTCGACTGGTTCCGCTACCGCGACCTCGACGCATTCGAGGCCGCCCTGCGCGCCAGCTACGAGATCAACGGCCAGACCGCCCATGCCACCCTGGAGAAGGCGCGACGTTTCCGGGTGATCCTCGTCAGCGGGTTCAGCCGGGAGGAGACCGAGACCATGGGGATGGAGAAGGCGGAAACCCTTGACGCCGCGCTGGCGATGGCGTATGAAAAGCTGCCGCCGGATGCGGAAGCGGTGATCATCCCGGACGGCGGGACGGTTTTGCCGATCCTGAAGGCTATTTAACGCCAAGGCGCAAGGACGCCAGGGAAAACAAGAACTCAAGGTTTCGATAAATGACAGCCTCTTTGTTCAGGCCAGGACTCTTTACCGGTTTTTCATCGCACCTTTGCGTCTTTGCGTTGAAACACACATGTTGACTATTGCGCAACCTGCTCTCTCTGTGGCGGATTGAACGAGGTTTTATGATCACAGATAAAATTGTCACGCAACTGAATGAGATCGTCGGCAAGGAGCATGTCTCCACCGACAAGGCCGACCTGATCTGCCACTCCTACGACGCCACCCAGAAGCAGTTCCTGCCGGAGGTTGTCGTCCACCCCGGCTCGGCCGAACAGATCGCCCGCATCATGCGCCTGGCCAACGGGGAGAAGATCCCGGTCTTCCCGCGCGGCGCCGGCAGCGGCTTCACCGGCGGCTCCCTGCCGACGGCCGGCGGCATCGCCCTGGTCCTGACGAGGCTCGACCGGATTATCGAGATCGACGAGGAGAACCTGGTCGCCACCGTCGAGCCGGGGGTGGTCACCGGCCAGTTCCAGAAGGAGGTCGAAAAGCGCGGGCTGTTCTACCCGCCCGACCCGGCCTCGCTGAAGTTCTCGACCCTCGGCGGCAACGTCGCCGAGTGCGCCGGCGGGCCGCGCTGCGTCAAGTACGGCGTCACCAAGGACTTCATCCTCGGCCTCGAGGTCGTCACCCCGACCGGCGAGATCATCACCACCGGCGGACCGACGATGAAGGGGGTCGTCGGCTACGACCTGACCAAGCTGATGTGCGGCTCCGAAGGGACCCTCGGCATCATCACCCGCATCATCATCAAGCTGCTGCCGCTGCCGGAAGCGAAGAAGACCATGCTGGTGCTGTTCGACTCCATCGACGGCGCCGCCCGGGCGGTCTCGGCCATCATCCGTGGCAAGATCATCCCGACCACCCTCGAGTTCATGGACGCCGCCACCATCGACTGCGTGCGCCAGGCGACGAACCTCGACGTTCCCGAGAATGCCAAGGCGGTGCTGATCATCGAAGTCGACGGCGAAAAGGAGATGATCGAACGTCAGGCGCAGAAAATCAGCGGGATCGTCGCACCGCTCGGGGTTGTCGAGACCCGCATCGCCGAGACGGCCGAAGAGAGCGAAGCACTCTGGCAGATCAGGCGTTCGGTTTCCGCCTCCTTGCGCAAGGTGAACCCCGACAAGTACAACGAGGACATCTGCGTGCCGCGCAGCAAGGTCCCGGAGATGATCCGCAGGGTCGAGGCGATCGCCGCCGAGTTCGACGTGCCGATCGTCAACTTCGGCCACGCCGGCGATGGCAACATTCATGTCAACATCATGGTTGACCGGCAGAAGCCGGGCGATCAGGAGAGGGCCGAGAAGGCGATCGAGGCAGTGTTCAAGGCGGCCCTCGAGCTCGGCGGCACGATGAGCGGCGAGCACGGCGTCGGCATCATGAAGGCGCCCTACATTCCGCTCGAGCTCTCCGGCTCGGTCGCCGAGTACATGAAGACCATCAAGAGGGCGCTCGACCCGAACAACATTCTCAACCCGGGGAAGATTTTTACCGAGTAGGGAAGATTTATTTACGCCACGAAGACACAAAGAAAAACAGAACTTTCTTTGGGGATTCCTTCGTGTCTTCGTGGCAAGATTCTTTAGCTGTTCCCAAGAAGAAGAAATATGGCAAAGGCTAAACTGAAAAAGCTGGAAGATTACCGCGACGAGATCCGCCAGTGCGTCAAGTGCGGCGCCTGCCGCGCCCACTGCCCGGTTTTCGGCGCCGAAAAGCACGAGGGGATGGTCGCCCGCGGCAAGGTCGCCCTCTCCCAGGCGCTGCTCGACGGCGACGTCGCGATGAAGGACAAGTTCCTGCTCGACATGTCGCAGTGCCTGCTCTGCGGCAGCTGCTGCGCCGAGTGCCCGAACAAGGTGCCGACCGAGGAGATCGTCGCCGCCGCCCGCCGCGAGATCGCCGCCGAGAAAGGGCTCTCGACCTTCGGCAAGGGGGTCGCCACCGTCCTGAAGAGCCAGGGGCTGATGAAAACCCTGGCCAAAAGCGCCGGCGCCTTCGGCAACCTGCTGTTCAAAAAGCTGCCGGAGAACAGTGGCCTCAGGCTGCGTATCCCGCTGCCGTTCGTCGACCGCGACCGGACCCTGCCGCCGGTCGCCGCCAAGACCTTCCGCGAGCAGCACCCGGAGTTTATCGACGGGGAAGAAGGACAACCGACCGTCGCCTTCTTCACCGGCTGCGGCATCAACTACCTCTACCCGGAGATCGGCGAGGCGATGCTCAAGGCGCTGCGCTTCACCGGCGTTAGCGTTGTTATTCCGAAAGACCAGGGATGCTGCGGCCTGCCGGCGGTCTCGGCCGGGGCCGGCGCCACGGTCGAGCAGCTCGCCGACCAGAACCTCGCCGCCCTCACCCGTCGGCCGGTCGACCACATCGTCACCGCCTGCGCCTCGTGCAACGCCGGCCTCGGCAAGATCTACGCGGAGATGGGCGAGGAGTTCGAACCGCTCGCCGGCAAGGTCGAGGACATCTTCGTCTTCCTCGCCCGCCACGGCCTGCCCGAGAAGCTGGCGGCTTTGCCGAAGCCGGCGCAACGGACCCGGGTCACCTACCACGACCCCTGCCACCTCCGCACCCGCGGCATCACCAGGGAGCCGCGGGCGATCCTCAGGGCGCTGCCGCAGGTCGATTACGTCGAGATGGCCGACGCCGGCACCTGCTGCGGTCTCGGCGGCACCTACTCGGTCTACCACTACGAAACCAGCAAAAAGATCGGCGCCAAGAAGGCCGGGAACATCGCCGACAGCGGCGCCGAGCTGGTGGCGACCGACTGCCCCGGCTGCATCATGCAGCTGCAGGATGCGATCAACCACGCCGGGCAGACGCAGCGCGCCGTCCACATCCTCACCCTGCTGTCGGATGCCCTGGACCGGCTGGAAACGTCCCCGCCGGCTTGAATATCGTCCGTCGGCATTTATACTGTGCAGAACGTTGACGTCGAATCCTGGGAGGAGAAGACATGAAATCTCTCTTTTTGATCCTGGCGGTCCTGTCGCTCGCAGCGCCCGCCCTGGCCGTACCGGCCAGCAAGCAGCTCGAGTTCACCGGGAGCACCATGGGAAAGGTCGTCTTCGACGGCAAGCTGCACAACGAGGCGGCCAAAAGCTGCAAGGAGTGTCACAACAAGGAGACCTTCCCGAAAATGAAGCAGGGGACGGTGAGCATCACCATGGAGCAGATCTACGCCGGCAAGCTCTGCGGCGTCTGCCATAATGGCGAGAAGGCGTTTTCGGCCAAGGGGAACTGCAACCGCTGCCACAAGAAGTAGGCGGGATGAACAGTCGTCTACGGGGGGCGGTTTGAAGCCGCCCCTGTTTTCATCTCCGCGGGGCGCCCGGACCTCCCGGCAGAAGTGCCCAACTGACACTTTCTGTTTCATTTCGCCTCGCCGCGGCGCCAAATAACCATTTCCGCCGCCAAGACATCCCCGCGGCCCGACCGCCGAACCTTCTTAACATCCCGATAATATTGAAATCCGAAGAAATGAAACACTCCGTTTCAATATCGGCACAATAATTGTATTCTCTATATATAAAAGAACAACAAACAATGCGGGAGTTTACGATGAGCATGGAGCTGAAGAAGGACCACTGGCTGTTTCACCAGCTGACTCAGCCGGCCTTTCTGATCAATCTCGACAAGAGGGTCGAAGCCGCCAACCGGGCCGCCTGCGAGCTCCTCGATATCAGCGAGGATGAGGTCGTCGGCCGTCCCTGCGCCGAGGTGACCCGCTTCGCCCAGTGCGGCGGTTCCTGCGCCTTCGACGAGGTCGTCGCCACCGACAGGGGGAAAAAGTCCCTCGACCTCGAATGCCTGCAGAGCTGCGGCGACCACGCCCTCTGCATCGAGCTGAGTCCGCTGCACGACGCGCGGGGGAACGTCATCGGGGTCCTCGAGATGTGCCACGACGCCACCATCGTCAGGGACCTGACATCGCGCCTGGAGAGGAAGCAGGCGCGGCTGTCGACCGAGATCGACCGCACCCGCACCCTGGTCAACTCGATCGCCGACGGCATCTACACGGTCGACCTCGACATGCGCATCACCAGCTTTTCCCGGAGCACCGAGCGGATCACCGGTTACCGCGAGGAGGACGTCCTCGGCGCAAAGTGCCGTGAGATCTTCAAGACGAGCGTCTGCGACACCGACTGCCCGCTGCGGTGGACGCTGAAAAACGAGAAGCCGGTGCAGAACTGCTCGGCCACGCTGGCCCGCAAGGACGGCAGCCGCCTGCCCGCCTTCCTCTCCTCCGACCTGCTGCGCGATGCCGGCGGCGAGATCAGCGGCTGCGTCGGCATTATCCGCGACCGCAGCGAGATCGAGGACCTCAAGGCGAAGATGCACAAGGAGTACAGCTTTTCCGACTTCGTCGGCAAGAGCAAGGTGATGACATCGATCTTCGACCGGGTGCGGACGGTCGCCGCGACCGAGACGACCGTGCTGATCGAGGGGGAGAGCGGGACCGGCAAGGAGCTCCTCGCCCGCGCGATTCACTACCAGTCGTCCCGCAAGGACGGGCCGTTCGTCAAGGTGAACTGCGCCTCGCTCGCCGAGACCCTGCTCGAGAGCGAGCTGTTCGGCCACGACAAGGGGGCCTTCACCGGCGCCATCAAGGACAAGCCGGGACGGTTCGAGCTGGCCGACGGCGGCACCATCTTTCTCGACGAGATCGGCGACACTTCGCTCGCCCTGCAGGCCAAGCTGCTGCGGGTCCTGCAGGAGCGGGAATTCGAGCGGGTCGGCGGCATCAGGACCCGAAAGACCAACGTCCGGGTCATCGCCGCCACCAACCGGAACCTGAAGCGGATGATCGCCGCCGGCGAATTCCGCGAGGACCTCTACTACCGTCTCTGCGTCGTGCCGGTTCACCTGCCGCCGCTGCGCGAGCGGCGCGAGGACATCCCGCTGCTGGTCGAATCGTTTCTGCAGAAGTTCAACGCCCGCGGGCAGCGGATCAGGGAGGTCTCCAGCCGCGCCATGGCGCAGCTGATCAGCTACGACTGGCCGGGGAACGTGCGCGAGCTTGAAAACGCCATCGAGCACGCCTACGTCACCAGCACCACCGAGAGGATCGAGCGCCAGTTCCTCCCCAAGCCGATCGCCCAGGCCGACATCATCCGCCTGCCGGAAACGCAGGACTCCGTCCACGGCACCTCGGAGAAGGAGAACATACTCCACGCGCTGGAAAAACACCGCTGGAAAAAACAGGCGGTCGCCGACGAGCTGGGATTGAGCCGGACGACCCTGTGGCGGAAGATGAAACAGTACGGGCTCGCCTGACCGGGCGAGCCTGGAAAGCGTATAACGTCGCGGGGGTGTCTCTTTCGCGCCGAAGACGCGGCCATGCCGCGGCGGCTGTTCCCGAAGCCGAACCTGCCGGCGATCCCCGTATCAGCCGCCGATATCCTTCATCGTCCGCCGGCGCAGCGGCGTATCACCCCGGTCGAGATGATGTCCGGAAGGCTTGTCGTGGGCGGCATTGAGCAGCAGCGCCTCGAGCTCCCGGTCGTCGACGTCACGCTCTCTCAGGGCGGCGAGCAGGTCGAGCTCCTCGTCCGACATCAGGCAGGGGCGCAGCCGCCCGTCGGCGGTCAGTCGCAGGCGGTTGCATTCGCCGCAGAAATGCCGCGAGACGGCGGTGATGACCCCCAGCCGCCCCTTTCCCTGCGGGTAGCGATACATCCGTGCCGGCCCCCCGAGAGAGGGGTGCTCGACCGGGATCAGCCCGTCGACCCGGCTCAGCGCCGCCAGGATATCCTCCTCGCCGACCCGCTGATCGGCGGTAAAGCCGAGATCACCGCGCACCGGCATGAACTCGATAAAGCGGACATCGCACCGGCGCTCCAGCGTCAGGCGGGCGAAGTCGGCGATCTCATCGTCGTTGAACCCCCGGATCGGCACCATGTTGATCTTGATCGGCGCCAGGCCCGCCTCGCGGGCCGCTTCCAGCCCGCTGAGAACCTGCTCCAGGCCGCTGCGCCGGGTGAGCCGGGCGAAGCGCTCCGGGCGCAGGGTGTCGAGGCTGACGTTGACCCGCGCCAGGCCCGCCTCGCTGAGCTGGCCGGCATACTCGGCCAGCAGCAGCCCGTTGGTCGTCAGGGCAATCTCCGGATGTCCCGGCAGCCGGGCGAGCGTCCGGATGAATCCGACCAGCCCGCGCCGCACCAGGGGCTCGCCGCCGGTGACCCGGATCTTGCGCACACCGAGACGGACGGCGGCAGCGGCGATACGCGTCATCTCCTCGTAGCTGAGGATGTTGCCGTGGCCGACCGACGCGACCCCTTCGTCCGGCATGCAGTACTGGCAGCGGAGGTTGCAGCGATCGGTCACCGAAAGCCGCAGGTATTCGATTGTCCGCCCGTAACGGTCTTTCACCACGATTCTCCGGCCCGTCAATACATCCCTGTTATCGTATCATCGACGCGGCGACCGGAACAACGGGATTTTCCCGATCAGGCGCCGGCCCCTTCCGGCTTCCTCGGCAGGAACTGCTCGAACGCTTTCTTGTCGTTGCAGCAGCGGTAGGCTTCTTCCGGGGATATCGTCTTGGCCTTGAGGTGTTCGAGAATATGCTGATCCATCAGCTGCATCCCCTCCCCCTTGGCGGTCTGCATGATCGACGGGATCTGGAAGGTCTTCCCTTCGCGGATCAGGTTGCTGATCGCCGAGTTGCCGATGAGGATCTCGAGGGCCGCGACCCGCCCCTTGCCGTCGGCGGTCTTCATCAGCTGCTGGCAGATGACGCCCCGCAGCGACTCGCCGAGCATCGTCCGCACCTGCTCCTGGGCGTCCTTGGGGAAGGCGTCGATGATCCGGTCGATGGTCTTGGCCGCCGAATTGGTGTGCAGGGTGCCGAAGACCAGGTGGCCGGTTTCGGCGGCAGTCATCGCCAGGGAGATGGTTTCGAGGTCACGCATCTCGCCGACCAGGATGACGTCAGGGTCCTCGCGCAGGGCGGCGCGCAGGGCGTTCTGGAACGACTGCGAGTGCGAACCGATCTCGCGCTGGTTGATCAGCGACTTCTTGTTCGGATGGACGAATTCGAGCGGATCCTCGATGGTCAGGATATGCTCCTTGCGGGTCACATTGATCAGGTCGATCATCGACGCCAGGGTGGTCGACTTGCCGCTTCCGGTCGGCCCGGTGACCAGCACCAGCCCTTTTTTCAGCATGGTCAGCTTGCGCACCCCGGCCGGCAGGCCGAGCTTGTCGGCGCTCAGGATCTCGCTCGGGATGATCCGGAAAACGGCGGCGATGCCGCGGTGGGTCATGAGGATGTTACCGCGGAAGCGGGCGACCCCCTTGAGCTCGTAGGCGAAGTCGAGGTCACTGGTCTCCTCGAAGGACCTCTTCTGGTGATCGTAGAGGATTTCGTACAGCAGGCTCTTCGCCTGCTCGTGTGTCAGCGGCGGATAGTTCAGCGGCACCATCTCGCCGTGCAGCCGGAACATCGGCGGCGCACCGCTGGAAATGTGCAGGTCGCTGGCACCCTGCTGCTGCAGCATTTTGAAGAGGGAGTTGATCTTGGCCATGTTCTGCTCCTGGATGACGGATTCCTGGCTGCCTGTTGAAGCAATAACCGCGCCGTTCGGCGCGCCTTGCATTCTGGCAGAGTCAAGTCGGCATTTCAAGCGGACTTTTCCGAGCTGTCACCTTGCTATTTGCTCCCGGGGCGTGTTATTTTCCCGTTCCCCTGACACAGTGCGGCACAACCCGTGACACAATCGACATCCAGGAGTTGAACGATGAGCAAAGCACTCGGCCTGCTGTCGGGCGGCCTCGACAGCAGCCTGGCAGCCCTGGCCCTGAAGAGACAGGGCGTAGAGGTCACCTGCATCTCTTTCGCCACCCCGTTTTTCGGCACCGGCCGCGCCCGCAA
>JBFHOZ010000030.1:0-17587 GCA_041592975.1 Desulfuromonadales bacterium
GACGAGTCCCTGATCCTCACCGGCCTCGGCATGGCCTACCTGCGCCAGGAGGATCTGGTTTCCGCCAAGCGCCACCTGCAAAGAGCGGTGAAGTTCGACGGCGAACATTTCTACTCGCGGCTCGGCCTGGGCTACGTCGCTCTCGAGCAGAAGAGCTACAAGACGGCGATGACCCACCTTGAAAAAAGCGTCGATCTGCTGCCGACCCTTCAGGGAGGGTACTTCCTCGCGCGCGCTTACGAGGCCGAGGGGCGAAAAGGGGACGCGCTCGAGCTTTATCGCGCGGTTGCCGAGTCGGATCGCGGCGGCAGGCTCGGCGCGCTCGCCGCCGACAAGGTCCGCGGACTGGAGGGGCGCTGATGGACTGGGACGATTTCTTCGCTGACGGCGAGACGCTGGTCTGGGAGGGGCGCCCGGCACCCCGCTGTTTTACCTTCCGCAACTGGATACATTCCCTGTTCGGGATCGTCATTCTCATCGCTGCGACCGGCTGGCTCGTTTACGGCCTGCACCTCGCGGAGCAGTACCGGCAACCGGCGTATGCCTGGATGACGGTGCCGTTCCTGCTGGCAGGAATATACCTCTCATTCGGCCACCTGGTCATTGCCCGGCTTGAATGGGAAAAGGTTTTCTATGCCCTGTCCGACCGCCGCCTGCTCGCCGTGCGGGGCCTGTTCAGGAGAAGGGTCGCCGCCCTGAACCTGGCGGATGTCGTCTACGTCCAGATGAAACCGCTCGGTGCGGAGCTTGGCACGATCCGGGTGCAGTGCCGACAGAGGGACCAGAGGCTGATCGTCTCGTGCATCGAGTATCCGCGCAAGCTGACCGAGCTGCTCGAGGCGGAGTTGATTAAAAACGGGATCGACATCAATTCACGACCTGGCGAGTAATATTTCTGGTTTGACTTTTAAACCGTCCCTCGACTACCATGCGCAGATCAAATTGCAGTAATGATAAAGAGCTGATTTCATGGATAAAACGGTATATCTAGAAACATTCGGATGCCAGATGAACGTCGTCGATTCGGAGCGGATAATCGACCTTCTGGCGCAGATCGGTTATCGCCAGGTCGATTCGGCCGAGGACGCCGACCTCGTTCTGCTCAATACCTGTTCGGTGCGGGACCGCGCCGAACGGAAGGTATACGGCCACCTCGGACGTTTCAAGCCGATCAAGGAGAGGCGGCCGGAGCTGATCGTCGGCGTCGGCGGCTGTGTCGCCCAGCAGGAAGGGGAGCGACTGCTGGAAAAAATCCCGTATCTCGATATCGTCTTCGGCACCCATAACGTGCACAAGCTGCCGGAGATGGTGCTCAAGGTCGAGGCCGAGGAGGGGCGTTTCCAGGAAACCGAATTTCTCGACCGGGAGACCCGTCTCGGCCTGTTTCCGCGACGGACCGAGGGGAGTTCCGTCACCCGCTTCGTGACCATCATGCAGGGGTGCGACAACTTCTGCTCCTACTGCATCGTGCCGCATGTCCGGGGGCGCGAGATCAGCCGCCCCAGCCGGGATATCGTCGGCGAGGTCAGGGCGCTGGCAGCCGACGGCGTCAGGGAGATCACCCTGATCGGCCAGAACGTCAACTCGTACGGCCTCCGCGAGGACGGCGAGGTTTCCTTTGCCCGGCTTCTCGAAGAGGTGCACGGGGTCGACGGCATCGAGCGGATCCGTTTCACCACATCGCACCCGAAGGACATCTCCGCCGAGCTGATCGACTGCTTCGGCCGCCTCGAGAAGCTGTGCCGGCATATCCACCTGCCGGTGCAGAGCGGTTCGAACGGCATACTCGACAGGATGAACCGCGGCTACACCCGCGAGCAGTACCTCGATATCGTCGAAAGGTTCCGGTCCGTCTCCCCCGAAATCCGTTTTACGACCGATATTATCGTCGGCTTCCCCGGCGAGAGCGAAGCGGACTTCGAACGGACGCTCGATGTCGTCGGTCAGGTCCGCTATGCCGATGCCTACACGTTTCTTTATTCGCCGCGCCCCGGCACGGCGGCCGCCGAACTGGCCGAAGAGCTGTCTCCGGAAGCGAAGCAGGCCCGCTTCGACCGGCTGGTCGCCATGCAGCAGGAGATCAGCCGGTCCTTCTGGGCCGGCGATGTCGACCGGATTGTCCCGGTCCTGGTGGAGGGGGAGAGCCGGCAGGGGGACGGGCAGCTTTTCGGACGCAGCACCTGGAACAGGATCGTCAACTTCAGCGGCGGCAAGGAGCTCGTCGGCCGGATCGTGCCGGTCAAAATCGTCAGAAACTACCGCAATTCGCAGCTGGGTGAAGTCGTCAGTGCCAAGGCCGCATAACTGAAACCGGGGAGCAACGAATGGCCAAGGGGCGCATTCTTGCCATCGACAGCGAAGCGTTCTACCAACGATTCTTTCGCAATACGCTGGAGTCGGAGGGTTTCTACGTCCGGACCGTCGCCAACGCCGCCGAAGCTCTTGATGCCCTGCGGAAGGACGATTTCGACCTGGTCGTCACCGAGATAAGCCTGCCGCATTCTGACGGCTTCTCGCTGCTCGATTCCATTCGCAAATTCAACCCGCAGCAGGACATCCTCGTGGTCACCGGCCGGAAAGAGGCGCAGCACGCCATCCAGGCCATGAAGCTGGGGGTCGCCGATTATCTGATCAAGCCGATCAACCACGAGGAGTTCCAGCTCGTGGTCAACCGGATCATCTATCGCCAGTCGATCAACCAGGAACACCAGCGGCTGATCGACGAGAACGTCGAGTTCCATGCCACCCTCGCCCAGTACCGCAAATGTCTCGACCTGCTCAAGGTCGACGACCTCGATCGGCTCGGCGATCTGATCCTCGATACCTTGATGGACCTTCTTTCGGCCGAGGGGAGTGCCCTGTGGCTGGCGGTCGACGGTCAGAAATTCAGCCTGCGCTGCCGCCGCGGCCTCGCCCGTATCCGCCCGACCGAACAGTCGTTCAGCCTCGGCGACAGCCAGTGGCAGATGGTCCGCTCCGGCCGGGCAAGGCTGCAGCAGGACGACCGTATCGTCGTCGTCCCGCTGGAATACAACGGCACGCCGCTCGGCCTGATCCGCCTCGAATCGCCGGTCGGACGCGGCGCGTTCAGCCGCCGGGATCTGCGCATCTCCGAACTGGTTGCCGAGTTTTCGGCGAGCGCCCTGCAGAAAGTGCTGCAGATCCGGATCCTCGAGCACAGCTCGCTGCATGCGACCCGCGACGAAGCCTACAACATGGCCTTTTTCCGCGATTATGCGACCAAGGAGCTCTACAAGGCGCGGCGCTACAACCGCCGGCTCTCCTATGTCCGGCTGGTGATCGACAACATGGAGCAGGTGAAAAGCCTCTTCAACCAGCGGGAGGTCGACGCGGTCCAGTCGCGGATGCTCGAGCTGGTGAACGGCATTCTCCGCGATGCCGATATCATCGCCATGAACTCCGACAGCAGCTACAGTATCCTCCTGCCCGAAACCGACTACTGGGGATCGCTGGTTTCGCAGAAGAGGATCCGCAGCGCCATCAACGGCGAGCTGAAGCTGAGCAACATGAAACGCGACCTCGTCCTCTACGTCTACATGCGCTCCGCCTCGTATCCGACCGACGGCTCATCCCTCGAAGACCTCGAGAACGCCACCGACGCCAGGCTGGAGAGACTGCGCACCAGCCTGTTCTACAAGAGCGACCTGGTGCGAAGGGATTTCTGGTCGGTTTTCGACCGGATCCTCGGCCGGCCGGGGGAGATGCGGACGGCCGGTGGCAGGGTCGTGGTCTCGGGCGACCTGCAGCGCTTCGAATCGCCGCTGAGGAGCCGCTACCTGCACGTGCCCGAAGGGAGGATGGAGGAGATCGCCCGGGCCCTGTGCCGCGAAGTGGTCGAAGCGAGCCGGGTGCGGGGGATCATTTACTGCGGCTGTTCCGACTTCGATGCGATGAAGCGGTCTCTCCGTTTCGTCGAGCAGCTCGAGAAGACCGAGACGTCGCTGCTGCTTCTTGGGGGGAAGAAGAGGGCCAACTGGGATCTGCATCATGTCGTGCCGATCCATATCGATGACCGTCATTTCCGGCAGAACGCGTTTCTGCTCTACATGAACGAGGATTACGCCTATGCCCTTATCGCCAGGAAGGTCGGCGAGGAGCTGGTCGGGTTTCACACCTCCGACTTCTATTTCGTGGAAAACATGATCGCCAAGCTTCAGGAGCAGTACCAGTTGAGGTCTCAGATCTGATCATGAACGGCAAACAGAAAAGCATACTGCTGGCATCGTCGACGAAGTTGTTCGATTCGCTGGCGACCCTGCTGAAGCAGTCCGGGTTCAGGGTGACATCCTGCCTCGACGGCGCGCAGGCTCTGGAGATCGCCCTGAAGTCGACCCCGGAGGTGATGGTGGTCGACACCGGGATCACGGTCCTCGGGGCCGACAAGATGGTGCAGATTCTCCGTTCGAACAGCAGGACGGAGCTCAGCCCGATCTTCTTCGTCGGCCCGGAAGGGGAGCAGATCGAGGGGTTCCGTCGCCAGGTCGACCGGTACATCCCCTGCCCGTTCAACAACGAGCAGCTGCTGGCCGAAATCCTGACGCATTTCAATCGCAGGGAAAAAAGCGAGCAGCTGGGGCGTGCGCGTACCGAGGTCGAGGGGGACCTGAAGCAGATCTCCCTGCCGGACCTGCTGCAGATATTTTCCCACAACCGCAAGGACGGCGTGCTGGCCCTGTCGCACGACAAGAAGAAGGGGTACATCCACCTGCTCGAGGGGCAGGTCGTCAGCGCCCGTCTCGGCAGGACGTCGGCGGAGAAGGCCTTTTACCGACTGCTGTTGTGGGACTACGGCAAGTTCCGCTTCACTCCGGGGAGCCCGCAGACGGAGAGGCATATCGACATGCCGACCGACCAGCTGCTGATGGAGGGGATGCGCCAGAACGACGAGATGCTGGCGCAGATGTCGACGTTTCCAGCCGGTGACCGGCTCCTCGAGCTCGCCATCCCCCGGGACCATCTCCCCGAGGGACTGCGCCCCGGCACGCTGGAAATTATCGCCCTGCTCGACGGCGAAACGCACGTTTCGCACATTGTCGACAGCAGTCCGCGCAGCGACTACGAGGTCCTGCAGGTGCTGCGGGCGCTCCTTGAGAAGGGGATTCTGAAGGAGACATCCGCCGACGACCGGGATGACGTCAACAACGGGCTGCTGATGAGCGATGAGGAGATCGTTGCCATCAAGGATTTCTTCGGCGAGGGGGATGCCCTGCTCGAGGAGTCGTCGGCCAAGCTGATCGTCCTCGCCGAGGAGGCCGGTCAGGCCGGCGCCTTCCTTCAGTCCCTGCAGGGGATCGACGAGTTCGAGCCGGAGGCCGACTTCCTCCAGGCGAGCGGCGGCCTGAACCTGGGAGATATCGGCCGCCTGGAAATCTCGGATAAATTCCACCTGCGGCTGTTTCTGCTGCCGGCCACCGAGGAGTCGGCGCCGTTCTGGCGGCCGTTCTGCCATCGCCTGTTCGGCGTGCTCTCCCTGGCGAAGGACGGTTCCCTGGAGAAGGCGGAAAATTATTTCTTTGAAACGGCCCATGTCCCGGTGGCAAAATACCGCGACAAGGAAGTCTTCAGCGGCGTTCTGCCGCTGCGCCGCGGTGACCGGAGAGGTGTCCGCCGGCTGTTGCAATACTTCGCGGTCCGTTTTACCGGACGCGACAGCAAGGAGAGCTATTTATGATCGATTTGCACACCCACACGCTTTTCAGCGACGGTGAGCTGATACCGGCCGAGTTATCGCGCCGGGCGGCGGTGCTCGGCTATCGCGCCGTCGCCATGACCGACCACGGCGATTTGTCGAACCTCGATCTGATCATTCCGAGGATCGTCCGGGTGGCCGGAGACCTCTCGGCGCAATGGGGGATCAAGGTCATACCGGGAATCGAGCTGACCCATGTGCCGCCGGCGCAGTTTGCCGAAGCGGTTGCCGAGGCGAGGAGGCTCGGCGCCGTTATTGTCAATGCCCATGGCGAGACCATCGTCGAGCCGGTTGCCGAGGGGACCAATCGGGCCGCCCTCGAAGCCGGCGTCGACATTCTGTCGCACCCCGGCCTGATCAGCGACGCCGATGCCGCCCTGGCGGCCGAAAAAGGGATCTGTTTGGAGATCACCACCCGCAAGGGGCACAGCCTGACCAACGGTCACGTCGTGCAGATGGCCCGCAGGCACGGCGCCCGGATGGTGATCAATAACGACGCGCACGCCCCCGGCGACCTGCTGAAGCCGGATCTGGTCCGGCAGATCGCCCTCGGCGCCGGGATGACGGAAGAGGAATACAGGCAGGCCGTCCGGAATGCAGAGAAACTCGCCGGACTCTAACCAAGAACTGGGACAACGATTCAATGGACGAAAAAGCTTTTGTTCTCTTGAAGGAGCTGGTTGAAGCGCCGAGCCCCTCCGGGTTCGAGCAGCCGGCGCAGCGGGTGTTCCGCAAGCATGTCGAACCGGTTGTCGACTCCCTCGAGACCGATATCATGGGCAACGTCATCGCCCGTATCGACGCCGCCGACTCCGGCGCCCCGAGGATGATGCTCTCCGGACACTGCGACGAGATCGGCTTCATGGTCAAGTACGTCGATGACAACGGTTTCCTCTTCTTTGCCCCGATCGGCGGCGTCGATGCGCACCTCGTTCCGGGGCAGCGGGTGAACGTGCACACCGCCTCCGGCCCGATCCGCGGCGTGGTCGGCAAGAAGCCGATCCACCTGATGGAGGCCAAGGAGCGGGAGACGGTCGTCAAGTTCAAGGACCAGTTCATCGATATCGGCGCCGCCGGCAAGGAGGAGGCGCTGAAGCTGGTGGCGGTCGGTGACCCGGTCACCTTTTCGGTCGGGCTCGAGCAGCTGCTGGGAAGCCGGGTGGCCTCGCGGGCGTTCGACGACAAGATGGGCGCCTGGATCGTCGCCCGGGTTCTTCAGGAAGTGAGCAGGAAGAGGCCGCCGGTCCACTTCTACGGCGTCTCGACCGTCCAGGAGGAGATCGGCCTGCGCGGCGCCACCACCAGCGCCTACGGCATCGCCCCTGACATCGGCATCGCCGTCGATGTCGGCTTCAGCTCCGACGCCCCCGGCCTGGAGATGAAGGAGATCGGCGAGCTCCAGCTTGACCGGGGACCGATCATCGCCCGGGGCGCCAACATCAACCCGGCGCTGTTCGAGCTGCTGGTCACGACTGCCCGGGAGGAGGGGATTCCGTACCAGGTCAGCGGTATCCCGCGGGCGACCGGCACCGACGCCAACGTCATGCAGCTGGCGCGCAGCGGCGTGGCGACCGCCCTGATCAGCGTGCCGTTGCGCTACATGCATTCCCCCTCGGAGGTGCTGTCGCTCGACGACCTGGAAAACGCCGTCAGGCTGCTGACGGCTGCGGTCTACAGGATCAGCGACCGGAACATGTTCATACCGAACTGAGCAGAAGGGCTCCCGAACGGGAGCCCTTCTGCTTGGCGCGGGACATTGCGAAAATTAATCCGGCGTCCGGGCCGATTTCACTTGACCTCGTTCCGGTGCTTTTGTACTTTCACTGATTAATATTTTTGCCGTATCGACACGGTGAAAAGACCGTCAACGCTCATTCTTTCCCCAAGGAGTTTCCCATGTCGGACCCTGCGATCCGCGAAGGTCTTACTTTCGACGATGTGCTGCTGCTTCCCGCCCACTCCCAGATCCTCCCCAAGGACGCCGACCTTTCGACCCAGCTGACAACCAAACTGCGCCTCAACGTGCCGCTCCTTTCCGCGGCGATGGACACCGTCACCGAGGCGCGCACGGCGATCTGCATGGCGCGCGAGGGGGGGCTCGGCATCGTACACAAGAACATGACTCCGGAGGCGCAGGCGCTTGAAGTCGACCAGGTCAAGAAGTCGGAGAGCGGCATGATCGTCGACCCGATCACCATGGACCCGGACCAGAAGATTTTCGAGGCGCTGGAGTTGATGGAGAAGTACCGCATCTCGGGGATTCCGATCACCAAGAACGGCAAGCTGGTCGGGATCCTCACCAACCGCGACCTGCGCTTCGAGACCAACTTCGACCAGCCGATCTCCAACGTCATGACCAAGGACAAGCTGGTGACCGTTCCTCCCGGGACGACCCTCGAGGAGGCCAAGCAACACCTGCACAAGCATCGCATCGAAAAGCTGCTGGTCGTCGATGCCGACTACCGCTTGACCGGTCTGATCACGATCAAGGATATCGAGAAGGTCCGCAAGTACCCGAATGCCTGCAAGGACGAGTTCGGCCGCCTGCGCGTCGGTGCCGCCGTCGGCGTCGGTCCGGACCGCGAGGAGCGGCTCGACGCCCTGATCCGCGCCGGGGTCGACGTCGTCGTCATCGACACGGCCCACGGCCATTCCCAGGGGGTGCTCGACGCGATTCGCGACACCAAGACTCTCTACCCCGAGCTGCAGCTGATCGCCGGCAATATCGCCACCGCCGCGGCGGCCGAGGCGCTGGTCAAGGCCGGTGTCGATGCGGTCAAGGTCGGTATCGGTCCCGGGTCGATCTGCACCACCCGGGTCGTCGCCGGGGTCGGCGTGCCGCAGATTACCGCCATCGCCGACGTCGCCAGGATCGTCTCGAAAAAGGGGATTCCGCTGATCGCCGACGGCGGCATCAAGTATTCCGGCGAGCTTCCGAAAGCCATCGCCGCCGGCGCCGACGTCATCATGATCGGCTCGCTTTTCGCCGGCACCGACGAGTCGCCGGGCGAAACCATCCTCTACCAGGGGCGGACCTACAAGACCTACCGCGGCATGGGGAGCCTCGGCGCCATGAAGCAGGGGAGCAAGGACCGCTACTTCCAGGGGGATGTCGAGACCGATACCAAGCTGGTTCCGGAGGGGATCGAGGGGCGGGTTCCCTACCGCGGCTCCCTCTCCGCCAACATCCACCAGCTCCTCGGCGGCCTCCGCTCCGGCATGGGCTATACCGGCTGCGCCTCCATCGCCGAGCTCAAGAAGAACGGCCAGTTCATGCGCATCACCAACGCCGGCCTGCGCGAGTCGCATGTCCACGACGTGGCGATCACCCACGAGGCGCCGAATTACCGGGTCGAGCGCGGCAACTGATCATGTCCGATATCCATAGCGAAAAAATCCTCATTCTCGACTTCGGCTCCCAGTACACCCAGCTGATCGCCCGCCGGGTGCGCGAGGCGCACGTCTACTGCGAGTTGCACCCCTTCGATATGTCGCTCGACGAGATCAGGGCGTTCAATGCCAGCGGCATCATCCTCTCCGGGGGGCCGAAATCTGTCTACGACGAGGGGGCGCCGGCGATCGAGGAGGAGCTGTTCGAGCTCGGCATCCCGGTGCTCGGCATCTGCTACGGCATGCAGCTGATGTCGAACCATTTCGGCGGCAGGGTCGTCCCGGCCGGCAAACGGGAATACGGGCACGCCGACCTGCACGCCAAGGGGGAGCCGGGCCCGCTGTTCGACTCCTTCTTCATCGACGGCCACAGCCCGGTCTGGATGAGCCACGGCGATCACGTCGAGCAGGTCCCCGACAGCTTCGAGGTCGTTGCCGAAACCGGCAACGCCCCGGTCTGCGCCATCCAGAATGTCGCCCGCAATCTCTACGGGGTTCAGTTCCACCCCGAGGTCAACCACACCCCGCGCGGCGAGATCCTCATCGACACCTTCGTCCGGAAGATCTGCGGCTGCACCGGCCAGTGGACGCCGGGACACATCATCGAAGACGCCGTTGCCCGCATCCGCGAGCAGGTCGGCAGCGAGCACGTCATCCTCGGGCTCTCCGGCGGGGTTGACTCGTCTGTCGCCGCCGCCCTGATCCACCGGGCGATCGGCGACCAGCTGACCTGCGTCTTCGTCGACAACGGCCTGCTGCGGCTCGGCGAGGGGGACCAGGTGATGGCGACTTTCGCCGAGAACCTCGGCGTCAGGGTCATCCGCGTCGACGCCGAGGAGCGTTTCCTCGGCAAGCTCAAAGGGGAGTCCGACCCGGAAAAGAAGCGGAAGATCATCGGCAACCTCTTCGTCGACATCTTCGAGGAGGAGTCGAAGAAGATCACCGACGCCAGATGGCTCGCCCAGGGGACGATCTATCCCGACGTCATCGAGTCGGCCGGCGCCAAGACCGGCAAGGCGCACAACATCAAGAGCCACCACAACGTCGGCGGCCTGCCCGATTACATGACCCTGAAGCTGCTCGAGCCGCTGCGCGAACTGTTCAAGGACGAGGTCCGGGCGATCGGCGAGGAGCTCGGCCTGCCGCATCGCATGGTCTGGCGTCACCCGTTCCCCGGCCCGGGGCTCGGGGTGCGCATCCTCGGCGAGGTCAGAAAGGAATACGCCGACATCCTCCGCCAGGCGGACAATATCTACATCGAGGAGCTCTATCGTTCGGGGCACTACGACAAGATCAGCCAGGCGTTCGCCGTCTTCCTGCCGGTCAAAAGCGTCGGCGTCATGGGAGACGGGCGGACCTACGAGTACGTCATCGCCCTGCGGGCGGTCGAAACCAGGGACTTCATGACCGCCGGCTGGTACCCGCTGCCGTACGAGGACATGGCGCGGATCAGCAACCGGATCATCAACGAGGTCAAGGGGGTCAACCGCGTCACCTACGATATCTCGTCGAAGCCGCCGGCGACCATCGAGTGGGAGTAAATGAAAACAGGGCCGTCATGGTGAAATCGTGACGGCCTTTTTTGTCCAGGCGAGATGACATGTCCGACCGAAATACGACAATCCATGAACTCAAGGAGCGGATGGCGCGGTTTGTCCGCGAACGGGACTGGGAGCAGTTCCACACGCCGAAGAACCTCTCCATGTCGATCGCCATCGAGGCGGCCGAGCTGATGGAGCATTTCCAGTGGCTGACGGTCGAGCAGTCGAAGTCCCTCGACGAGACGGCGCTTCAGGATATCCGCGAGGAGCTGGCCGATATCGTCATCTATGCCCTGTCGCTGTCGAACATCCTCGATGTCGACCTGGCCCGGGCCATCGTCGACAAGATGGAGAAGAATATCCGCAAGTACCCGAAGGAAAAGGTCAGGGGGAAAGCGCACAAGTACACCTACTACCGGGATGAAGATGGCTCAGACGGGTAGGAAGCCGGGGAAGCCGGCCAAGAAATACAGCCAGGCGGCCCGACTGCACGATGTCATCCGCATCCTCGAGGCGCGCTACGGGGCGACGGTCGACGAGCTGGCCGAGGAGTGCCAGGTGCACCGCCGGACGATCTTCCGTGATCTGCAGGCGATCGCCGACGCCGGCTACCCGCTGGTGCGCGAGACGGAGGACGACGGCCGGGTCCTCTATCGCTTCATGACCGGCTTCAAGTCGATTCCGCCGATCACCTTCTCTCTCGACGAGCTGATGACCCTCTACCTCTGCCGCGGCCAGCTCGACTTTTTGCGCGGCACACCGTTCCACGATGATCTTGACGCCATCTTCGCCAAGATCAGGTCGTCGCTCCGCCCGAGCGCCGTCGCCCACCTCGAGAGGATCGCCGAGGCCTCGGTGCCGCGTTTTCAGGGGGTGCGCGACTATTCCGGCAAGAAGGCGATCCTCGCCGAGCTGCGCAAGGCGCTGCTCTACCAGTACCGCTGTGAGATCCGCTATGCGCCGCCGCATCGCGAGCCGGAGTCCTACCGGTTCGACCCCTACACGCTGCTGTTTTTCAAGGACTCGCTCTACCTGGGGGGGTACGCCCACAACCGCCAGGGGTTGCGGCTGTTTCTCGTCGACCGGATCCAGAAAATCGAGGTCGGCAAGGAGCGATTCGACGTGCCGGAGGGATACAGCGTCGACGATCTGACCGGCAGCGCCTTCGGCCTGGTCGACGACGAGACCATGCAGATCAGGGTCCGCTTCGCCGCCGAGATCGCCCATCTGGTCAGCGAACGGACCTGGCATCCGCAGCAGCGGCTGACGGCCGAAGAGGATGGCTCCCTGATCCTCGAATTTGCCGCCGCCGGCAGTCGCGAGATCCTCGCCTGGCTCTTTTCCTTCCTGCCCCATGTTGAGGTGCTGCAGCCCGAATCGCTGCGGCAGTCCTTTTTCGAGACCCTCGAAAAATCGCTGGACCAACAAGCGTGACGTAATCTGTCACATGCCCGTTCCATCCTGAAGCTGAAGGGAAACCGAAGGAGGTGACAGGATGGTCTGGCTCGAAATCTGTGATGATCTGGGGAACACATTCTACTTCGACGTCCACCACGTCGAGCGGATGAAGATCGGCCGCCAATGGCGGCATGCCGTCAACGGCATCTGCGGCAACGGCCGCGATGAGGTCGAGGTGCTGGTCGAGCCGGCCGGCGAGGGGGAGGTGACCTTCGTCGATCTTGCCGGGGCGCGCAGCCGCCTGATGCGCGGCGTCGATCGCGGCAGCCTCGAATCGGTGCTGATCGCCGCTGCGCGCGAGCACTGCGGGCTGCAGGAGCCGGCCCGGCCCTATCCGCACGCTCTTCATAACTGCGCCTGTCATGCCCACGAACAGGAGCCTTCGTGGCGTTCGGTCAGCTGACCCGGCCGGGCGGCTCTGTCGGGCGTTGCAATTTCCGTTGCGCTGGGTTAAAACAGGTGAAATTATTCCCGGGAAAACTTCATGCGCAAAATCGTTCTCGCCTCGACCAGCCCCTACCGGCGCAGCCTGCTGAAACAGCTGGAGATCCCCTTCGTGGTCGCGACGCCTCTTTATGTCGAGGAACTCGACCAGGGGGTGGCTCCGGAACTGCTGGTCAAGCATCTCTCCTACCGCAAGGCGGAGAGCCTGGCGAAGCACTTTCCGGATGCCCTCATCATCGGTTCTGACCAGGTTTTTGTCGATCCCCGGCACCGTATCCTCGGCAAGCCCGCCGGACGCGGCGCGGCGATCCAGCAGCTCAAGGCGATGGTCGGCCAGAAGCACACCTTTTATACCGGCGTCACCGTCTTCGATGCGGCCACGGGGGAGGCGGCTTCCGATTATGCCGATTTTTCCGTCACCCTGCGCGACCTCACCGACGCGCAGATCGTTTCCTACGTCGACCGGGAGAAGCCGTTCGACTGCGCCGGTTCCTTCCGGGTCGAGGGGCTCGGCATCGCCCTGATGGCGAAGATGGAGGGGGAGGATTACAACAGCCTGATCGGCCTGCCGCTGATCAAGTTGACCGATCTGCTCGAGCGGTTCGGCGTGGAGATCCTCTAGGCCTCGTCGACCTTGACCGCCCGCTTCTGCCGATGATAGTATAACCGAATCGTACGGCCGGTTCCGCAGCCCGATCCTTCCGGTTGCCTGCATCGGCTTTTTTTGTCCCCGGATGGCAGCACATGCCCGGCTTTCACACCAATGAAACACGCTGATTTCGTTCATCTTCATCTCCACACCCAGTACTCCCTGCTGGACGGAGCCATCAAGATCCCCGAGCTGGTCAAGCGGGCTCACGACCTGCATATGCCGGCCATGGCGATCACCGATCACGGCAACATGTTCGGGGCCCTGGAGTTTTATTCCGAAGCGGTCAAGGGGGGCGTCAAGCCGATCATCGGCTGCGAGATCTATGTCGCGCCCGGTTCGCGGTTCGACAAGTCCGGGGTGCGCGGTTCGAGCGAGGCCTCGCACCACCTTCTTTTCCTCTGCATGAACCAGTCCGGCTACCGTAACCTCTGCCACCTGGTCTCCAGCGCCTACCGAGAGGGGTTTTACTACCGCCCGCGCATCGACTGGGACCAGCTGCAGGAACACAACGAGGGGCTGATCGCCCTGTCGGCCTGCCTCGGCGGGGAGCTCCCCTCCCTGTTGCTCGACGACAAGTACGATCGTGCCCTGGAGCGGGCGCAGGAGATGGCTTCGGTCTTCGACAACGATCGCTTCTACCTCGAGCTGCAGGAGAATTTCATCCCCGAGCAGAAAATCGCCAACGAGGGGCTGATCCGCATCGCCCGCGAGGCCGGCCTGCCGCTGGTGGCGACCAACGACTGTCACTACCTGACCCGCGAAGCCGCCTACGCCCACGAGGTTCTCCTCTGCATCCAGACCGGCAAGACCATGGACGACCCGGACCGGATGCGTTTTCACAACGACGAGTTTTACGTCAAGTCGCCGGAGGAGATGGCCAAGCTGTTCGCCCATGTTCCGGAGGCGCTCGGCAATACGGTTGAGATCGCCGAACGGTGCAACCTCGACTTCGATTTCAACACCTATCACTTTCCGCAGTACGCCAAGCCGCCCGACAAGAGTCTCGACGACGTGCTCGAGGAGCAGGCCCGCGAGGGTCTGACCAGGCGTCTCGAGGAGATCCGCAAGCGACGCAGGGACTTCCGCGAGGAGGATGTCGAGAAATACTGGCATCGCCTGGAGAAGGAGCTCGAGTGCATCGAGCAGATGCAGTTCCCCGGTTACTTCCTGATCGTCGCCGACTTCATCAACTGGGCCAAGGATCGCGACATCCCGGTCGGGCCGGGGAGGGGGAGCGCCGCCGGCAGCCTGGTCGCCTACGCCCTGCGCATCACCGATATCAACCCGATTCCGTACCACCTGCTGTTCGAACGGTTCCTCAACCCGGAGCGGGTCAGCATGCCGGATATCGACGTCGATTTCTGCATCTACGGGCGCGAGGAGGTCATCAACTACGTCCGTGACCATTACGGCGAGCCGAACGTCGCCCAGATCATCACTTTCGGCACCATGCAGGCCAAGGGGGTCATCCGCGACGTCGGCCGGGCGCTCAACATGCCCTACGGGGAGGTCGACAGGATCGCCAAGCTCGTCCCGAACCAGCTCGGCATCACCCTGAAGGAGGCGTTGAGCAAGGAACCGCAGCTGCGCGACCTGGGGAAGAAGGACCCGAAGTGCCAGCAGCTGATCGACATCTCCCTGGCGCTCGAGGGGCTCACCCGCCACGCCTCGACCCATGCGGCCGGCGTTGTCGTCACGCCGAGGCCGCTGACCGAATACCTGCCGCTCTACTCCGACCCGAAAACCGGTGCCCAGGTCACCCAGTACTCGATGAAGTTCGTCGAGAAGATCGGCCTGGTCAAGTTCGACTTCCTCGGCCTGAAGACCCTGACCGTCATCGACAACTGCCTGCGGCATGTGCACAAAAACAACCCCGATTTCAACCTCTCCCTGGTGCCGGACGACGACCCGGAAACCTACGAGCTGCTGTCGCGGGGCGAAACCACCGGGGTGTTCCAGCTCGAGTCGGGAGGGATGAAGGAGCTGCTCGTCAAGCTGAAGCCGAGCTGCTTCGAGGACATCATCGCCGTCTGCGCCCTGTACCGCCCCGGCCCGCTCGGCTCCGGGATGGTCGACGACTTTATCCTGCGCAAGCACGGCAAAAGGGAGATCGTCTACGATTTTCCCGAGCTCGAGCCGATCCTCAAGGACACCTACGGCATCATCGTCTACCAGGAGCAGGTCATGCAGATCGCCCAGGTGCTGGCCGACTATACCCTCGGCGGCGCCGACCTGCTGCGCCGGGCCATGGGGAAGAAGGTCCGCGAGGAGATGGCCGAGCAGAAGGAGATCTTCCTGGCCGGGGCCAAAAAGAAGAACCTCAATATCAAGAAGGCGACCGCCGTCTTCGACCTGATGGAGAAGTTCGCCGAGTACGGCTTCAACAAGTCGCACTCGGCCGCCTACGCGCTGATCGCCTTCCAGACCGCGTACCTCAAGGCGCACTATCCGGTCGCATTCATGGCCGCGCTGCTGACCGAGGATATGGAGAACACCGACAAGGTGATCAAGAATATCAGCGAAGTGCGCGCCATGGGGATCGATGTCCTGCCGCCCGATATCAACGAGTCGGAGCGGTCGTTCACCGTGCACGACAACGCCATCCGCTTCGGCCTCGGCGCGGTCAAGGGGGTCGGCACCGCCGCCCTCGATTCGATCGTCGATGCCCGCCGGGAAGAGGCGTTCCACAGTCTGCATGACTTCTGCGAACGGGTCGACCTGCGCAAGGTCAACCGGAGAGTCGTCGAGGCCCTGATCAAGTGCGGCGCCTTCGATTCGCTCGGCGGCAGCCGCGCGCAGTACATGGCCGCCCTTGACGATGCCATCGACCTGGGGCAGAAGCTGCAGAAAGAGAAGGAGACGGGCCAGGAGTCGCTCTTCGGCACCGAAGAGATCGTCTCCCAGGGCGGCAACGGCTACGGTACGCTGCCGACGGTCGACGAGTGGGCCGAAAACGTCCTGCTGTCGCACGAGAAGGAGTCGCTCGGGTTCTACATCACCGGCCACCCGCTGGCGCGACACAGCGACGCCATCAGGCGTTTTGCCACCTGCGAAACCGCCAGCCTCGGCGAACGGGCCGACCGGGAGGAAGTGAGCGTCTGCGGCCTGGTGGCCGGCATCAAGGAGCTGGCGACCAAGAAAGGGGAGCGGATGGCACGGGTGATCCTCGAGGATCTCTCCGGCTCGGTCGAGGCGATCGTCTTCCCCGAAGCCTACAAGTCCTCGGCGGAGCTGCTCAACAGCGAGGAGCCCCTGCTGGTCAGGGGGACGCTTGATGCCGGCGAGGAAAGTAGTAAAATTCTTGTTTCGGAGGTGGTCCTGCTGCGCGACGTCAAGGAGAAGCAGACCTCCCGGGTGCACTTCCGCCTGACGACGCCGGGACTCGACAGGGACCAGCTGCGCCAGCTGCGCGACCTGCTGCTCAAGCATCGCGGCAACTGCGAGGCGCTGCTGCACCTGGTGGTGCCGAACCGCAGCGAAACCTTGATTCGCCTGCCGGAAAACCTTAAAGTGGCGGCGACCGATCAATTAATGGATGATACGGAACGACTTTTCAGCTACAATGTCGTCACTTTTGAATAAAAACGGGAGTTTGCTCAATGCAATTTTTTCTTGATTTCGAGAAGCCGCTGGTTGAACTGAAAAAGAAGATCGACGAGCTGCGCGACTATTCGACCGACAGTGTCGACTTCTCCGGCGAACTGCAGAAGCTCGAGAAGAAGGCGGAAAAGCTCCGCAAGGATATCTTCAGCAACCTGACCCGCTGGCAGCGCACCCAGCTGGCACGCCACCAGGCGCGCCCCTACACCCTCGACTACATCGACCTGGCCTTCACCGATTTTTTCGAGGTGCACGGCGACCGCAATTTCCGCGACGACCCGGCGCTGGTCTGCGGTTTTGCCCGTTTCGAGGGGCAGCCCTGCGCGGTCATCGGCCACCAGAAGGGGCGCGACACCAAGGAGAAGGTCTTCCGCAATTTCGGCATGCCGAACCCCGAGGGGTATCGCAAGGCGCTGCGGGTCATGCAGATGGCCGAGCAATTCGGCCTGCCGATCTTTACCTTTGTCGACACGCCGGGTGCGTTCCCGGGCATCGGCGCCGAGGAGCGTGGCCAGGCCGAGGCGATCGCCCGCAACCTGAGGGAGATGGCCAGTCTCAAGGTGCCGGTCATTGTTACCGTCACCGGCGAAGGGGGGTCCGGCGGTGCGTTGGCCATTGCCGTCGGCAACAGGGTGATGATGATGGAGTATTCCGTCTATGCCGTCATCTCCCCCGAAGGGTGCGCCGCCATCCTCTGGAGCGACGGCTCCATGGGGCCGCAGGCGGCCGAGGCGCTGAAACTGACGGCCATGGACGTCAACGAGCTTGGCTGCGTCATCGACGACGTCATCC
>JBFHOZ010000031.1:0-17307 GCA_041592975.1 Desulfuromonadales bacterium
GTCTTCGTCTACGCCACCTGTGTCACCGCCCTGACCGGCGAGGACATCGACGCGGTCTGCAAGCGGGCCGCCGAACGTCATGGCGTGCCGATGGTGCCGGTGCACGCGCCGGGGTTCGTCGGCAGCAAGAACCTCGGCAGCCGCCTCGGCGGCGAGGCGGCGCTGATGCACCTGATCGGCACCCGGGAACCGGAGGTGACGACGCCGTTCGACATCAATCTGATCGGCGAGTACAACGTCACCGGCGACATGTGGCAGTACACGCCCTACCTCGAGGAGCTCGGCATCCGCGTGCTGTCGACCCTCTCCGGCGACGGGCGCATCGCCGATGTCCGCACCGCCCACCGGGCGAAGCTCAACGTCATCGTCTGCGCCAAGTCGCTGGTCTCGGTGACCCGCAAGATGGAGGAGCGCTACGGTATCCCGTCGCTCTCCCTCTCTTTCTACGGCAAGCGCGACACCAGCGCCGGGCTGCTCGCCATTGCCGAGGCCCTCGGCGACGCCGACCTGGTCGCGCGGACGAAGAATTTGATTGAACGCGAGGAAAGGCTGCTCGACGAAAAGCTGAAACCGTACCGTGAATTTTTCAGGGGGAAGAAGGCGATCCTCAACACCGGCGGCAACAAGACCTGGTCGATCGCCGCCGCCCTGCAGGACCTCGGCATCGAGGTGGTCGCCACCGCCGTCAAGAAGGCGACCGAGGACGACCGCGAGAAGGCCCGGCTGACCCTGGGAGAGCACGGCGTCTTGATGATGAACCCCGGCGCCGAACAGGCGAAGCTGATCGACGCGACCGGCGCCGACCTGCTGCTGGCCGGCGGCCGCTCGCTCTACACGGCGATCAAGAAGGGGATCGCCTTCGCCGACGTCAATCAGGAGAAGAAAAAGAGTTACGGCGCCTACCACGGCCTGCTCAACCTGGCCGAGGATTTGAAAAACGCCCTCGAGAACCCGGTGTTCCGGAACGTTGCCAGAAAAGCACCGTGGGAGGTTTCATCATGACCAAAGCGTTGCAGATCAACCCGATCAAGCTGTCACCGCCGATGGGCGCCACCCTCGCCTTCCTCGGCGTCGATCGCTGCATGCCGCTGATGCACGGCGCTCAGGGGTGCACCTCGTTCACCAAGGTCTTCTTCACCCGGCATTTTTCCGAGCCGATCGCCATCCAGACCACCGCGGTCACCGACGTAACCGCCATCCTCGATGGCGGCGACTACAACATCGTCGAGTCGATAAAGAACATCACCAAGAAAGTGACGCCGGACCTCATCGGCCTGTTCACCACCGGTCTGACCGAGACCAAGGGGGACGACATCCGCGGCATCGCCGCGCAGATCGACTTCCCGCTCGTTCATGTGAACACCCCCGATTACGAAGGGGGGCTGGAAGCCGGCTGGGCGCTGGCGACCAAAGCGATGATCGAGCAGCTGGTCGAGCCGGCCGCAATCTCCGACCCGGGCCGGGTCGTCATCCTGCCGCACGTCTCGCTGCAGGCGATCGAGGTCGAGAAGATCAGGGAGTTCGTCGAGTTGTTCGGCTTCGAGGCGCTCGCCCTGCCCGACATCTCCACCTCCCTCGACGGCCACCTCGGCGAAAAGCAGGCGGCGCTTTCGAGCGGCGGCATCGACGTCGCATCGATCCGTTCCCTGGGCAGCGCCGGCACGGTGATCACCATCGGCGACTCGATGCTCCCCTGCGCCACGGCGCTGCAGCTGAAAAACAGGGAGATGGTGCATCGGCACTTTCCTCACCTGAGCGGCCTTGCGGCGACCGACGCCTTCGCCGACTTCCTGCTCGGGCTGGGGGACCGGGCGCAGCCGCATCCGTCCATCGTCCGCTGGCGGAAACGGCTGCAGGACGCCATGCTCGACAGCCACTTCGCTCTCGGCCAGACCCGCTTCCTTCTGACCGGTGAGCCGGACCAGGTCGCCGGCCTGTCGAACGCCCTGGCCGAAGCCGGCGGCCGGATCGAGACGGTCATCGCCAGCGGCAAATCGTCGCAGCTCGATGCGATCGAGGCACACAATATCGTTGTCGGCGACCTTGGCGATGCCGAGCAGATGGCCGACGACTACGACCTGGTGATCGGCAATTGTCACTGCGAGGCCCTCGCACACCGGCTGCACAAGGGGCTGATGCTGCGCGGCTACCCGAACTGGGAACGCATCGGCCACCAGCTGAAGAACGACGTGCTTTACGAAGGGGGTTGCTACCTGCTGTTCGAGGCGGCGAACACGGCGACGGAACACCAAGAAAGGTTATAGCTACGAAGTCACGAAGGCACAAATAAAATCAAGAAAATTGATTTTAACGGAGAGCCGGAGAGAAGCATAGATCTCATTCAACTTGCTAGGGACTTTGTATTTCCCTCTGGATTTAAATATTTTTCCCTCGATTTTTCCTCTCCACCTCTGCGCCTCTCCGTTAAACAGATTTTGGTCTTCTTCGTGTCTTCGTGCCTTGGTGGTGAAAGATTTCAGACTATGAACGGATATACCGACACCATCCGCAGATGGGCGGCTGACGACAGCCACACCGGCATTTTGAGCGACCCTGACGGCGTCGGCGAGGTCGGCCTCGAGGCCGGTGAAGCCGGCCGCAAGCTGGCGGTCCGTTTCACCCTGAGGCGCAGCGGAAGAAGGATCGACCGGGTCCGCTACCAGGTCTTCGGCTGCGGCTTCACCATCGCCGCCTGCGCGGCGGCCGCCGATCTGGCCGAAGGGTCGTCACTGGAGACGGCGCGGTCGATCGACGCCCGGCAGATCGACGCGGCCCTCGAAGGGTTGCCGGCCGAGCGCGACTACTGCGCCGCCATCGCCGCCAGGGCCTTGCGAGCGGCCGTCGACAGCGCCGAGCGGAACGGCGCTGTCGTACATTCCGATCACCGCGAGGAAGTCCATGCCCCCCGCATCGCTGCAACCGATCCGGTTTACCGCCTGCTGATGGCGGGTGAAAACCGGAACGGCCTGCCGGAGGAGGACCGCCGGCTGTTCGCCGGGGCCATCGCCCTCGCTGCCGGCGAACCGCACGTCCTGACCCATGCCCTCGGCCTCGACAAGGCACAGCTGTCCAGGCTCCTCGACCGCCATTTCCCCCAGGTCTGTCTCGACAACCTGCTCTTTCTTTCGGCGCACGCGACGTCCCTGCCACCCGAGAGCAACGGCGACGTCCGCCGGATTCTCCGCTCGCATGTACCGCTCCGCGCGGACGGCGCCCCCCTGGAGGAGGCCGCCTGGCTGGCCGAGATCCTCGCTGCCCGAGCCGCCTTTCCCGGTCACCTCTGGGTGGCGATGGGGCTCTTCGAGCGGCCGGAGCTGACCGCCGCCATCCGTCGTCACCTGCCGACGCTGGCGGCTGCCAACAACGAGAACATGCGCTGGAAGCGTTATCTGTTCAAGCGGGCATGCGAAATGAACGGCGGGGTGATGTGCAAGTCGCCCAACTGCGCCGACTGCAGCGATTATTCGTTCTGTTTCGCACCGGACGGCTGATTCCCCCCTCGAAATCCTGCGCTCCGCCGGTGGTCTGGTAAAGTTACAGAAGAGATACCGATCGTCGGAGGAACGTATGGGAACCATCACCGCGGAACAACGCGCATCCGGAGCCCTCATGGGCGCCTTTATCGGCGACGCCCTCGGACTCGGACCGCACTGGTATTACGATCTCGATGAATTGCGGCGGGATTACGGTAACTGGATCGACGGCTACACCGCCCCGCGCCCCGGCCGGTACCACGCCGGGCTGAAGGCGGGCGACCTGTCGCAGGCCGGCTTTATCCTCAAGCTGACCGTTGAGTCCCTGGTCCAATGCGGCGGTTACGACGAGACCGACTTCTGCTGGCGGATGGACAAGACGCTCTTTCCGCAGCTCGACGGCACCCCGGTGAGCGGTCCGGGCGGTTACACCAGCCAGTCTATTCGCGAAGCCTGGCGTCGGCGCATCCAGCAGGAATTGCCGTGGGGAGAGACCGGCGGCCATGCCGACGATACCGAGGCGATCGAGCGGACCCTGGCCATCGCCGTCCGTTATGCCCGCCACCCGCGCGAGCTGGCCCGGACCGTGACCGACAACACCGTCCTGACCCAGATCGACGAGACCGTCGTTTCGATGACTGTCGCTTACGGTTCGGTCCTGGCCCTGCTGGTGCAGGGGGAGCCGTTCGATGACCGGATCTCCGGCAGGCTGATGGCGCTGGTCAAAAGCGGCAGCCTGCCCTTCCATGCCGTCACCGGCGACAACCTGCAGCCGCCGCAACCGGGAGATCCCGACCCGCCGAGGGCCGGTCACTTCGCCTCCCCGGATGCCCTGCTCACCCCCTCCTGCATCGCCCGGGCGGCGACCGACCCGGACATAACGATCGAACCGGCCTGGAAGGTCTCCCTCGTTTACGGCATGCCGTGCGCGATCTACCACCAGCTCCCGGCCGCCTACTACCTCGCCGCCCGCTTCCGCGACGATTTCGAGGCGGCGGTCCTACATGCCATCAACGGCGGCGGGCAGAACATGGCCCGGGCGATGCTGACCGGGGCCCTGGTCGGCGCCCAGGTCGGTATCGACGCCATCCCGCGGCGCTTCATCGACGGCCTGTCGGAGAGGGACGAGCTCTGCCGGCTCTCCGGCCAGCTGGCGAAGCAGGCCGTGGCATGATACGGAACTCAGCGTCCCGAGTCGGCCCACATCTGCTCGATCCGGTCCATTTCTTCTTCGGTGAAGCCGAAGTAGTGGGCGATCTCGTGCCAGAGGGTTTCACGGATGACCCGCCTGACCGGCAGCCCGGCGACCCGGGCCTCCTCCAGGATCGCCTGGCGGAACAGGTAGATGCGGTCCGGACCGAAATTGACCTGGTCGTGGGTCCGCTCGGTCAGGGGGATGCCGTCGTAGAAGCCGAGCAGCTCCTCCGGCGCCTCGAAGCCGACCAGCTCGAGGGTTTCGGCGTCGGCCCACTCCTCGACGAGAAAGACCAGGTTCTCGAGCTTGCCGGCAAACTCGTCCGGCAGGCTCGCCAGCACCCGCTCGACCTGTTTTTCGAAGGATTTCCTGTCCACGGCATCGATCCGTCAAAAAAGGGGACGGTTAACTTCGCCCCCCGGGATGAGGTGACTTGATCCACGCGCTGTAGAGGTCTTCGTTGAAGCCGATGATGAATTCGTCGCCCACCCGGAAAGTCGGCGCGCGCAGGTTGCCGCTCGGCCCCATCGCCTTCTTCATCACCGCCTCGCGGCCGTCGGCCGGGGTGAAGTCCTCATATTTCTTCCCTTTTGCAATCCGGATAGACGTCGCCGACTTCAGCATGGCCCAGGCGGCGTCCTCGTCAAAGCGGGTTTTGGTCGCGTCGACGATCTCCGCCATCTCGACATTCTTCGGCTCAAGGAACCCCTGAGCATTCTTGCAGGAGGTTCACCCCTTGCGCAGGTACGCCCAATCGATTTTCATGGTTCTCTCCTTTTGGTGAAAGTCGTTTTTCATTAATAACACAATTCCTTGAAATGAACACGTGCCGACAGGATAAAAAAGCGGTCCGGGGCTGAGGATTGTCAAATATCGGGTAGACTCTTTTCATCGACAACAGATCAGGGTGAGGAGGAGAGGATATGGAAAAGAAGGAGAGCAAGGATCGTCCATCATCGTCTGCCACTGAGAAGTCAGCTGATAGCGGATTGTCGCGACGCAAATTCATGCGCAACTCCGGACTGACCGCCATGGCGGCCGCCGTCGGTATGCAGATCCCCTTCGGCGAGCTGCTCCCCGAGGGTGTTGAACTCGTCGGAACGGCACATGCCGACTCCGGCATGACCATCGAGGGAAAAATTCCGGAGATGATCATCCTTAACGACAAACCGCTCAACGCCGAACCGCCGCCGCATTTTCTCAACGATGCGGTGACGCCGTACGAGAAGATGTTCGTGCGCAACAACGGCCTGCCGCCGGCCAAAATCGACGTCGCCGCCTGGAAGCTGACCATCGACGGGGAATCGGCCAGGCGCCCGGTGACCCTTTCGCTGGCCGAGCTGAAAAAGAAGTTCACATCCCATACCTACCAGATCCAGCTCGAATGCGGCGGCAACGGCCGTTCCGAGTTCAACCCGCCGGCCAAGGGGAACCAGTGGCGGGTCGGGGCGGTCTCCTGCGCCGAATGGACCGGGGCGCGACTGCGTGACGTTCTCGAACATGTCGGCGTCAAGGACAACGCCGTCTACATCGGCTACTACGGAGCGGACATGCACATCAGCGGCGACCCGAACAAGGTCGTCATCTCCCGCGGCGTACCGATCGCCAAGGCGATGGAAGACGAGTCGCTGATCGCCTGGGCGATGAACGGCAAGGACATCCCCTACCTTCACGGTCACCCTTTGCGGCTGATCACCGGCGGCTGGCCGGGGTCGACCTGCGGCAAGTGGCTCAACCGTCTCGTCATCCGCGACCGGGTCCACGACGGACCGAAGATGACCGGCATGTCGTACCGGGTGCCGGCCTACCCGGTTGCTCCCGGCACCAAGGTGCCCGAGGAGGATATGGTCATCATCGAATCGATGCCGGTCAAGTCCCTGGTCACGACGCCGAAATCGGGGTCCCTGGCTTCTCTCGGCAAGCCGATCGAAGTCCGGGGGCACGCCTGGGCCGGCGACCTGGCGGTCAAGGCGGTCGATATCTCGATCGACTTCGGCGCCACCTGGCAGACGTGCGACCTGAAGAAACCCAGGAACCGGCTCGCCTGGCAGAGCTGGTCGACCCGGGTCGATTTTCCGCAGGCCGGCTATTATGAAATCTGGGCGCGGGCCACCGATGAAAAAGGCGCGATGCAGCCGATGGTCGTTCCGGGGTGGAACCCGCGCGGGTACCTCAACAACGCCTGTCACCGGGTCGCGGTCAAGGTGGTCTCATGATAACGCGCGGATCGACAGCCAGAATCCTGGCGGTCCTGGTTCTTGTCGGAGTCCTGCTGGCACCGTATCTCGTTGCGGCCGCCGAACCGGAGATCGACAACGAGACGGGACTGATCATCGCCCCCGGTTTCGAAGATGTGAAAAATACCTGCACCGTCTGCCATTCCCCCAAGCTGATCACCCAGAACCGGGCCGACCGTGACGGCTGGCTGGAGATGATCCGCTGGATGCAGGACAAGCAGGGGCTGCAGGAGCTCGAACCGGCCCTCGAAAACCGGATACTCGACTATCTTGCGGCCCATTACGGCCCGACCGCCGCCTCGCGCCGACCGCCGCTGCAGGTCCAGTTCCCGGAATAACCGGATCCTCACAAAGACAACACAAGCCAAAAGCGAGCCCGGCAAATCGGGCTCGCTTTTTTTATTTCACAAACAGCTTCCCATAAAATTTCCTATAAGGTGGTTCAAAAGTGCCCGGATACAAGGCTTTCGCAGCTTGAGGAATGAGGCGTGGCAGCGCCACGTCGCAATGACGAGAGCAAGAGTAACGCCGTAGACGGGTGCTTTTCAGCCACCGTCAGATGAGGAACATTTTGCCGCCCGCCATCACCAGCATCCCCGCCATCGCCTGCAGGATCACCCGCACCGGCAGGTGCCGACTGCCGCAGAGGGCGCCGATCGATCCGCCGAGCAGCGCCACGCCGGCGAGCAGCGGGGCGTAATCGGGAACATGCTGCAGCGAGCTGAGATGCCCGAGCAGGCCGGAGATCGAGTTGACCAGGATGAACAGGGCGGCGATGCCGGAGACCTCGCGCACCCGGGCCCAGCCGAGCAGGATCATCAGCGGACTGAGAAAGATCCCGCCGCCGACGCCGATCAGCCCGGAGGCGAACCCGAGCATCCCGCCGACCAGCATGGCGAGAGGGGTGGATGGCGCGTTCGGCTCGAAATCGTCCGGACGGCCCTTGCGGGCGAACAGCCGCCAGGCGGCGTAAAACAGCACCAGGCCGAGCAGCGGCCGGTAGTACTCCGGCGGCAGGTGGAGGGTGCCGCCGATGAAACTGGCCGGGATCGAGGTGATCACGAAGGGCCAGAAGACCTTCCAGGAAAACTGCCTTGCCGAAATGTACAGATAACTTCCGACACCGGCGACGACGATATTGAGCAACAGCGCCGTCGGCTTGAGCGATTCGGGAGCCAGGCTGAACAGTGCCATGACCGCCAGGTAGCCGGAAGCGCCGCCGTGACCGACACTGGCATACATGATGGCGACGATGAAGATCGATACGGCGAGGAATGGAATCAGTTCGGGGGTCATGAACAATCTCCTTCAAGGGGCAGTCGTCCCCTGGCCTTTCAGGCACTCAACGCTTCCAGGTCGATATCCTCGCCGACCACGCCGGCCGCGTCCGCCCGGCACTGCTTGCAGTGGCGGGCCTGTGAGAGAATCAGCTCGGCCTGGTTGCGGACGATCTCCATGGTCGCCTCGGACGGCATCTCCCAGCCGGCGAACCGGCCGACCGGGATGACCGGGATGATGTTCATCATGTCGGCGCCGAGGTTGCGCACCTCGACCGCGAGGTCGATGGTCTCGTGGTCGTTGACGCCGGGGATGTAGACATGGTTGACCTTGATCATCAGGCCGGCTTTCGCCGCGGCCTCGAGACCGCAGAGCTGCCGCTCGAGCAGGATGGCGGCGGCGGTTTCGCCGTCAAGACGCCGACCGTTATGGTTGATCCATTCGTAGACCTTCGCGCCGGTCGCCGGCGTCAGGGCGTTAATGGTCACCGTCAGGCTGTGCACGTCGGCGGCGAGAATCTCCGGCAGCGTCTCCTTCAGCAGCAGGCCGTTGGTCGACAGGCAGAGCGTCATCTCCGGAAAGGCGGCGCGCACCAGGCGGAAGGTTTCGAAGGTCTTCGGGTTGGCAAGCGGGTCGCCGGGGCCGGCGATGCCGACCACCTTGAGCTGCGGGCCACCTTTCTTCAGCATGTGGTTCCTGACCAGCCGCACCCGTTCGACCGCCTGATCAGGCGTCAGCACCCGGCTGGTCACCCCGGGGCGGCTCTCGTTGGCGCAGTCGAAGCGCCGCTCGCAGAAGCCGCACTTGATGTTGCAACCCGGCGCCACCGGCAGGTGGATCCGGCCGGCCTTGCTGTGATCGCCGCCGAAGCAGGGGTGATCGGTTTCGCTCTTCATCTTCATCATCGGGCATCCGGTTGCCATAGCGGGTCTCCTTCAATGAAAACGGGCGCTTTCGACATCAGTCGAAAGCGCCCTTGCTTTTCCCTTGATAAATAAACCCCGAAAACCGATTCCGGCCCGGGGCGTCCTTGCGTCCGCATCTGCGGGTCGCCAATGACCCGGTGCAGAAAGTGATGTTCTATCTATGTTTCAATTAGCACAGCCTGTGCCAACCTGCAAACCGCTTTAAATCGGGAATCTGGGGTGCGAACCTCGGGAAGATGCCCAAGAATTACGCAGCCGCTGAACAATTATTGAATCCTTTTCCGCGCCTCCTCGTTCGGCACATAGACATAGAACCAGTTGGCGTTGAGCAATATCCGGACAAACGCTTCCGGCTCCCGCAATGACGTCAGATGGAGGTACGACTTGACGGCGAACCGGGCCGGCTGCATCGCCATGTAGATGTCGCTGATCGCGTCTCCCGGCTCCCAGGGGCCGACGCCGGCATGTTCGAGGACCCGTACCCGCCGTTCTTCAGGCATCGACGCCAGCTGGGCGGCGTGGGCCAGGTACTCCTGCGGCGCCGGGCTGATCAGCTCGGTCAGCAGGTTGTGCTGCATTACCGCGTGGGCGATTTCATGGGCGATCGCGCCGCGGTAGTGGACCCGGTCGAACGGCTCGTCGTACATCTCGGGTGCGGCCGAACTCCCGACAATCGCCGCATAGGACATCAGTTCGATCAGGTCGGCGCGACTGTCGTAGCGACCGAAGGCATCGTAACCTTCACTGACAATCGACTTTTCGACGACACGGACATGGATGGCTCGCTGCGGGTGGATGCCGAACTGCGCGAGAAAATCGATCGTCCCCTCCGCCGTCCGGCAGATCTCGGCAAAACCTCCGGCCTGGCCAGCCGCGACGACGATTTCGCGCCGGTTGTCGCAGTGACGTTCGATCGTTTCCGCCCGGACGGTCATGGGGACCAGAACCAGAGTGGCCAGAAGGGCAAGACGCACCAACATGGGAACCTCCGTTCCCCTCCTCTCCTCAATAATAGTCGGCCCTGAACCCGTTGCAATCCGTCACCGGAAAAAATGAGGGCAGGGAGGTGACGTCAGGACCAGACCTGCCCATTGCAACAACAAAAGAAGCCTCGGAAAGGCATGAAAAAGAGGTTATGCGTTCCGGCAGTTCTTCCGCTCCCCGCACCCGCCCGCGCAGACGGCGTCGTGGGCCGCCTTCAGCGCGTCTTCGATCGGCCCGGTGACGGCCACCGCCGCGATGCCCAGCTTTGCCAGCTCCTGTTTCGGCAGCTCGCCGATCATCGCCGTCGCCACCGCCCGGCAGCCGGCGATCGCCTCGGCGATGGCGCTGAACTGGCGGTGACGGAACGGGTGGTCCGGGTCAAAGGAGCAGTACTTTTCGACATCGACGACGGAGACCTCCCTGGAGCCTTCGGAACTGTACTTCCAGATGCGGAACTGTTCGGCGTGGCCGAAGTGCTGATCGACCTCGATTCCTGATTTTGATGTTACGGCGATTAACATCTTGAGCTCCTCACTCAACGCAAAGACGCTAAGTTGACTGGCAAGGCGCAAAGAGAAAATTCCATTAGGCCTTCTTGGCGTCTTTCATCCCCTCTTGCACCTTTGCGTTATCAAACTTCCAAAGTTGAAAAACTGAAGCATTTCTTCGGGCAGGCGACACCGCAGCCGGCGCAGCCGATGCAGTTGTCCTGGTTGACGATGGTCATGATCATGCGGATCGACTCGGACTCCTCGTCCTCGTGGTCCTCCGGTCCGAGCACCTTGCGGGCGCAGGACTTGAAGCAGCGGCCGCAGCCGATGCACTTCTCTTCATCGATCGCCATGGCGAAAGTCGGCGTCCAGTCGGAACCGCCGTATGTTTTTCCGGTTAAAGTTGCCATCTTTCTTTCTCCTTTTATCTACGCGTTGGGTCTTTCGTTTTTCATCATCGCTTTCCTGAGCCATGGCGGCGGATTCCCCTTGAGGACCTCCTGCAGCTTCTCCACCACTGTGGTGATCGGCTCGCGCTCCTTGCTCTTGATCGGGTGGATCTTCTTGGCGACCAGCCGGGCGGCGGCCGGACCGCCGATTTCGCCGACGTAGACCAGGGCGCACTCCTCGAGCGCCGCGCCGCGAGCCTCGATCTTGTCGTCGCTGTGCCCCGGGGCGTCCTCCGACTGAACCTGGATGACGCCGGAAAAGGCCGCCTCGTCGGGTCCGATCTCCCAGATATAGAACTCCTCGGCCTGGCCGAAGTGCTCGTTGACGTGAATCTTGTCGTTGCTGGCAAATGCGACTTTCATGCTCAGTTCCTTCCCGTTCCTGTCCTTGACTATTTCGAATCGTCTTGTCCGGATCATATAATCTTTCGCCACCAGGACTCCGGGGACACCAAGAACATCCTTTTTGGGGTTGCGGGTGGGCCGAAGCCCACCCCTATTCAACCATTCCAGTTTTGGCCGAGTTCGGCCACCACTACCTCATCATTTCAAACCACTGATCCTCGCAGGTCTCGTCCTTGATATCGAGAAACTTGTTGGCGATCATCGTCAGCAGGTTGATCGCGCCGGTGTAACCGACCACCGGCGAGCGGTGCAGGTTGACCCGGTCGATGATCGGGAAGCCGACGCGGAAGAGCGGGATTCCGGCGTCGCGGGCGGCCCACTTGCCGTGGGTGTCGCCGATCATGCCGTCGACCGGATCGGTCACCAGCAGGGAGCGCATGTGCCAGAGGTCCTTGTTGATGTAGACCGTGCAGCCTTCGCCGAAGGTTGAGCTCTCGAGCAGGGACTCAAGCTCCTTCTTGACCTTCTTGGTGGCGCGGGAGACCAGCACGTGGTACGGCCGGGCGCCCATCTCGAGCAGGAAGGAGATGATGCCGACGACGTAGTCGGGGTCACCGAAGACGGCGAACTTCTTGCCGTGCAGGTACTGGTGGGCGTCGGTCATGGCGTCGACCGCCAGGGCGCGCTCCTTCTTGAGTTCCTCCGGCACCGGCTTGTCGAACAGCTCGGCCAGCTTGAGAATGAACGCGTCGGTCTTCCTGACGCCGAACGGCATCGGCAGCACCGCCTTCTCGCCGGTGTACTCGGTCTCGATGAACTTC
The DNA here is from genome assembly GCA_041592975.1 of Desulfuromonadales bacterium. Classification (GTDB taxonomy): domain Bacteria; phylum Desulfobacterota; class Desulfuromonadia; order Desulfuromonadales; family UBA2294; genus BM707. Next base: position 12,200 of record JBFHOZ010000031.1, read on the forward strand.
ATGGTGTTGACGGTCGAGAACTTCTGCAGGGAGATGGTCGCCTTGCCGTTGATCGATTCGGCGGCGTCTTCCAGTTTCGTCCCGCCGGCGTAGAGCTTGTACTCGCCGTCGCAGCCGGAGTCGAAGATGTCGGAGGCGTCGGCGAGCATGGTGTAGGGGATCTCCATCAGGTCGCAGATCCGCTTGTACTCGCGCAGGTTGCCGACGTTGCCGTCGAACCCGGGGATGATGTTGAGCTTGCCGGTGCACTTCCCCTCGACGCCCTGGTCCCTGGTCAGATCCTCGAGGATGCTCTTGAGCATCGCATCGTAGCCGTGGATGTGGGTGCCGTTGAAGCTCGGGGTGTTGGCGTACGGGATCGGCAGCTCCTCCGGCACGTGCCCTTTCTGCTTGGCGTTCTTGATGAAAGCGGTCAAATCGTCGCCGATGACCTCCGGCATGCAGGTGGTGTAGACCGGCATCATCTTCGGCTTGTAGAGGGCGTAGGCGTTCTCGAGCCCCTCGAACAGGTTGTTCTGGCCGCCGAACACGGCGCCGTCCTCGGTCATGGCGTCGCAGGTCGCCGCCGCCGGCTCGCGGTAGTGGCGGCTGAAGGTCGAGCGGAAGTAGGAGGCGCACCCCTGGGAGCCGTGCACGAACGGCAGCGACCCTTCGAAGCTGGTGGCGACCATCTGCGCGCCGAGCGGCTGGCAGGCGTGGGCCGGGTTGATGACCAGCGCGGTCCGGGCAAAATTCTTCTCTTTGTATTCTTCGGTGTTGATCCACTCCTTGACCCGCTCGATCTCCTTCTCGGGGGTCGGGGTGACCAACTTGACTGCTGCTTCTGCTGCACTCATTTTTTTATCTCCTTATTATCAATTTAACGCTCGTTCGCTTTCGCTCACTTAAGACGCCAGGTCGCAAGGAAAATCAAAATCAGGACTTGGGTTAAACCATAAAGAATGTCTTTCTTGGCGTCTTTGCGTTAGATCGGTTTTTAAAATGGCGACTCGACCAGGCCCCACGTCGGGGAATTTATGGCCATATCGATATCGCGGGCGAAAACCTTGAACCCCTCGTAGCCGTGATACGGGCCGGAATAATCCCAGCTGTGCATCTGGCGGAACGGGATGCCGGCCTTCTGGAAGACGTACTTCTCCTTGATGCCGGAACCGACCAGGTCGGGCTTGAGCTCCTCGACGAACTTCTCCAGCTCGAACTCGGAGACGTCGTCGTAGATCAGGGTGTCCTTGGCCATCTCCGGCTGGGTCCGGTCGTAGTCGTCCTGGTGGGCGAACTCGTAACCGGCGCCGGTGATCAGGATGCCGAGATCCTCGTAGGCGCCGACGGTGTGCCGCGGCCGCAGGCCGCCGACGAACAGCATGGCGGTCTTGCCGTCGAGGCGCGGCTTGTATTCGGCGATGACCTCGTCCATCTCCTTGCGGTACTTCTTGATGACCTTCTCGACGTTCTTCCTGATCTTGTCGTCGAACAGTTCACCGATGGCGCGCAGGGACTCCTCGATCTTGGTCGGGCCGAAGAAGTTGTACTCGAGCCACGGAATCCCGTACTTCTCTTCCATGACCTTGCACATGTAGTTCATCGAACGGTAGCAGTGGATCAGGTTGAGCTTGACGGTGTGGGTTGCGGCGATCTTCTCGACCTCGCCGTCGCCGGTCCAGACCGACTTGACGTTGAGACCGATCTCCTCGAGGATCGGCTTGGCCGCCCAGACGTCACCGCCGATGTTGTAGTCGCCGATCAGGGCGACATCGTATGGTCCCGGCTCTTCGGCGAACTCGAACTTGCCGATGATGAAATCGCGGATCGAGTCGTTGGAGATGTGGTGGCCGAGCGACTGGGAAACGCCGCGGAAACCCTCGCAGTTACAGGGAACGACCAGCTTGTCGAACTCTTTTTCCTTCTTCTTGGTGACAGCATTGATGTCGTCACCGATCAGGCCGACCGGGCACTCGGAAAGGACCGAGAATCCCTTGGCGAGCGGGAAGAGCTCGTTGGCTTCGTCGAGCAGTTTCTCCAGTTTCGGGTCACCGCCGTAGACGATGTCACGCTCCTGGAAGTCGGAGGTAAAGTCCATCGGGAACGAGGTGACACCGGGGATGCCCTGCATCAGGTTGCGCCGGGTTCCCCAGCTGTAGACGCCGCAGCCGACCGGGCCGTGCGAGACATGCACCATGTCGCGGATCGGCCCCCAGACCACCCCCTTGGCGCCGGCGTAGGCGCAGCCGCGCTGGCTCATGACGCCGGGGACGACCTTCTTGTTCGACTTGACCGCGCACTTGGCGCTGGTCGGCTCGTTGGCGCCGAGGTGCGGCGCGCGCTTCTTGGCCGCCTTTTCCGGCATTTCGGCCAGGGTATCGGCGATCAGCTTTTCGGTTCTTTCTTTGGTAATACCCTTGATGGGTTTGCGTTCTGCCATGAATATCTCCTTTTAAGAATCTCTTTAACGCCTGTTCGCTTTGCTCACTCAAGTCGCAAAGTCGCCAAGAGAACCTGACCTCTGATTTTGGTTAAAAAAAACAAGTCTTCCTGGTTCTTCTTTGCGTCATTGAGCCATTGCGTTAAAAGCCTTTGGCCTTAAGCGTTCTCCGCTTTGCCGACATTCTCTTCGTCGTCGAGCTCCATGATGCCGAACTCGAGCAGCAGGTCTTCCAGCTCATCCATCTCGAGCGGCGTCGGAACGACGAACATCTTGTTCTCGTCGATCTTCTTGGCGAGCTGACGGTACTCTTCGGCCTGCTTGTGCTCCGGGCTGTACTCGATGACGGTCATGCGGCGCAGCTCGGCGCGCTGCACCTGGTTGTCCCGCGGCACGAAATGAATCATCTGGGTGCCGAGACGCTCGGCCAGGGCGGTGATCAGATCGGCCTCGCGGTCGGTGTTCCGGCTGTTGCAGATCAGGCCGGCGAGGCGAACATTGCCGCTGGAGGAGTACTTGAGGATCCCCTTGGCGATGTTGTTGGCGGCGTACATCGCCATCATCTCGCCGGAGACGACGATATAGATCTCTTCCGCCTTGTTCTCGCGGATCGGCATGGCGAAGCCGCCGCAGACGACGTCCCCGAGAACGTCGTAGAAGACGAAGTCGAGATCGTCGGTGTAGGCTCCCTCTTCCTCGAGGAAGTTGATGGCAGTGATAACCCCGCGACCGGCGCAGCCGACACCCGGCTCCGGACCGCCCGACTCGACGCACTTGACGTCGCCGTAACCCCACTTGAGAACATCATCCAGTTCGAGGTCCTCGACGGTGCCGAGCTCGCGCACCTTGTCCATGACCGTCTCCTGGGCCTTGGCGTGCAGGATCAGGCGGGTCGAGTCGGCCTTCGGGTCGCAACCGATGATCATGACCTTCTTGCCGAGGCTGGCGAGGCCGGCGACCGTGTTCTGGGTGGTGGTGGATTTGCCGATGCCGCCTTTGCCGTAGATTGCGATCTGACGCATTTTCTTGGACTTTTCCATTGTCTTTCTCCTTTTACTAGTTGTTGATTTCCGGTTCGCATCTTTTGAGGGCACGGCGGCATCACCGTTGATGTTGTCTGACCTCTTCCGACTTGAACCTCCGCGAAACAAACAAACCCCACCCGGACAATCCGGATGGGGCGTCAATGCCCGGCAGCGCCGCCATGGTGCTGCACGAAAATTTCGGGATATAAAATAGAAACGCCCGAGCGACATCGAGAGTCGTTCGGGCTTCTTTGCCTGTTGCGGACAAACACGGCTGTGTGCTTGAGTCATTCTCTAGAGCATCAGCCGTGCCAAAAACGGAAAAACTTCACAACATGCCGTTTTTCCTCAATTTACGGAACGTGGCGCAATCTCCGCCCCAGGTATCTGCTGATGAATTGCACACGCGGTGAACAGAAAATGACCAGCCCTGCGCCGACAGGGCCTCGTTCCGCAGGCCGGCGGAGGCGCGTCTTGCCTCCCCTTCGTTTCCTGCTATATATCAAGGTATGGCGCATGCCAAAGAATGCCGCGAAGGGAGCCTGCCATGAACCTGAAGCGTTCCCCCCTGGTTGCCCTGTTCGGGCTGCTGCTCGTAGCGACCGGACCGGTTGCCTGCGATGACGGCAGCAGCCCGGCAACGGTGCAGGGGGCGGTCACCCTGAACAGCAGCCTGAACTCCCCCTGGGGGATCGACTTCCTGCCGGACGGACGAATCCTGATCACCGAAAAGGGGGGGAGCCTGGTGATCCTGGGTGCCGACGGCAAAGACGTCGTGGCGAGAATATCCGGCCTGCCGGCGGTTGCCGCCTCGGGACAGGGCGGACTGCTCGATGTCGCCATCGATCCCGATTTTGCCTCCACGCCCTGGATCTACTGGACCTACGCGGAGCCCGGAACCGGCTCCGAGGTCGGCCTGTCCGGCACCGCCGTCGCCCGCGGCCGGCTGGTCGGCGACGCCCTGGCGGAGACTGACGTCATCTACCGGCAGACCCCCAAGGTGAGCGGCTCCGGACATTTCGGGTCGCGCATCGCCTTCCGCAGCGATCGGACCCTGTTCGTCACTCTCGGCGAACGGCAGCTCAAGGCCCCGGCCCAGGATCTGGCCACGACCCTCGGCAAGGTGATCCGCATCGACCGCGACGGCACGGTACCGGCCGACAACCCGGCGATTGCCGGGGCGTTGCCGGAAATCTGGAGCTACGGACACCGCAACCCGCAGGGGGCGGCGATCCGCCCGGGCGGCGACGACCTGTGGATCACCGAGCACGGGCCGCAGGGGGGGGACGAGATCAACCTGGTGACCGCCGCCGGCAATTACGGCTGGCCGCTGGTCAGCTACGGCTGCAACTACGGATCGATCCCGACCGACGCCTGCCGGATCGGCGGCGGCGTCCACGCCCCGGACTACATCGAGCCGGTCAGCATCTGGGAGCCGTTCTCGACCGCCCCGGCCGGGATGATCTTCTACACCGGCGACGGGTTTCCCGAGTGGCAGGGGAATATCTTTTTCGGGGCCCTGGCCGGCAAGGGGCTGTGGCGCATCGCCCTGGAGGGGAACAGCGAAAAAAGCCGGGAGATGCTGTACACCGATCTCGACGAGCGGATCCGCGATGTCGAGCAGGGCCCGGACGGCTGGATCTACCTGCTCACCGACAGCGGCA
>JBFHOZ010000032.1:0-17002 GCA_041592975.1 Desulfuromonadales bacterium
CGGCAAGTCTCCCCTGCTCGAGTGGACGCAAAGGCAGGCGGCGGCCATCGCCGAGAAGCTCGGCGCCGCCTGGCGACCGTACGTCGCCATGCGCTACTGGATGCCGCGGGCCGACGAGGTGGTCAAGAAGATCGCCCTCGACGGCATCCGCGACTGCGTCGTCCTCTCCATGTACCCGCACTACACCGGCGCCACCACCGGCAGCAGCGTCAAGGATTTCAGGCGGGCGGTGAAGCAGTGCGCCCCGGAGCTCAACTGCACCTACATCGAAAAGTGGTACGACTGGCCCGGCTACCTCGACGCCCTGTCCGGGCGCATCAGGGCGGCGTTCGACAACATCCACGACATGCTGCACAACGAGACGCAGATCCTCTTCTCGGCCCACGCCCTGCCGCAGAAGTTCATCGACCGCGGCGACCCTTACCTCGACCACGTCCGGGCGACGGTCGACGGGGTCATGCAGCGGGTCGGCGATTTCCCCTACCACATCGGCTTCCAGAGCCGCAGCGGCCCGGTCAGGTGGATGGAGCCGGAGACCACCGAGGTGATGGACCGGCTGGCGGCCGAGGGGTGCCAGGCGCTGCTGATGGTGCCGATCTCCTTTGTCTCCGACCACATCGAGACCCTGCACGAGATCGACATCGAGTACCGCGACCACGCCATGAGCGCCGGCATCCACAACTTCTACCGGGCGCCGTCGCTCAACGTCGACGAAACCTTCATCACCGCCATGGCCGACCTGGTCCGGAGTCGTACCGAGGGATGAAAATCTGTACGGTCTGCAAGAAGGAGTTCGACCCCGATGAGCAGGTGAACGACCCGGCGGTCGAGATGGGCGCCTTTCTCGGCGAAAACGTCCTCAGGGACGGCGAGGAACTCTGTCCCAGGTGTCTTGCTAACAGGGGGATGCTGGGGATGATGTACTGCCGCAATTTCGATTAAAAGAAGGCCTCCGATATCGGAGGCCTTTCTTGTTTTTAAACGTTTTATAAAATCATCAGGTAACCTGAGATACGAGCTTCAGCTGGATTTACAGTATTGTGCAATAATGGTTCCTGTGATTCCTATTCAACCGGACCTGTCAGGTTTCTGAAAATTCGGGTCAGCAACTTTTCTTGTTCGCGACGATTTTCTCGAATTTCGCCCGGTTGATGGTGTGCCTCTCGTGGGTCCCTTCGCCGATGACATCTTTCTCGTCCCGGGCCGTGATCGACCATTTTGTTTTCGGTCCGTCGACCGCTTCGCACCTGACCTTGACTTCGACGTTCATGCCGGGCGGGGTGGCGGCAATGTGGTTGACGCAGATGTCGACGCCAAGGCTGATTTCATTCTCTTCCATGTGTGGGCGTAGCGCCTCCATGCAGGCCCACTCCATCAGTCCGACCATGAAGGCGGTTGCGAAGACCGGGGGCATTTCACGAAAAAGGTCCGATTCTTCGTAAACATTCGGGACGGTTTTGTTCTCGGGGACCCGATAATGGTGGGTCAATTCCAGGCCGGCTTGCAAAGTCGTTTTCATGCCAATCCTTTCGCTGTCGGGGTGGGCATGTTTCGGGCTATTTCCGTCCGGACCCGGAACTCTCTTATTCTGACGAATGCATCAATTTTTCGGCCCAGGCGGGTCGATCAATACCCGATCGAAATCCCGCGTCTGTCAAGCAGGCTTCCTTCGGCCAGGTAGAGTCGGACCAGGGCGGTACGATAACTGACGATCGCTTCGACCTCGGCAATTTGAGCCCGCAGGTAATCCCTCTGCGCCTGGGCCACCTGCAACGCGGTACTCGAACCGACATTGAACCTCTCTTTCTCGGCATTGAGAGTCTGCTCCTGGTATTGGCGGGTCACGCTTGACGCATCGATCTGTTTGCGCGCCCGCTCGACCTCGTTGAACGTCAGCCGGACATCGAGATGGATCAGCTGCTTCAGGTTGGCGACAGCTTCGGCCGCTTGTTGACGCGCCGCGAAAGCGGCCAGGTTTCGGGCCCGGTTGGCCCGATTGCCGAGAAAATGACTGAAGCGGATGCCGGCTGACAAATCATATGTCTCCTGGTTGAGTTGGCGGAATGATTCCGAGAAGCTGTCCGCATAGCCGGTCGTGCCGTAATTGATAAAGACGTCCAGTTTGGGAAGCAGTCCGTTGCGGGTTGCGATTGTTTCGAGGCGGTTTTGTTCGAGACGGAGAAGCGCCTCCTGCAGGTCCGGGCGGGATTGCTGCGCCAGTTGCAGGCGCTCTTCAAGGTCTTGAAGAGCGCTGGGCGAAAGTCGAAACGGGCTGGTTGCCGCGATTAGTCTGTCGAAATGGTTCTCTCCTCCGGGGCTGACGAGGCGCAATAAACGCAAACGCCGATCTTCAATCTGGCTGTGCGCATCGATCAGGTTCTGAACCCTGAGTGCCTCCTCGGCCCGGGCGGCAGCCTGGTCTATTTCCGGAAGAATCCCGACTTCGATTCGGAGTTGTACTTCTTCGAGTTGTTTTCTGGCGATTTCAAGCGATTCCTGGAAAATCCGGATTTCTTCCGTGGCAAGAATATAGTTCCAGTAGGCTATTTCGGTTTCAGCCAGTAAATTCTCGACGAACCCTTTCAGCTCCTGGCGACTGGCGAGGGCATCGAACTCGGCCTGGCGAACGCGAACCAGGTTGACAGCCGGCCCGAAACCCCGAAGCAGAGACTGGGTGAGGGAAATGCCGGCTCGGGCCGTTTGCTGCTCCGGTGTGCGGTTCGATTCGGACCCGGCCTGGCTGACCGCAAGTTCCAGCGACGTTCCGGTCGGCAGCTGCTGGCGAAGCCCGAGTGCCGATTCGCTATCGTCGGCAATCACCCCGAACTGGGCTCCGGTCGAGCGTGATGTTTCAATCGACTCCTCCTCGGAATACGTATATTCGGCAAAAAGTTCCGGATCGAATTCTCCCCGTTCGATCCTGGCCAGTGCCCCGTCGATGATCGGGTTCATCAGTTGAACGCGAAGGTCGCGGTTACTGTGTAACGCCGAGACAATTGCCTGTTCGATGGAGAGGGAGAGTACCCCGTCAGGTGGATCGATTTTCAGGGGGACGGCCGGTTCGTACGATTCGATTCTGGGCGGGTCAACATGGGAAGCGAAGTCCCGCGAATCGAATGGATAGAGACCATCGTCCGGAAGTCGGGGAGGGGCGGGGTTTGAGCAGCCGATCAGAAGTAAAATAATCAGGGTACAGATTCCCCGGCCGAAAAAGTGTGGTGAAATGAGATGCGTCATGGCCTCGCCTCCTCCCGCTTCTGGTGGACGAGGGAGTAGACGGCCGGAATCAGCGCCAGGGTGATCAGGGTGGATCCGGCCAGGCCACCGACGACGGCCCGGGCCAGCGGCGCCTGGGCATCGGCTCCTTCCCCCAGGCCGATCGCCAGTGGCAGCAACGCGAGAATGGTTGTCAATGACGTCATCAGAATCGGGCGCAGTCGCCGCCGCCCGGCTTCGGCGACGGCCTCATTGACCGGCATGCCGCTGCGTTGCAGTTGCCCGGCCTGATCCACCAGGAGGATGGCATTGTTGACGACGATTCCGCCCAGCATGATGCAACCGATAAACGACTGCAGGTTGAGGGTTGTGCCGGTCAGAAACAGGAGGACGAGGACACCGACAGCTGCGACCGGCACCGACGCCATGACAATGATCGGATTGCGCAGGGATTCATACTGGCAGGCGAGGACCATGTAGACCAGAAGTAGAGCCAGTATCAGCGAAACAACCAGTTCGTTAAACGCTTTTTGCTGCTCTTCAAAGTTGCCGGCAACGTGCAGGTCGTATCCGACCGGTCGCGGGATCCGGTCGAGAGCCGCCTGCACATCTTCAGCCACCGAGCCGAGGTCGCGGTCGGCGATATTGGCTTGAATGGTGACAACCCGTTGCTGATCCTTGCGGTCGATCAGAATCGGTCCCTGTCCGGGTGCGTAACTGACCAGGTTGCGCAGAGCGACCTGCTCACCCGACTGCGCCGTCAGGGTCAGATCGAGAATCTCCTCGATCGACCGCTTTTCGGCATTTTCAAGCTGGACGAAAATCCGGTAGGAATTTCCTTCGACCCGGAATTCACCGGCTTTCGATCCGGCAACGGCTGTTTCGAGAACCTGGGCGACATCCCGAACGCTCAGGCCGAGGTCGGCGATTTTGCCGCGGTCCACCTCGACCTCCTGCTGCGGGACCCCGGTTCTCCGGCTTTTTTCGATGTCGGCAATTCCGGGAATATCGTCGATAGCGCGCACCGCCTGGTCTGCCAGGTTGTCGAGGGTATCCAGATCGAAGCCGCGAACGTCCACGCTAATACCCTCTTCGCCCCCGAGAATTCGTTCAAGTAAAAACTGTCCTTGCGGGGCGCGTGTCCGGATCGTCATGCCGGGGATCTGTCCGGCGAGGCGGCGCCGGAGATCGTTGGCGATCTCGGTGTTGGACCGATCACGTTCCGCTGCCGGGACGAGCGACATCCGCAACTGCGCTTTTGAGACGTCGCTTGGCCGCCAGCCGCTCGATCCGACGCTCATGACCGATGAAACAGCTTCCGGGACGGCCTGGTAAACGATCTTTTCCATGCGGTGGGCCATCTCGTCCAAAGTCTCGAGGCGTGTTCCGATCTCCATTTCGCCGGTGACCCTGATCTCCCCTTCGTCGCTCGGCGGTAAAAACTCGCTGCCGATAAACGGCAGCAGCAGAAGGCTTCCGGCAAGAAGCGCAAAGGCGACAGCGACTGTTCGGAGTCGATGACGCAGTACCGATTGCAACAGGCTGCGGTAGCTCTCCTCGATGCGGTTGAACAGGTTGTCCGATTTCGCCACCAGCTTCTCAACGGAAGGCCGGCGTCTCTGGCGCATCTGTTCCGGTGTTTCAAGGAGCCTGGATGCAAGCATCGGCAGGAGGCTGAGGGAGACCAGAAGAGAGCAGATCAGGGCAAAGATAATAACCAGCGCCAGCTCCTTGAACAACAGCCCGGCAACGCCGCGCACAAAGATCAACGGCAGGAAAATGACAAGGGTCGTGATCGTGCTGGCAATGATGGCCGTGCCGACCTCACGGGCACCTTCGACGGCGGCAATCTCCGGTTGTTCGCCATCTTCACTGCGCCGCCGGAAGATATTTTCGAGAACGACGACCGAACTGTCGACCATCATGCCGACGCCGAGGGCCAGGCCGCCGAGGGTCATCAGGTTGATCGTAAAACCGCCGAAATAAATGAGGGCGAACGTGGCGATCACCGAGATCGGGATCGCCAGCGAGATGACAATGGTTGAGCGGATGTTGCGCAGGAAAAAGAGCAGAACGATGATCGACAAGCTGCCGCCGTAGAGAATGGAGCGGGCGACATTGGCGATCGACAGTTCGATAAAGTTCCCCTGGTTGATGACCGGTATGATTCTGATCTGCGGAAAGGCCTGGTTGAAGTCCTCGATTTCTGCCAGGATGGCCCGTGAAACCTCAACCGTATTGGCATCGGCCTGTTTGCGGATGGCGACGCGCAAGCCCCGCTCGCCGTTGACGCGGATGATACGCCTGAGTTTTTCATAGGTGTCCCTGACTGTGGCGACCTGGCCGAGGGTGACGGAGACACCTTCTCTCTGGTAGACAACCGTGTTGCGAATCTGGTCGAGATTGGCGAACTCGGCCGGCGCCCGGAGGGTCACTTCATAGCGCCCCTGTTCAATCCGGCCGGCCGGCAGGTCGAGATTGGCATTGCGGATGGCCTGCAGCAACTGGTTGAGAGGCAGCCCGAGGGACTTGATGCGGTCGGGGTCGAGCTCAACCCGGACTTCGCGGTTGAAGCCACCCCACAGGTCGACCTGGGCCACACCGGGCAGGCGACCGAAACGATAGCGCACCTGGTCTTCGACCATCTGGGTTAATTCCACCGGGTCAAGGTTGCTGGAGATGCCGAGCAGGACAACCGGAAAGCTGGCGATGTCAAACTTGCTGACCCGGGGGCGTACGACATCGTCGGGAAGTTCGTTGATTTCGTCTTCGAGTTGTGCCTGAACATCAAGGGCGGCGGTGTCAATATCCGTCCCCCAGGTGAAACTGACCCGGACCGTACTGTTCCCTTCTGACGATTGCGAGGAGATGTCTTCGACGCCGGGAACAGTCGCGATGATTTCCTCGACGATCTGGGTGACCAGCCGTTCCATGACCACCGGACTGGCCCCTTCGTACTGGGTCCGGATGGTCAGGGTCGGCAGCTCGATGTTGGGGAGCATGTCGATCTGCAGCCGACTCAGGGAGAAAGCGCCGAGCAAGACGACGATCAGGGTGACCATGGTGGTAAAGACCGGTCGTCTGACGCTGAACTTTGAGAGGATCATGGCTCTGGATCATTCTCCCGGCGAATCGGACTTCGGTGTGTCGACCGGAATCGTAATGGCGGACCCGTCATCAAGCATCTGTTGCCCCAGGGTGACAACCCGCCCGGCAAGATCATTGCCCACGACCTGGACCCGATCGCCATCTTGAATGCCAACAGTCACCTGGTGCCAGTGCACAGATTTGTTGTCTTCTGCGACCAGAAAGACGCCTGTTCGGTCATCCCTGCGGGTGAGAGCACGATCCGGGATGATGACCGCATCGTTCTGCCGGTCCATGACAATGGTCGCCCGCACGAACATGCCGGGTTTGAGGCGCTGCTGGTCATTGCTGATAACGAGTTCGACCCGGGCTTGCCGTGTCGCCTCCCTGAAGACCGGTGCAACCCGTTCGATTTTGCCTTGAAAAGATTCCCCGGGGAAGGCGTCGGTGGTCAGGGTGGCCGTTTGCCCGGCCTGCAGCTTTGCATAATCGCGTTCGGTGACAAAAACGACGGCGACAATCGGATCGAGTTCGACGATTCTCAAGAGGGGTGCGTTGGCTGAAACCGTTTCGCCTTCATCAACAAACCGTTCTGCCACGACACGTTCATTGCCGCCGCCACTCCAGCCGGCAGTGATGTTTGTGTAGCCGAGGCGAATGCGGGCCGCCTCGAGGGTCGATTCGGCCCGGACCACCTGGGCCCGGGCCACTTCAAGTCCTGATTCGCGGGCGATCTTGTTGGCCTGAACCGTGTCGAGCTGCGAATCGGAAGCGACACCTCTTTGGCGCAGGGTCTGTATCCGTTCAAGCTCTCGCGTTGCAATAAACAGGGAGTTTTCGGCTTCAACCCGGTTCGCCCTGGCGACCTCGAGATCTGCCCGGGCCTGGGCGACCGACTGAACATATTCTTCGCTGTCAAGCCGGCCGACGATTTGTCCTCGTTTGACCGTGTCAGCAAGATTGACAGTCAGGCTTTCGATTCGCCCGGCAACCTTGGGCGCGACGATAAATTCGGCTTGCGGCTCCAGGGTCCCATTGAACACACGGCGCAATTCGATTGGTCCACGCTCAATGGGGGCGACCTCGACCGGAGCCGGTTGCCGATTTCCCTTGCGATTGGCCTGCTCGGGAGTAGAGCGAACTGCAGGGCCGGCGAGTAGAAAGCTCAATATGAGAACTACTGCCAGAGCAAGGCCGGTGACAACCGTGGTTTTTTTGTTTATCTTCATTCGGTAAACCTGCTCTGCTGCGCGTAGCTACATGAGAATCAATATATCGGGCTCAACCGACATGAAACCACGAATCCTCGTGGTGACCATTTGATAATATTACTTGTTTTCAGGCACTGAAGTATATCCCAATAGGGAGGGGGTTGGTTTTATCTGCGCGCCGGTAATCTTTTGCCGGGAGCGGGAAAGAGTCGATGCGCTAGCGGCAGATCAAAAAGCATGTGGACGCCAGTTTACAGTCCCTCCTCTTTAAGCTTTTCAATCAGCTCTTTCTGCTTCGCGGTCAACCCCTTCGGCACCTGGACGTTGACCACCGCGTAGAGATCCCCCCTGCCCGGCACGCCGAACCCCTTGAGGCGGATCCTGTCGCCGTTCTGCATCCCCGGCTTGATCTTGACCCGCTTGGTTTCGTTCAGGGTCGGCACGTCGACCGAGGTGCCGAGGCAGGCGCCGGTGAACGGGACGGAGACGTTGACGTAGATGTCGTCGCCGTCGCGGGTGAAGCGGCTCTCCCTGAGGACGGTGATCTCGAGAAAGAGGTCCCCCGGCGGACCGCCGCTGCCGGAGGCTCCCCCCTTCTTCGGGACCCGCAGGCGCTGGCCGCTCTCGGTGCCGGCCGGGATGCGGACGTTGATCTGCTCCTCGCCCCGTTCGGATTTCAGGCTGACCCGGCGCTCGCCACCGAGGACCGCCTGGGAGAAGGGGATCTGCACCTTCAGGCTGTAGTCCGGCCCCTTGGTCGGGAAGCCGCCGCCGTAAGGTCCCTGGCCGCCGCGGAAGTGGACCCCGCCGCCGCGCCCCCCGAACAGGTCGCCGAAGATGTCGCCGCCGAGACCGAACTCCTTGAAGATGTCGCCGAGGTCGACGTTGCGGAAGATGTCCTCCCGGCTGAAGCGCTGGTGGAAGTTGGCGTCGCCGTAGGAGTCGTAGGCGACCTTCTTCTCCGGATCGGAGAGCACCGCGTAGGCTTCGGTGATCTCCTTGAAGCGCTCCTCGGCCTGCTTATCCCCCTGGTTCTTGTCCGGGTGGTATTTCAGCGCCAGCTTGCGATAGGCTTTCTTGATCTGCTCCGCCGTCGCGGTCTTGTCCAGCCCGAGCGCCGAATAGTAATCCTTGGCCATCACGTCCTCCTCTGTCCGAATCCCTTCCATTCTAGGGGGGATGGACGCCCGCCGTCAAGATTTGTCGGGTTCGGAAACGGCTGTCATTTCCGTTGCTTGACCGCTCCTGGCGGGTGGGCTAATATGCATCCAAATTAACCATTTCCAGAAGCAGGCGCAAGCCTGGAAGCGAGGAACGATGGCCCGTGTTGCAATCATCGGTGGAGGCATATCCGGACTGGCGACGGCGTACGCCGTCGAGCAGCTCGCCGCGTCGCGCGGGGTGAAGCTCGAGACCGTCCTGATCGAGAAGGAGAAGCGGCTCGGCGGCAAGATCTGGAGCATCCGGGAGGAGGGTTATTTGTGCGAGTGGGGCCCGAACGGCTTTCTCGACAACAAGCCGATGACCCTGGAGCTGTGCGACCGTCTCGGCATCCGCGACCGCCTGGCCCGCTCCAACGACAACGCCCGCAAGCGGTTCATCTACTCCGGAGCGGAGCTGCACCGCCTGCCGGAGAACGGCCCGGCGTTCCTCCGCTCGAACCTGATGAGCTGGCCGGGCAAGCTCCGGATCGCCAAGGAGTTTTTCGTGCCGAAGCGCACCGGGGACGGCGACGAGACGCTGGCCGAGTTCGGCCGCCGCCGCCTCGGGCCGGAGGCGCTCGAGAAGCTGATCGCGCCGATGGTGTCGGGCATCTTCGCCGGCGACCCGGAGACGATGAGCCTGAAGAGCTGCTTCCCGCGCATCTACGAGCTCGAGCAGGAGTACGGCGGCCTGCTCCGGGCGATGATGAAACTCGCCAGCCAGAAACGGGCCGAGCGCAAGGCCGGCAAGCAGGTCGCCTCGGCCGCCGGCCCGGGGGGGATCCTGACCTCATTCGTCGAGGGGATCCAGCAGCTGACCGACAGCACGTCCGGCGCCCTGCAGGGGACGGTCCGGTCGGGCGCGGCGGCCGCCTCGATCCGCCGCCGGGAGGACGGCTACGAGATCGGCCTCGACGACGGCGGACGGATCGACGCCGATGTCGTCGTTGCGGCGGTGCCGGCCTATCACCTGGCCGAGATGATCCGCGAGGAGAGCGTCGTTTTGGCCGACATCCTCAAGGCGATCCTCTACGCGCCGATGAACGTCGTCTGCTTCGGCTACGAGCGGGAGAAGATCGCGCATGACCTCAACGGCTTCGGCTACCTGATTCCGAAGAGGGAGGGGTGCAGCATCCTCGGCACCCTGTGGGACAGCAGCATCTTCCCGAACCGGGCGCCGGAGGGGCACGTCCTGCTCCGCTCAATGATGGGAGGGGCGACCAACCCGGGCGCTTTCGACCTGAGCGATCGCCACGTGCAGGAGTACGTACAGGCCGATCTCCGGGAGATCATGGGGATCGAGGCGGCGCCCGACTTCGTACGGATCTTCCGCCACCGGCACGCGATTCCGCAATATACCGTCGGTCACGGCCAGAGGCTGCTGGCCCTCGATGAGGGGTTCCACAAGTTCCCCGGCCTGTTCTTCACCGGCAACGCCTTCTTCGGTATCGGCCTGAACGACTGCGTGCAGGCGTCGAACCGGGCGGCGGAGAAGGTGGTGGGGTACCTGGAGAGGAAAGAGTAAGGAGTCAGGTTTCAGGCAAAGCCGGACAAAAAGGGCCTTTCCCGTCAGGAAAGGCCCTTTTCAATTGCGAATCCGTATGCGATACAGTTGCCTTCCAGGCACCTGCCATTAGCCTTTTCTCCTGAAAATATCGGTCTTCAGGCTTGACACCCGGTCGAGGAACAGCAGCCCGTCGAGGTGGTCGAGTTCGTGCTGGATGGCGATCGCTTCGAACCCGCTCGAAGTGATGACCTTCTCGCGACCGTCGCGGTCGAGATACTGGACGACGATGCTTTCCGCCCGGGTGACGTTGCCGGTGTAGTCGGGGACGCTCATGCACCCCTCGCGCATGACCCGACTCCCCTCCCGGCGGATGATCTCCGGGTTGATCAGGACCAGCAGGCCGTGGTTGTTGTCCTTTCCCATCTTGCTGGCGGAGACGTCGACGACGACGACCCGCCGGCAGGCACCGATCTGCGGCGCGGCGACGCCGACCGAATGGCCGGCGGCGACCATGGTGTCGATCAGGTCCTGTACGAGGCTGTCGACGTCCGCATCGAGCTCTTCGACCGGGGCGCAGACCTGCTTGAGGATCGGGTCGGGATACAGGCGGATCTCGCGTACGGGCATCGTCTACAGCTCTACCGGGGTGATCGGGCGGACGGAAATATCGACCTGGAGCTCATCCTTGAGGTCGGCCATCACGGCCTCGACATCCTCGGACGTCATCTCTTCCGGGAGGACCGCCTCCAGCATCATCACGTAGACCGGCCTCTGCTCGGTGCCGATCAGCTTGGTGTTGAGGTCGGTGATATTGATCCGGCGCTCGCCGAGTTCCTTCGACACCCGGTAGACGATGCCGGGCCTGTCCGATCCGTAGACCGAAATCATGCAGATGTCCCCCCGGATGTCCGGGTGGATCTCCCCCCCCGGCTTGAGGGTGCGGAGGAAGACCGAAAGTTCAGCCTCCTCGAGGGGGGCGAAGGCGTCGCCGAAACTCTCCCGGTCGGTATAGTCCGGGTGGGCGATGATCAGGATCATGGCAAACTGGCCGCCGAGGATCGAGCAGCTCGAGTCGGCGATATTGCAGCCGTGATTGTAAAGGATTTCCGTGACCTGGGAGACGATGCCCGGCCGGTCGCGGCCGATGATGGTCAGGGCGAAATGATGCATGACTCCTCCTCCTGCCTGTGAAGTGGTGACGTCCGTTTCTATCACGATCCGGAAGAAATATCCAGCGTCACCCGTCGCGCAAAAAAAAGGCCCCGCGGGTGCGGGGCCTTTTCGCAGGTCCGTGCAGAACGATTACTGCTTGTGGCAGTCGTTGCACTTGGTCGGACCGCCCTGGGCCTTGTGGCAGTCCTTGCAGAGAGCCTTGTGGGCGGTGTCCTTGTCGATGGCGATCTTGGCCGGAGCGCCTTCGTGGCAGGCCTTGCAGCCGAGCTTGTCGGCATGCGCCTTGTGGTTGAAGGTGACGTTCCCCTTCTTGTTTTCGTAGGTGACCACGTCGGCAGCCCATGCAGCGGTGACGGCAAAGGCAACGATCATCATCGCAACGATCAACTTCTTCATCTTCTCTACCTCCTCTAATGGTTGAATGGCAAAACTAAGACGGCGTGAATGATAGATTCTACATTAGAGTTTGTCAAGGGAATACGGACGTCCGCGGTCGCGAAACGTCCGCCGGAGTCCGCCCGCTTTCCCGCGGGGCAAGGCCCGGCTTGCAGTTTTTTTCGTCAACATATATATTCATCAAGAAATCCCTGTTTTTACAGATTTTTTGTCGGCCGCTGGGGCCGGGCGCTGGAGAGATGCGATGCAGGTCAGGGCTTCGGAAAGATTGAAGGAAGGCGATTTGGTTTGCCTGGCGACCGGTCCGGACGGGTCGACGGTACTGCTGCGCTGGCGATTCGGCTGCGAGGCGGTCGGCGTGGCGGCCCGGGCGATCGCCGAGGACGAAATGGTCGAATTCTCCCCCGATCGGAGCAGCGACGATATCCTCGTCAAGGGGTCCACCGGTCCGGTCCGCAACAAGCCGGTCGAAGTCAAGGCGGCCTGCAACCTGAAGGCGGAGGAGCTGGTCTGCCTGAAACTGCAGGCCGACGGCAAGCTGCTGATCGACAAGTGGCGGTTCGGCGAGGAAGCGGTCGGAATCTCGACCCGCGAGATCCGCGCCGGGGAGATGGTCGAATTCTCCGAGGGGAAAAGCACCCGGGACATCCACGTGAAGCCGCGCAAGACACCCGCCTGATCCTCTCCGGCCCGCACCGCGAACGTGTGCCGGTACCGGGCTGCGGGGAGCGACCGCGAATACGAATATGATGACGATGTGCTAGAATTGGTCGCAGGGGGGGAGAGCTATCTGCTTATGCCGAAAACAGCCGGGACGGCGTTGACAGCAGCATCGGCCGGCCGCGCATCCTGCCCGGTTGACAGCCTATGAGACTTCTTTCCTGGTTCGCCGAAAAACTCGTCCGCCGCCTGGTCGGACCTTCGCTTCTGCTGGGTGTCCTGGCGGTCGTCCTGCTCAGCCTGATGACCTATGTCACGGTCCGCGACCTGCTCGAGAAATCGGTTTCCGATCGTCTGAAGGTCGCCGTCGACCTGCAGGAGAAGGAGCTGCAGCGGTGGATCGACGACCAGAAGACCACGGTCGTCTTCATCTCCCGCGCGCCCTTCGTCAGGGAGCGCGTCGTCGACCTGCTGAGCCGGCCGAAGGATCACGTCTATTACCGGCGATCCTACCGGGAGCTTTCCGAGTACCTCTTCTCGTATATCAAGAATTTCTCCGGTTTGCGCGAAATCACGATCCTCTCCAGCCGGGACGGCCGGGTCGTTTTCTCGACGATCCCGGAGCACATCGACGAGTTCCGTGGCGAGGACACCTTCTTCCTGGAGGGGCAGAAGTCGCTTTTCATCCAGGGGGTCTACCCCGGCCGGGAGACGCGCCTGCCGACCATCACCATCGCCCGGCCGCTGCTCGGTGCGCTGGGTGAAAAAGACGGGGTCCTCGCCGTCCATCTGAACCTGCAAAGAATGGCAGAGGTGGTGCTCGACCACCCCGGGCTCGGCCCCAGCGGCGAGGTCCATCTCCTCGACCGGTTCAATGCCGTCCTCGATGTTGACGGCTCCGGCCGGGCTGAACTCCCGCCGGGCGTACGCAGTGCCGCCGCCGGCCGGGGCTCCGTCGGGCAGGAGGGGGTCAGCCGTTACGCAAATTCCGCCGGCATCCCGGTCGTCGGCTATTTCCGCTGGGTGCCGGAGCTCGATGTCGCCATCCTTGCCGAGATCGCGCAGTCCGAAGCGTTCTTCGCGGCCGAGCAGCTCGGGCTGATGATCGCCAGCCTCGGCCTGGCGCTGATCGTCTGCCTGGTTGTCGGTAACATCTTTTTTGCCCGAAGGCTGGCGGAGCCGCTCGCCGAGATGGCCGTCATGGCGCAGAAGGTTGCTGCCGGCGACTTCTCCACCTCGGTGCCGGTCACCGGCGCGGATGAGACGGGGGATCTTGCCCGGGCGCTGAACCAGATGGTGAGCCACCTGCAGGACGCCTACGGCGAGTTGGGCAACACCGCCGAGTTCTTCAAGACCGTCTTCAACCTGAACCCCTCGGCCATCGCCGTCCAGCGGCACGACAACGGTGCCTTCGTCCACGTCAACGAGGGGTTCTGCCAGATGTTCGACGTCAAGGCGACAAACGTGCTCGGACGGACGCTGGAGGAGCTGCAGATCTGGAAAAGCAATTTTTCGCGCTTGCGGCTGGCCGCCATCCTGAACAGCGAGAAGGTGGTCCGCGAATTCGAGGCCGACTTCGTGCGCAGAAACGGCGAAGTCTTCAGGGGGATGATCTCCTCCCGCGTCCTCGACCTGTCCGGCGAGAAGCACGTGATCTCGATCCTGGCCGACCTCTCCGAGGTCAAGGGGGCCGAGCGGGAGAAGCGCAAGACCACCGAGCGCCTGCAGCTTCTGGTGCAGCGCATGCCGATCGGCTGCATCACCTGGAGCACCGATTTCAGGGTCGAACTCTGGAACCCCGAGGCGGAACGGATATTCGGCTTCTCCGAGTCGGAAGCGGTCGGACGGCACGCCTACGAGCTGATCGTTCCGGCGGCAATAAGGCCGCTGGTGGCGCCGATCTGGAAAAAGCTCCTCGAGGGGGACGAGACCGCCCACAGTGAAAATGACAATATCACCAAAGACGGCCGGACGATTGTCTGCGACTGGTACAACACGCCGCTGAAGAATGAGCAGGGGGAGCCGACCGGCGTCATCTCGATGGTCCGGGACATCACCGACAGGAAGAAGGCGGAGGAGGGCCTGCGGCACCAGAAGGAGCTGCTGCAGACCATCCTCGACGCCATCCCGGCGCCGATCTTCTTCAAGGACAGGGAGGGGGTCTACCTCGGCTGCAACCGCGCCTTTACCGACTATCTCGGCTGCCCCTACGAGCGGATCGTCGGCCACACGGTATTCGACATCGCCCCCGCCGACAAGGCCAGGGTGTACGAAGCGGCGGACCAGGAACTGATCCGCCAGGGGGGGGTGCAGATTTATGAAGCGACGGTCCGGTACGCCGACGGCAGCGACCGGAACGTCGTCTTCCACAAGGCGGTTTACCGCAACCCGGACGGTTCGGTGGGCGGCCTGGTCGGCAACATGCTCGACGTCACCGAGAGCAGGAGGGCCGAAGCCGAACTGGCCGAGAGCGAGCAGAATTACCGCGAAATCTTCAACGCCTCGGCCGAAGCGATCTTCCTGCGCGACATGAAGACCAAGGAGCTGCTGGACGTCAACCAGGCGATGCTGGAGATGTACGGATACGACTACGACGAGGCCCTGCTGCTCGAGACGGGGCAGATGTGCAGCGGTCGGCCGCCGTACACGGCCGAACAGGCGCTCCGCTGGATGGACCTGGCCAGGGAGGGGAAGCCGCAGCTCTTCGAATGGCAGGCGCGAAAAAAAGACGGCACGCTCTTCTGGACGGAGATCGCCCTCAAGCAGATCGTCATCCGCGGCGAGCCGCGGCTGCTGTCGGTTGTCCGCGACATCACCGACCGCAAGGAGGCGGAGCGGGCGCAGCGGGAGAGCGAGGAGCGCTTCCAGCTGCTGCTCGAGCATGCCGCCGATGCCCTTTTCCTGCACGACAACGAGGGGGTGATCCTCACCGTCAACCAGCGCGCCTGCGACAGCCTCGGCTACAGCCGGGAGGAGCTCCTCGGCATGACCGTCGACGAGCTGGAGAAGGGGGTGACGATCGGGCAGCTCAAGTCGTTCTGGGAGTCGCTCGTCGCCAACGAGTCGACCCTGATCCCGGGGGAGCACCGCCGTCGGGACGGCTCGACCTACCCGGTCGACGTCAACGTGGTCAAGTTCGAGTTCCAGGGGGCGTGGTTTTATCTGGCCCTGGCGCGCGACGTCACCGAGCGGCGGGCGACCGAAATGGAGCTGGAGCGGTATCGCAACCAGCTCGAGGAACTGGTCACCGAGAGGACGCGGCAGCTCGAGGAGGCGCAGGAGGAGCTGGTGCAGAAGGAGCGGCTGGCGGTCCTGGGGCAGCTGACCGCCACCGTCAGCCACGAACTGCGCAACCCCCTCGGCACGGTGAAGAACGCCGTCTACCTGCTCCGCAGGCTCAGGGAGGCGGACGCCATGGAGAAGGCCGAGAAGAGCCTCGACCTGGCCGATCGCAACATCAGGCGCTGCGACGAGATCATCAACGAACTGCTCGACTACACCCGGCAGCACGAAGGGACGCCGGTCGAGATCGACGTCGCCGCCTGGCTGCAGGCGATTCTCGACGAACAGTTCTGTCCTGAGGAGATCCGGGTCGTCCGGAACTGGAAGAAAGGGGTCCGGGTCTCCGTCGTTCCGGAACGGCTGCGCCGGGCGTTCATCAATGTCTACACCAACGCGATCCAGGCCCTGCAGGAGGTCTCAACGCGCCGGCGGGTCCTGAAGGTGAAGGTCGAAACGGGCGCCGACCGGGTGAAGATTATCGTCGCCGACAACGGCCCGGGCATCAGGGACGATGTCCTCGAGCGGATCTTCGAGCCGATGTTCAGCACGAAAAATTTCGGGGTGGGGCTCGGCATGCCGATCGTCAGGAATATCATGGAGGAACATGGCGGCGGGGTCGAGGTCGAGAGCGTGTACGGCAGGGGATCGACGGTCATTCTCTGGCTGCCGGCAACAGAATGATGATATTGGCGGCAAGGTCTGATAGAATTTTACATCCCGACCGGAGTGATGGATGACGAAAAAAATACTCATCGTCGAAGATGACCGCGATTTCGCCGCCAGCCTCGAGCTCGCCCTCGACCTGGCCGGGCTGGAGGCGCTTGTCGCGACGTCCGCCGAAGAAGCCTGCCGGCTGGTGAGCGAGGGGCAGGCGGCGATCCGCGTCGGCTTTTTCGATATCAAGCTCCCCGGAGAGGACGGCATCTCCTGCTTCGAATCGATTCGCGCCGAGCTCCCCGGACTGGTCGGCGTCGTCATGACCGGTTTTCGCGACGAGAAACTGATGGAGCGGGCCCGCTCGGCCGGCGCCGTCGAAATCCTTCTGAAACCGTTCCGGATGGTCCGGTTCATGGAGCTGGCCAGGAAATACGCCGGCCAGCCGGACTGATCTCACCATGGCCCCCGAATCGGAAAAGAAATTACGCCTTTTGCTGGTCGACGACGATGCCGACTTCGTCACCAGCCTCTCCGGCATCCTCGAACTCGAAGGTCATCCGGTCGAAACGGCCGGCTCGGTCGCCGAGGCCACCGCCCGGGCGGTCGAATGC
>JBFHOZ010000033.1:0-16943 GCA_041592975.1 Desulfuromonadales bacterium
CCGATTCGGTCAGCAGGTCGGCGGTCGTCAGCAGGTCCTCGCCCGCCGCGATCCGGGCGACGGAGCAGTCGTCGCCGATCCCCATGACCAGTCCCCGCCCTGGCCGTCCCTGCCGCCGCAGGTAATCGATAATCTGGAACTCCCCCCGGCCGCCGAGCGTCATGGCTTCTCTTTCAGGGCGATGTTCAGGACCTCTTCGATCCGGCCGGCAAAGACCAGCTTGATCTTCTGCCGCAGATGACGGGGTATCTCGTCGATATCCTTCCTGTTCTGTACCGGCATGACGACCGTGCCGACTCCGGCCTGGACCGCGGCGAGGACCTTCTCCTTGAGGCCGCCGATCGGCAGCACCTTGCCGCGCAGGGTGATCTCCCCGGTCATGGCGACATCACTGCTGACCGGGCGACCGCTCAGGGCCGACACCAGGGCGGTGGCGATGGTGATCCCGGCGCTCGGCCCGTCCTTCGGTATCGCTCCCGCCGGAACGTGGACATGAACATCCGAATGTTCGAGGAAATCGGCGGCGATACCGAGCTCGTCGGCGTGAGCACGCGCGTAGGACAGCGCCGCCTGGGCGCTCTCCTTCATGATCTCGCCGAGGTGGCCGGTCAGGGTCAGTTGCCCCTTCCCCTTCATGCAGTTGACCTCGACCGAAAGAATCTCCCCGCCGGCTTCGGTCCAGGCAAGCCCGTTTGCCAGACCGACCTCGTCGGCGCCTCTCTCCTCCTCCGGCAGGTAGCGGACCGGGCCGAGAAACCCGGTCATGGTCGCCACGGTGACGGTGACATGTCCGTTTTTCCCCTCGGCGAAGCGACGCGCCACCTTGCGGCAGATGGCGCCGATCTCCCGCTCGAGATTGCGCAGACCGGCTTCCGACGTGTAGCCGGTGATGATCCTGCGGATGGCGTTGTCGGAAAAACGGATCTGTTCCGGCAGCAGGCCGTTCTCCTCCACCTGCCTCGGCACCAGGTACTGCCGGGCGATGGTCAGCTTCTCCTCGGTCGCGTAGCCGGCCAGACGGATGATCTCCAGCCGGTCGCGCAGGGCCGGCGGAATGGTGTCGAGGATATTGGCGGTGACGATGAACATCACCCTGGAGAGATCGAAGGGCTGGTTGATATAGTGGTCGGAAAAGGCGTGATTCTGCTCCGGATCGAGAAGCTCCAGCAGGGCCGCCGAGGGGTCGCCGCGGAAGTCGCTGCCGACCTTGTCAAGCTCGTCGAGCATGAACACCGGGTTGTTGCTCCCGGCCTGCTTGACCCCCTGGATGATCCGCCCCGGAAGGGCGCCGACATAGGTACGCCGGTGACCGCGGATTTCGGCCTCGTCACGAATACCGCCGAGGGAAATCCGGACGAATTTCCGCCCGAGGGCGCGGGCGATCGACTTGCCGAGGCTGGTCTTGCCGACGCCGGGCGGCCCCACAAAGCAGAGAACCGGCCCCTTGAGATTTTTCTTCAGCTTGCGCACGGCGAGGAACTCGAGAATCCGCTCCTTGATCTTCTCCAGGTTGAAATGATCCTCGTCCAGCACCCTGCGGGCCTTTTTCAGATCGAGATTGTCACGGGTCGAGTGGCTCCAGGGGAGATCGAGCATCCAGTCGAGATAGGTCCGCACCGTACCGTACTCCGCCGCCTCCGGGTGCATCGATTCAAGCCGGCGGATCTGTTTCTCCACTTCCTTGCCGATCTCCTCCGGCAGCCGGACCTTTCCCATCCTCTCGCGCAGCTCGGCGACATCTTCGGCACGCGGATCGCTCTCGCCCAGCTCGGCCTGGATCGCCCGCAGCTGTTCGCGCAGGAAGTACTCCCGCTGCGAACGCCCCATCTCCTCCTTGGCCTGGTTCTCGATCCGGTTCTGCACCAGAACCAGCTCCAGCTCCCTGGCCAGAAAATCACGCACCCTTTTCAGCCGTGCCACCGGGTCGCGGATTTCCAGCAGCTGCTGGGCCTCGTCGACCTTGAGGCCGATGTTGCTGGCCACCAGGTCGGCCAGCCCGCCGGGCTGCTCGATGTTGTCGAGCACCGACATCACTTCGGCCGGCAGGGCTCTGCCGAATCCGGCGATTCTCAGGATCTGCTCACGTACCGTGCGCACCAGCGCCTCGGTTTCGATGACCGGGTTGTCGGAGTCGGTCTCTTCAAGGCTTTCGAGCCTGACGGTGAAATGCGGTTTTTCCGCCAGGAATGCGTCGATCCGTGCCTTGGCAACCCCCTGGACCAGAACTTTAATGCGGCCATCGGGAAGCTTCAGCATCCGCATGATCATCGCCACGGTCCCGGTCTGGTAGATGTCGCCGCTGCCCGGGTCCTCGACCTCGACATCCTTCTGGGCGGCCAGGAAGATCTGCCGGTCGCCGGCGAGTGCCGCGTCGACCGCCGATATCGACTTGTCCCGGCCGACGAAAAGGGGGAGAATCATGTAGGGGAACACGACGATGTCGCGCACCGGCAACAGGGGGAGGGTTTCCGGGACTTGCATGCTCATGGCTTGCTGATGCGATTCCAATATCGGCTCCTGTGGGTACGTGGTTCTAACAGTTTTTATCTTTACTGCCGGTGCCTGTCAAGCCGTGTCTGGCGTCAGGGGCGAGAGGGGGAACCGGAACGTTCGCAGCCCCGCCTCCTTTCCCCGGTGGTCGAAACTCTTTTCGCTAAACGTCGCTACTCCGCTCCGATCGACCAGAAAGAGCGTCGAGGCCCGGGTGCCGTAGTCATCCCCGCAAATGAAGCGGGCCGAAAGCGCCCGCTCCCATTCCAGGCCGACCCCGGTGTCCGGCAGCTGCCCATCCGGGGCCAGGGTGCGGTCGGCCAGCAGGGCAAAAAGTCGATCGCTGTCGGTCGATGCGGCCGCCAGCCATTTCTTGAAGTCTTCTTTCGCCCCGGCAACCTTCGGCCAGCCCGTGTCGAGCCAGTGGTTGCTCAACCCGTAAACGCCATCCGCAAGGACCCTGCTGCCGCCGCCGGTGTTGGAGAAGTAGATGGTCCGGCGCATGTCGCCGCCGATGAAGTTGAGCCCGGCGTAGTGACCGTCATCTTCCTCCAGGACTGTCAGAAACTGTTCGGGAGGGGCGCCGTCCCGGAGAAACCGGCTCACCAGGCGGCCGCGCGACAGACGGCTGTACCGGCGATGATGGAAGTCGCGGTAATTGGTCACCGCCCCCCAGCGTCCGGACAGCGATACCCCGAACCAGGTCCCCCCCCGCTCCAGATCGCGGCCGCCAAGAACACCGGGCGCATCCTCCCAGTAGTCTGCCGCCGCAGTCGGCCGGCTGAAGAACTCGTCCCGGTTCTCGGCGACGACCAGGCGATAGTGCGGATGGCTGTTGATGGCAAGGAGGAGGAGACACATGTTTTCAGTTTTACAGAAAAAGGGCCCGTTGGAAAGGACTGCCGCTTGCGGCGGACAAAAAAAGGGCCCGGATTCGCTCCGGGCCCTTTTTTGCGCGGTTGTCTCTCGATTATCAGACCTGGGGTCCGGCCTGCGTGAAATCGAAATCGTTGCGGCCGGTCGTGTACTTCTTGAAGTTTTCGATAAACATGCCGGCGAGCTTGTTGGCGGTCGCATCGAACGCCTCCTTGTCCTGCCAGGCATTGCGCGGGTTGAGGATCTTGCTGTCGACGCCCGGCAGTTCCTTCGGGATACTGAGCCGGAACCAGCGGGTCTGGTCGAATTCAGCCTTCTTGATGCTGCCGTCGAGGATGGCGTTGATGCAGGCGCGGGTCGCCTTGATGCTCATCCGCTCGCCGACGCCGTAGCCGCCGCCGGCCCAGCCGGTGTTGACCAGGTAGGCGTTGACGTTGTGCTTCTCCATCTTCTCGCCGAGCAGCTTCGCGTAGGCGGTCGGATGCAGCGGCAGGAAGGCTTCGCCGAAGCAGGAGGAGAAGGTCGCCTGCGGCTCGGTGACGCCGCGCTCGGTGCCGGCGACTTTGGCGGTATATCCGGAGAGGAAGTAGTACATCGCCTGCTCTTTGGTCAGCTTGGAGACCGGCGGCAGTACGCCGAAGGCGTCGCAGGTCAGGAAGATGATATTCTGCGGATGGCCGGCCTTCAGGGCCGGCTCGTGGTTGTCGATGTGCGCGATCGGGTAGGAGACCCGGGTGTTCTCGGTCTTGCTGTCGTCATCGAACGCGATGACACCGTCGTCGCAAGCGACGACGTTTTCCAGCAGGGCGTTACGCTTGATCGCACCGTATATCTCCGGCTCGTTTTCGCAGGAGAGGTTGATGCACTTGGCGTAGCACCCCCCCTCGAAGTTGAAGATGCCGTCCTCGTCCCAGCCGTGCTCGTCGTCACCGATCAGCTTGCGGGCGGCGTCGGTCGACAGGGTGGTCTTGCCGGTTCCGGAGAGGCCGAAGAAGAGGGCGACGTCCCCCTCCTTGCCGACGTTGGCCGAGCAGTGCATCGACAAAATTCCCTCGACCGGCAGCCAGTAGTTCATCATGGTGAAGATGCCCTTCTTCATCTCGCCGCCGTACCAGGTGCCGCCGATGATGGCGACATTCTTCTCGATGTTGAAGATGACGAAGACTTCGGAGTTGAGGCCGTGCCTTTCCCAGTTCTTGTTGGTCAGCCCGGCAGCGTTGTAGACGGTGAAACTCGGGGAGAAGCCTTTGAGTTCTTCCTCCGTCGGGCGGATGAACATGTTCTTGACGAAGTGGGACTGCCAGGCATACTCGGTGACGAAGCGTGCCTGTCGGCGGGTCTTCTCGTTGGCACCGCAAAAACCGTCGAGCACGTAGAGATCCTTGCCGGAGAGGTAGTCGATCACTTCGGCGTAGAGTTCGTCGAAAATCTCCGGGGAGACCGGCTTGTTGATATTGCCCCAGGCGATGTTCTCCATCGACGGCGACTGCTTGACGAAGTACTTGTCCTTCGGGGAACGGCCGGTGAACTTGCCGGTATCGACCATCATCGTACCGTTCTCGGATACCTTCCCCTCGTTGTTGGCCGTTTCGTGCTCGAACAGCTCGTCGTAGCTCAGGTTGTGGTAGATCTTGCCAACACTTTTCAATCCGAGTGCCGCCGCATTCAATGCCGTTTCCGCCTTTTCCTTTGCTGCTGTCGCTTCTTGCATTTCTCCGCCCTCTGAAAAGTTTTGTTTTATAAAAAAGATTTGCCGGAGTTGCCTCCGGCAAGTGCTTTGGTTCCCCGAAATAAACTACGGCAGTCGAACAGACATTTTCTCCTGTCTGGTAACTGCCGGAGCCGGATTATAGGTTAGTTGCCGAAACTGAATCAAGAGGTAAATGCCTCTCTTTTCGATTTTTTTACTTCGCCCGGCGAGCACTTTAGCAAATTTAGTCAAAATAAAAAAGAAAAAGTTAGCTTAAAAATCCTTTTTTGGTCAGGATTTCCGAAAGTTTCATCCTGAAAAACCTAGTTGTCGGCCGCCCGCTTGCGGATGAAGGCGACCAGAGACCAGATCTGCGGCTCGGAGAAGTGCACACCCCAGGCCGGCATGACCGATCCCCGGGAGAGAAAGGGCTCGACCGACTTCCCCTCGGAGATTCTCCAGAAGAGGTAGGCAGGGTCGACCGTCCGGTAGCTGTCATGATAGAAATCGGGTGCCGGCGGTTCGAAAAAGTCGGCCCGCGGGCCGCGCCCCTCGCTCTCATGGCCATGGCAGTAGGCACATTTTTTCCGGAAGGTTTCTGCGGCCCAGGCGAGATTCGTCCCGTCCTGGTCGATGTCGGGCGGCATCTGCCGCTGCGGGTAGTTCAACTGCTGGTCGGTACAGCCAATAACCATCAGGACAATCACAATGAACAGGTAACGGACTCTGAACATAAACATTTCCTCGCGCCTGAGACCTGGGATCATTCTATTCAGCGGCCGCCACTCCGCGTCCTCGCAAGCGACAGGGGTCGCTGGCTTGTCCTTTCCCGGAAATATTGCCGGACACGCACGATGAGCGACGAACGGCCCGCTCGCCAAAAGAACAGGGGCCATCCGAAGATGGCCCCTGTTTCATATTCAACTTCAGGCCGCCCTTTCCAGCGTGGCGCCCCACCTTTCAAGTTCGCTGACGATTGATTCTATCAATTCGTCCATCGCCGCCGCCACCGGCGGGCTCAGCTCCATGCTCATCTCGATCGACAGCGGCTGAACCCCCCAGAAGACCAGTTCCCGGGGTGCATAACCCTGCAGGTCGGCGACCGCAAGCAGATCCTGCAGGCCCATCTGGTGTACCGACAGCTTGCTGGCGAAGGCTCTCGGAACCTCGTCCCCTTCAAGCCGGAAAATCCCCCCCGGTTCCGCCTGCATCTCGAGTGCATCGATGATCAGCAGCCGGTCGGTCCCCTCGATGTAAGGGAGCAGATCGAGACCGAGGGTGCCGCCATCGACGACCGTGACCCCGTCCGGGAAGCGGTAGTCCCGTTGCAGCCGCTCGATCGCCCTGACGCCGAGGGCGTCGTCGTTCATCAGGGCGTTGCCGAGCCCGAGCACGAGGATGTTCACGCTAGTCGACCTCCTCGGGATCGATGAACTTGTAGCCGCCGAAGATGCTGCTCAGGGTGCCATTCTTCTCCTTCACGTCCATCAGCCAGGCGCTGTAGACGTGATGGATGGCGAAGCCGATCAGCAGCCACATCACCAGGTGGTGCGTCAGCCGCAGCCCCTGATTGCCGAAGATCGGCAGCAGCCAGCCGAAAGCCGTGTCCCAGCCGCCGCCGGGATTGTACTGGCCGTAGAGGGCGAAGCCGGTGAAGACCTGGACGATCATCAGCGCAAAGACCGCCGAGTAGGCCATCGCCGCCAGGGCGTTGTGCCCGACGACGTAAGGGACCTTCCTGTTGAGGAAGGTGTAGTAGGTGAAGGTGCCGCGGATGTACTCCCACCCTTTCTTCGACGCCCAGGGGATGAAGGCCTTCCAGGATGCGTACTCGTTGCCGACAATCATCCAGTAGAGGCGGTAGATCACCGAAAACATCAGGGCATAGGCAAAGACGAAATGCAGAAAGCGCATCCAGCCCATGACATACTGCGCCGTCGAGGGGACCGAGACAAACGGGTTGCCGATGTAGAATCCGGTCACCGACAGCATGATGATGCTGATGACGTTGATCCAGTGGGTCAGGCGCACCGGCCATTCCCAGACATAAGTTGTCCGTACCATCGCCTGCCTCCTTTTTCTAAAGGGCCTTGACCCGGATGATCTCCGTACCGTTGCCGTCCATCACATGCACCGCGCAGGCGAGGCAGGGGTCGAAGGAGTGGATGGTCCTGAGGATCTCGACCGGCTTGTTCGGGTCGGCGATCGGCGTGCCGATCAGGGCCGACTCGTACGGGCCCTTCTGCCCCATGGCGTCGCGCGGCCCGGCGTTCCAGGTCGACGGCACGACCGCCTGGTAGTTGGCGATCTTCTGGTTCTCGATGCGGATCCAGTGGCCGAGGGCGCCGCGCGGGGCCTCGTGGGTCCCGTACCCCTGGGCCTCCTTCGGCCAGGTTGCCGGATCCCACTTCTCCTTGTTGTGCACCTCGTAGTCGCCGGTGGCGATATTGTTGGCCAGGTCGGTCAGCCACTTTTCGTTGCGCTGCGCCATCACCAGGCAGTCGATGGCGCGAGCCGCGGTGCGGCCGAGGGTCGAGAAGAGCGCCGAGGCCGGGGCACCGAGGGTCTCGAGGACGAAATTGACCGCCCCCTGCACCTCCTTGTTGCCGGCGGCATAAGCGACCAGGTTGCGGGCCAGCGGACCGACTTCCATCGGCTGGTCCATGTAGCGCGGCGATTTGACCCAGGAGTACTTCTGATTGGTGTCGAGCCACTCGTACGGCGGCTTCGGACCGGTATAATTGTGCTGGGTCTCCCCCTGGTACGGGTGCAGTCCCTTGTCGTCCCCCTTGGAGTAGTTGTACCAGGAATTGGTGACGTACTCGGTGATCTTGGTCTCGTCCATCGCCATGACGTTGGCGAGGTCCTTCCCCATGATGATCCCGCGCGGGTAGAAATAGCTGTCGACGTCGTTGCCCCCCGCCTCGGGGAAATCCCCGTAGGAGAGGAAGTTGCCGACGCCGCCGCCGATACCGGCCCAGTCGAGATAGAACGGGGCGACCGCGAGGACATCGGGGATGTAGACCTGCTCGACGAAGGCCTGCGCCCGCCGCAGCAGCTTGCGGATGTAGGCGATCTTGTCGGCGTTGATGGCGTTCTGGCTGTCCGGGTCGACCGGGATCGACATGCCGCCGACCAGGAAGGTCTGCGGATGCGGGTTCTTCGAGCCGAGGATGGCGTGGATCTTGATGACCTCCTTCTGCCACTCGAGCGCCTCGAGGTAATGGGCGACCGCCATCAGGTTCGCCTCCGGCGGCAGCTTGTAGGCCGAGTGCCCCCAGTAGGCGTTCTGGAACGGGCCGAGCTTGCCGGTGCCGGCAAAGGCGGCGATCCGCTCCTTGACGGCGGCGAAATGCTTGACGCTCGAGTTCGGCCAGTCGGAGATCGACTGGGCGAGCTTGGCGGTCTTGGCCGGATCGGCCTTCAGCGCCGAAGTGATGTCGACCCAGTCGAGAGCGTGCAGGTGGTAGAAATGAATGACGTGGTCCTGGACGTTCTGGATCCCCATGATCAGGTTGCGCAGCAGCCGGGCATTGGTCGGAATCTCGATCTTCAGGGCGTCCTCGACGGCGCGGATGCTGGCCATCGAATGGACGGTGGTGCAGACGCCGCAGAAGCGCTGGGTGAAGTGATGGGCATCGCGCGGATCACGGCCTTTCAGGATGGTCTCGATGCCGCGGAACGCGGTCGAGGAACTCCAGGCATCGACGATCTTCCCCCCCTCCAGCGTCGCCTCGATGCGCAGATGCCCTTCGATGCGGGTGATCGGATCGACAGCAATTCTCTTAGCCATATCTTTAATCCTCCTTATTTCTTGTCAGAGCTTTTGCGGACAGCGCTGACGATCCCGTGGGCGGCAAATGCGGCAGCTGTCGCAGCGGCGAGGCCAATGCCGATCTCATCCGCGTCGGATTCGACTCCGAAGCCGGGGACGTTCGGCAGACGACGATAAAACGGGCTCATGGTGTCCCAGAACTCCGGCTCGGAACAGCCGATGCAGCCGTGTCCGGCCATGACCGGCCAGCTCAGGCCCTCGTTGTACCGGACGGTCGGGCAGTTGTGGAAGGTTTCCGGACCCTTGCAGCCGAGCTTGTAGAGGCACCACCCCTGGCGATGGCCGGCGTCGCCGAACCCTTCGGCATACTGGCCGGCGTCGAAATGGCCGCGGCGCTCGCAGTTGTCGTGGATCCGCTTGCCGTAGGCGAACTTCGGCCGTCCGAGACGGTCGACCGCCGGCAGGCTCTTGAAGGTCAGGTAGTGGACGATGGTCGCCGTCAGGTTGGTGGCGTTGACCGGGCAGCCGGGGAGGTTGATGATCGTCGCGCCCGGCACCAGGTCCATGACGGAGACCGCGTCGGTCGGGTTCGGGGCGGCCGCCGGGATGCCGCCGAACGAGGAGCAGGAACCGACGCAGATGGTCGCCGCGGCGTTCTTGACCAGCTCCTTGCAGCTGTCGACGGCGCTCTGCCCGCCAACGGTGCAGTAGCCGCCGGAGGCGCCCTTGGGGATCGAGCCTTCGACGATCAGGATGTACTGCCCCTTGTACTTCTTCATGGCGTTGTGCTTCGCTTCTTCGGCGAGGTGTCCGGCCGCCGCCATGACGACTTCGGAGTATTCGAGGGAGATCGTGTCGAGGATGATGTCGCCGGCGGTCGGCTGGTTGGCCCGCAGGAAGGCTTCGGAATCGCCGGAGCAGCTCTGGTATTCGACCCAGATCACCGGCGGACGGTTGTCCTCCAGGGCCTGGGCGACTTTCGGTATGAAACTGACCGGCAGCGCCAGCGCCGCCGTTGTCGCTGTACAGAACTTGATGAAGTCGCGACGGCTGACCCCCCGTGACTCCCATTTCTGCAGGATCTCTTCCGGAATCGAGACCGGCGCGGTATTTCGGTCGACATTCATCGAAACGTCTCCTTTCCTAGGTGCATGAGTTACAATCCGCTAAAAATCGAATGGCTGTTTGTGCAATGTCCAGAAACGAAAAAACGCATCCCGACGGGATGCCACAGAAATAACGCCCGCATCCTTCGAACCCAGGCGCCCTCCCTTTCCGCCACAGCAATCCATGAACAATTATAATAAAATGCTGTTTGATTGATTAAGCTACTTTTTTCGACAAGACATGTCAATATCGAATTTGCCATATGGTGTTAAAGGCATACCAATCGTGGTACAACATAATTGATTGTATTTATTCGGCTTTTTGAATGGCATTACCATTAGCGCGATCTAATGCTATCACGCCGCCGGTCAATTGCAAGCTTATGACAGCCGCACTGCGGCTGCTATAATGGAAGGTGCAGGGACGACAAAGATGGTGAACAGATTTGTACTGCTGGAGCACACCGCCGATATCGGCGTCGAGGCCGTGTCCGGAAACCGCGAAGGACTGGCCGAGCAGAGCGGGCTCGCCTTGAGAAGGCTGCTGTTCGGAGAAGCCGCCGCCGAACCTCGCCTCGGCCCGGTTCCGATCGCTGCGGCAGGGAACGGCGACGAGGAGACGCTGGTCAACTGGCTCAACGAGTTGCTGTTCACGATGGTCGACAGGGGGGTGGTTCCGGCCCGGATCGAGGTCAGCCATTTTGGTGACGGTCGCATAGCGGGAACGTTACACGGCGAGCAGTTCGACCCGCAGAAGTTCCGGATGCTGCGGGAGATCAAGGCGGTCACGCACCACCAGACAAGGGTCGACCATCAAGCGGATCACTGGACCTCGGTGGTCTATCTCGACCTGTAGGACACCACGGAGATGAAAAGCGACGAATCCATCAAGATCGAGCAGATCGACCCGTGCCGGTGGCGGATTCCGCGCACCGGCGACATGCGGACCGACGGGCTGGTCTTCGCCAGCCGGGAGATGATGGAGGTCCTGCGCCACGAGCAGGCCCTGCAGCAGGTCTGCAACGTCGCCACCCTCCCCGGCATCGTCGGGCCGGCGATGGCGATGCCGGACATTCACTGGGGGTACGGCTTCCCGATCGGCGGCGTCGCCGCTTTCGACGAACACGATGGGGTCGTCTCCCCCGGCGGCGTCGGCTACGACATCAACTGCGGCGTCAGGCTGCTGCGCACCAACCTGGAAAAAGCCGAGGTGCTGCCGGAGATCCGAAACCTGGCCGACGCCCTTTACCACAATGTCCCCTCCGGCGTCGGCTCGCACCGCAAGGATCTCAGACTGTCGGTCAGCGAAGAGAAAAGGGTGTTGCGCCAGGGGGCCGGCTGGGCGGTGGCCAACGGCTTCGGCACCCTCAACGACCTTGACCACATCGAGGAGTCGGGCTGTATCGATAACGCCGATCCCGAGCTGCTCTCCGACCGCGCCCTCGAACGCGGGCGCAACCAGCTCGGAACCCTCGGCAGCGGAAATCACTTTCTCGAGATCGACTTCGTCGAGAAGGTGCACAACCCGCAGGCGGCCGACGCCCTCGGCCTCTTCGCCGGACAGGTGGTGGTCAGCATCCACACCGGCAGCCGCGGCCTCGGCTACCAGGTCTGCGACGACAGCCTGCGGACGATGCTCAGCGCCGCCCGCAAGTACGACATCAAGCTTCCCGACCGGCAGCTCTGCTGCGCCCCGCTCGACAGCCCGGAAGGGCGCGCCTATCTTTCCGCCATGGCCTGCGCCGCCAACTTCGCCTTCGCCAACCGGCAGATCATCACCGCCTGGGTGCGCGAATCGTTTGAGCAGATCCTGCGCAAAGGGCCGGCCGACCTGCGCATGTCGGTCATCTACGATGTCTGCCACAACATCGCCAAATGGGAGACCCACGAGATCGACGGCCGCCACAGGCGTCTCTGCGTGCATCGCAAGGGCGCGACCCGGGCCTTTCCGCCGCACCACCCGGAGACGCCCGACGCCTACAAGACCATCGGTCAGCCGGTCCTGATCCCGGGGGACATGGGGCGCTATTCGTACGTCCTGCTCGGCACCGAGACCGCCTTCCGGGAGACCTTCGGCTCGACCTGCCACGGCGCCGGCCGGGTGCTGTCGCGTCACGCCGCCAAGAAGAAGGCCCGCGGCCAGGATATCTTCGGCGAGCTCGAACGGCAGGGGATCATCCTGCGCGCCGCCGGCCGCGGAACGGTTGCCGAGGAGATTTCCGATGCCTACAAGGACGTCCGGGATGTGGTCGAGGTTGTCGAGCAGGCCGGAATTGGTAAAATTGTTGCCAGGTTGCGACCGATGGCGGTCATCAAGGGATAGGAGCTTACCATGAACGTATTCGTCACCGGCGGCACCGGGTTCGTCGGCAGCGAGGTCGTCCGGAGCCTGCTGGCGTCCGGGCACTCGGTG
Organism: Desulfuromonadales bacterium; assembly: GCA_041592975.1. GTDB lineage: Bacteria > Desulfobacterota > Desulfuromonadia > Desulfuromonadales > UBA2294 > BM707. The sequence goes on from JBFHOZ010000033.1 coordinate 12,351, forward strand.
CACTGCCTGGTCCGCCCCGGATCAGAAGGGAAACTGCGGTTCAGGAAAAAGGTGGTGATCCATTATGGCGATGCTGTCGACATCGACAGCCTGAAAAAAGGGATGGCGGGGTGCGAGGCGGTCATCCATCTGGTCGGCATCATTCGAGAATTCCCCGCCAGGGGGATCACCTTTGCCAAGCTGCACGTCGAGGCGACCCGCACCGTGCTGGCGGCAGCAGCCGTCTGCGGCTGCAAACGCTACCTGCAGATGAGTGCCAACGGCACCCGGGCCAACGCCAGGACCGCCTACCACCGGACCAAGTGGCAGGCCGAGGAGCTGGTGCGCGCCTCGAAGCTCGACTGGACAATCTTCCGGCCGTCGCTGATCTACGGAGCCGGAGGAGAGTTCGTCGAGATGATGGCCGGCCTGGTGAGGAAGCTGCCGGTGGTGCCGGTCATCGGCGACGGCAAATATCGGATGCAGCCGGTGGCGGTCGAGCAGGTCGCCCAGAGCTTCTCCAGGGCTTTGGGCCGGCCGGAAACCGTCGGCGAGACCTACCATCTCGGCGGCCGGAAAAGTTACAGCTACGATGAAATCATCGACATCTTCGGCGCGGCGCTCGGCAAGAAAAGCGTCAGCAAGCTGCACCACCCGCTGCTGCTGATGAAGCCGACGGTGAAGATCCTGCAGTCGATCCCCAAATTCCCGATCGCTTCCGATCAGCTCGAAATGCTGCTCGAAGGGAACGTCTGCGACCCGTCCGAGTGGGCGCGGACCTTCGATATCGAACCGGAAGACTTCGCCGACGGGCTGAAGAAATGCTTGGACCAAGGCGAAAGGTGAAAGGCGAAAGGGTAATGGTTTCCCTATTCCCCTTTCGCTCAGCTCTCCCCTTCCGCCGTCCTTTGCTTGAACCTCTTCAGACAGAAATAGGCCTCCCGCTCCCGCTCGCCGAGATACTGGACGATCCCGTGCAAATCGTCCTGCAGGCGCGGCAAAACCCTCTCCTCAAGCACCCGGATGCGGCGTGAAATCTTCCGCAGCTCCTCTTCCAGCCGCTTCAGTTTCGCCTCGTAGACCGCCGTATCGAGCATTTCGGCGGCAATGGTCTCGAACAGGTGCAGCGCCTCGTCGAGATGCGGCGTCGGGCCGCGAAAATCGTAGCCCCGCTCCAGGGGGGTACGGACCACGGTCTGCTCGAGGGTGATGTCGGAATACCGCAGGCCGAGAACGTTGCCGTGTGTGATCTTCAGCCCGGGCTCCTGGCGATTGACCGGCACCAGCGAGGCGATGAACGCCTCCCCCTCCAGCCCGAGGCTCAGCTGCAGGCGCTGCAGGGCGGCGGCGTAGCGGCGGCGGATCGCCTCGCGGTTCTCGAGCAGCGGCCTGCTGGTCGCCAGGAACTCGCGGATCAGCGCCTGCCGGCGCCCCTTGAGGATGGCGACGCTGCCGAGCACCGAGGCTTTGCGCTCCTTAAGCAGGAGCAGGTTGGTGCGGGTCGGATGCAGCATGGGGGATCACTCCGTACTCTTCGAGCAGGGCGAGCCCGACGTCGAGGCTCTCGGCCACCGACCGGCGCTGCTCCCCCTGGGCGATGAACTGCTTTTCGAAAGCGTGCCCGAAATCGAGCATGACCTGGTCGTGCTTCGCCAGGCCGTCGCGGCCGACAATCGCCTCGAGCTTGCGCACTTCGCGGCCGCGGGCGTAGTTGCGGTAGAGCAGGTCGGCCACCTGGCGGTGGTCTTCGCGCGTTCTATCCTTGCCGATCCCCTGCTGCATCAGCCGGGAAAGCGACGGCAGCACGTCTATCGGCGGGTAGATGCCGTGGGCGTGCAGGTCACGCGACAGGACGATCTGCCCCTCGGTGATGTAGCCGGTCAGATCGGGGATCGGGTGGGTGATGTCGTCCTCCGGCATGGTGACGACCGGCAGCATGGTCACCGAGCCCTCCCGCCCCTTGATGCGCCCGGCCCGCTCGTAGAGCGAGGCGAGGTCGGAGTACATGTAGCCGGGGTAGCCACGCCGTCCCGGCAGCTCCTCGCGAGCGGTCGAGACCTCACGCAGGGCGTCGCAGTAGTTGACCATGTCGCTGACCAGCACCAGCACGTCGCGCCCCTGCTCGAAGGCGAGGTACTCGGCGATGGTCAGCCCGACGCGCGGCGCCAGCAGCCGCTCGACCACCGGCCGCTCGGCCAGATTGACGATGGCGACGAACGGCTTGTGCAGGGTCTCGATCGCCTCCTGGTAGTAGGCGTACTCGCGCCCGGTCAGCCCGAGGGCGACGAAGACAACGGCGAACCCCTCTCTGCCGGCCAGTCCCGAATGACGCAGGATATCGGCCGCCAGCTCCTTGGACGGCAGCCCGGCGCAGGAGAAGATCGGCAGCTTCTGCCCCTTGACGAGGGTGTTGAGGACGTCGATGGCGGCGATGCCGGTTTCGATGAACTCCTCCGGCCGGGCCCGGGCAACCGGGTTGATGGCGCGGCTGGTGACCGGCTGCGCTTCGGTCGCATAGAAGAGCGGCTCGCCGTCGAGGGGCCGGAAGGAGCCGTCGAAGATGCGCCCGAGACACTCCTCGGAAACCGGGATGCGCTTGACCGCATCGCTGAAGCAGACCCGGGTGCGGCCGATGTCGAGGCCGCGGGTCTCGCCGTAGACCTGGATCAGCACCGTCTCCTGCTCGATACGCAGCACCTCGCCGTCGAGGACGAGCCCTTCCGGCCCCTCAATGCGCACCACTTCGCCGATGCGCGCCTCCATGACCCGGTCGACGAAGAGCAGTGGACCGCGGATGCAGCTGATGGTTCGGTATGCGTGTTCAGACAGGCGCATCCTTCTCCTCCTTGAGCAGGTCGTCGAGGGCGGCGCCGGCGTCAAGATGTTTCTTGAGCCGGTCGTGCTCGGCGATGATGGTGCGGCAGATCTGCAGGGTCTTCTCCGGCGGACAGCTGGCGTCATCCGAGTAGGCGTTTTGAGCGAGAAAGCGGATGCGCAGCTGCTCGGCGCTTACCATCACCAGCCGGTCGGCGTCCTGCATCCCCTCGCGGCCGACGATCTCGGCGATCTCGCGCAGCTCTCCCTCCTGCTGCAGGATAGCCCGGCAGCGGTCGCGCAGAGCGCTCCACTCCGGATCGACGGTGCGGTCGAAGACCGGCCCGGTGATCCGGTCGTAGAGGGTGTAACTCTGCGTCCAGTTGACGGCCGGGAAGTGGCGGCTGTGGGCGAGGTTCGAGTCGAGCATGTAGAAGGTGCCCGACACCCGCAGGCAGCACTGGGTGACCGGTTCGGTAAAGTCGCCGCCGGGCGGCGACACGGCGATGATCAGGCTGAGCGACCCCTGCCGGCCGTCGGCCGTCTCCACCACTCCGGCCCGTTCGAGGAAAGCGGAGAGCCGCGAACCGAGGTAAGTCGGGTACCCCTCCTCCCCCGGCATCTCCTCGAGGGACGAGGAGATCTCGCGCAGCGCCTCGGCCCAGCGCGAGATCGAGTCGGCCAGAAACAGCACGTCGAGCCCCATGTCGCGGTAGTACTCGGCCATGGCGACCGCCGTGTAGATCGACGCCTCGCGCGCCGCCACCGGCATGTTCGAGGTGTTGGCCAGCACGATGGTGCGCGCCATCAGCTTGCCGCCCCGGCAGGGATCCTCGAGGTCGGCGAAGTCGTCGAGCAGGTCGGCCATCTCGTTGCCGCGCTCACCGCAGCCGACGTAGACGACGACGTCGACATCGGCGAACTTGGCGATCGACTGTTCGAGAACCGTCTTGCCGGTGCCGAAGCCGCCGGGGAAGATCGCTGCTCCCCCCTTGACCATCGGGAAGAGAAAGTCGAGGCAGCGCTGTCCGGTGACAAGCGGTTCGGTCGGCGGCAGGCGCTTCCTGATCGTCCGCTTCATCCGTACCGGCCAGCGGTGGGTCAAAAACAGCTCGACACCCCCCTCGAGCCGGGCGATCGGCTGGTCGAGGCGGACCTCGCCGGACGCAATGCTCTCCAGGCGCCCGGACTGCTCGGACGGGATGACGTGGGTCAGCGCCCCTTCGGCGACCGTGCCGAGCGCCGCTCCGACGGCGACGGTATCGCCGGCCTGCTTCAGCGGTGCGAACGGCCAGACGCTCTGCCGATCGAGGGTCGGCGGCTCGACGCCGCTGCCGATAAATGGTCCGCAGTGATCGAGCAGGGCGGCCAGCGGCCGCTGCAGTCCGTCGAACATGTTGCCGAGCAGGCCGGGGCCGAGCTCGACCGAGAGGGGCTGCCCGTCGCTCTCGACCAATTCGCCTCGAGCCAGGCCGCGCGCCTCCTCGTAGATCTGGATCACCGCCCGGCCCGGCTCGAGGCGCACGACCTCGCCGACCAGCCGGTTGGTCCCGACCCGAACCCGGTCGTAGAGCTTCAGCCCGTCGATGGCGGCGGTGACGGTGACCCCCGATATGGCGACGATTTCACCTTTCATCCCCTGATCCTGACATGATAACCGAGAGCCCGCCGTATCAACTGCTGCAGGTAATCTTCCGCGACCGGCAGCGCGCCGGCCGGAGTCGGCAGCACCAGCAGCACGCCGGGCCACTGTTCATGCAGCTTGCGCAGGCGCTCCCCGTCGACCCCCTCGAGCAGCCG
>JBFHOZ010000034.1:0-16823 GCA_041592975.1 Desulfuromonadales bacterium
CTGCAGAAGACAGAACTTCAGGCAGCAGTGGCCGGACCTCGGTCCGCAGTTCGACACTGGGTTCGTCACGTTTATGGACAAGCTCATCAGTGAATCCCCCGGGTATGAAGCACCCTCAACCTCCCCCCTGCCCCAGCAATAAAAACCTGCTACTATTGGAGCTGATCGAATTCACACCGGAGGGAACCCATGATCATCGGCATACTCAAGGAGATCAAGACCGAGGAGAACCGCGTCTGCATGACCCCGGCCGGGGTCGAGGTGATGGTGGCGCACGGCCACGAGGTGCTGGTCGAGAGCCGGGCCGGCGAGGGGAGCGGCTTCAGCAACGAGGCCTACCTGGTCGCCGGCGCCGAGATCGTCAACACGCCGGCCGAGATCTTCGCGCGGGCCGGCATGGTGATGCACGTCAAGGAGCCGCAGCCGGCCGAGTACGACCTGGTCCGCCCCGGGCAGATCGTCTTCACCTACTTCCACTTCGCCGCCAGCGAGGAGCTGACCCGGGCGATGATGAAAAGCGGCGCGGTCTGCATCGCCTACGAGACGATCACCGACAAAAAGGGGACCCTGCCGCTGCTGACGCCGATGAGCGAGGTCGCCGGCCGGATGGCGGCGCAGGAGGCGGCCAAGTACCTGGAGCGCTCCCAGGGGGGGCGCGGCATGCTGATGGGGGGGGTGCCGGGGGTGCAACCGGCGACGGTGCTGGTGCTCGGCGCCGGCGTCGTCGGCACCGAGGCGGCCCGCATGGCCTGCGGCCTCGGCGCCAAGGTCTACCTGCTCGACACCAGCCTCGAGCGGCTGCGCCACCTCGACGAGATCATGCCGAAGAACTGCTTCCCGCTGATGTCGTCGCCGGCGACCATCCGCGAGCTGGTGCAGGAGGCGGACGCGGTCATCGGCGCGGTGCTGCTGCACGGCGCCAGGGCGCCGAAACTGGTGACCCGCAACATGCTGGCGACGATGAAACCGGGGACGGTGCTGGTCGACGTCGCCATCGACCAGGGGGGGTGCTTCGAGACCTCGAAGCCGACCACCCACGCCGACCCGATCTTCGAGGAGAACGGCATCGTCCACTACTGCGTCAGCAACATGCCGGGCGCGGTGCCGCTCACCTCGACCATCGCCCTGACCAACGCCACCCTCCCCTACGCCGTCGCCATCGCCGACCGGGGGTGGCAGCAGGCGGCGCGGACCGACCCGGGCATCCGCGACGGGCTCAACGTGATCGACGGCAGGATCACCTGCGCCGGCGTCGCCGAGGCCTTCGACCTCCCCTGCACCGACCCGGACCAACTTCTCTGAGGAGCGACGATGACCGCCAACCGCCCCTGTTCCCGCCGCGACCTGCTCCGGCTCTCCCTGGCTTCCGGCGTCGCCCTCGCCACCGGCCTGCCCGCCCCGGCGAACGCCTCCGGGCCGGTCGTCCGGGCGGAGGAGCGGCCCGGCTTCGCCCGGAAGCGCTTCCTCGAATCGATGAACTGCGCCCAGGCGCTGATGGAGGCCTGGGCGCCGGCGCTGGGCGTTTCGGTTGACGATGCCCGGCGGATCGCGGCCGGGTTCGCCCGCGGCATGGGGATGGGCGCGCAGTGCGGCGCGGTGACCGGCGCGTTCATGGTCATCGGTATGAAGTACGGCAAGAGCCGCGACGACGACTCCGCCGCCGACAGCGAGACGTTCCGGCGTATGGAGCTGTTCGCCGAGGCGTTCAGGGAGCGGCACCGGCACCTCGACTGCTCGTCCCTGCTCGAAACCGACATGAGCAACAAGGGGGGCATCCTCCTGGCGAAACTGAAGGGGCGCTACACCGAGCGCTGCCCCGACTTCGTCGAATCGGCCGCCGAGATCCTCGAAGAGATTATTTAGGGTGAAATGCCGGGGCGGGTTTCCGCAAGCGGGTCAACGCATCCGTCGAATTCGGGAGCCCGGTTCCGATCGGAACCGGGAATGGCATTCAACAACTCTTGGTTCGCTGTCATCCCCGCGAACGCGGGGATCCAGTTTATTCCGGGCTGAAGATACAGATGCGGGATTCCTGCTTTCGCAGGAATGACACGTATCATGCTTTCGACTTCACTCCCTGCCGGCTACTTCCTGATCAGCCGGATGCCGTCCTTCTCGAGCCGGATCATCCGCGCCTTGTAGAGCCCGCCGACCGCCTTCTTGAACGCCTTCTTGCTCATGCCGAGCATCTTGCTGATCTCCTCGGGGGAGCTGCCGTCGTGCAGCGGCAAAAAACCGTTCTCCTCGAGCAGGTCGAGCAGGTCGGCCTTGTCCTCGTCGACATCGACCTTCCCCCCCTTGCGCCGGGAGACGTCGATCTTCTTGTCGTTGCGGATCCGCTTGACGTAGCCGCGGATGTGGTCGCCGATCTGCAGGTGCTCCGGCGCGTCGTCCTTGTAGAGCAGGCCGCTGTAGAGCTTGTTGATGATGACCTTGCAGCCGAGGGGCGTGAACTGCCAGACCAGCATCTCGACCTCCTCCCCCTCTTTTAGCCGGATCTCCTCCTGCTCGAGGCAGTCCTCGATCCGCGAGGTGGCGACCACCCGCCCGGTGGTGTCGAGGCAGATTTTCACCAGGTACCACTTCCCTTCCTGCATCTTCTCGAACTGCTCGCGGTGCGGCACCAGCAGGTCCTTCTCCATCCCCCAGTCGAGGAACGCCCCCGGCTTGCCGACCTGCTTGACCTTGAGACGGCAGAAATCGCCGACCATCGCCTTCGGCTTCTTGCGGGTCGCCGTCAGGCGGCCGGCCTGGTCCATGTAGACGAAGAGGTTGAAGCGGTCCCCCTCCTTGGCGCCGTAGGGGAGCTCGCTCTTCGGCAGCAGGATGGTCTCTTTCCCGGCGCGGATCCAGCCGCCGCGGTCATCGACCTTGTCTATTTTCAACGTGCTGAATGTGCCGTTCACCGACATCGTGTCCTCCCGGGTTGAAGCGGAGCCGGAGTATTAGCAGGATTGTAACAGGAATGCCAGCAAAAACAGATTAAAACGCTTGACTTCCCCCGATCCTTCAGGGAAACTTGCCAACCATGAGCACGATGACGCCGACAACCCGGATCACCACCAAGCGGACCGCCAAGGTCTGCGCCGTCCCGGTCTGCGTCGCGTAACTCGTGTTGAACTGAAGAGAGTTCAGGAAAACAGCAAACGGCCGCAGACAAGACTGCGGCCGTTTTTTTTCGCCCGGAGATGCTCGCCATGGCATCGTTGCTGACCTACAAAATCGTCGTGACCATGCTGGCCGTGCTCGGTCTCTCGTTCGTCGCCGAGAAGATCAGCGCCCGGCTCGCCGGCCTGCTGGCCGGCTACCCGATCGGGACCGCCATCATCCTGCACTTCTACGGGCTGGAGTACGGCGCCGGGTTTGCCGCCGATGCGGCGGTCTTCAACCTGTGCGGCCTGCTGGCATCGCAGTGCCTGGCCTACGTCTACTGCCGCGCCGCGGCGCGGCGGATGTCGCTCGCGGCGACGTCGCTGCTCGCCCTGGGGGGCTACCTGCTGCCGGCCCTGGTGCTGAGCCAGGCGCGCCCGACGCGGCTGACGGCCCTGGCTGTCGCCGTCGCCGCCACGGCGCTGTTCTGCCTGCTGCTGCGCGGGAGAACGGGGCGCCCGGCGGCCGTGCTTTGCGCCTGGTCGCCCGGGCTGGTTGCCGGCCGGCTCCTTTTCACGGCGGCGCTCGTGCTGGCGGTGACCGGAATCGCCGACCGCGTCGGGCCGGCGTGGGCGGGGCTGTTCTCCGCCTTCCCGGTCGCCCTGTACCCGCTGGTGTTCCTGCTGCACCGCGAGCATGGGCCGGAGATCGTCCAGGACCTCCTCGCCAGGTTCCCCTTCGGGCTCTGGTCGGTCATCGCCTACTCCCTGGTCGTCTCCCGGGCCTACCCGGTTGCCGGCGTCGCCTGGGGAACGCTGCTCGGTTTCGCCGCGGCGACCATCGTGCTGGCGGCCATGGGGATGAAGCCGCTGCTCGCGCGCCGGCGGGCAGCGGCGCACACTGCGGGATGACATCCGGGCGAAAAGGCGGCCGGCCCGCGCCAGCGTTTCCCCTTTGCAATGCGGGGTCCGGTCGGATATAGTTCCAGCGGTTGGCAAACCGCCACAAATGAACAAGGAGTCTGAACATGAAAGTCGGAATTGTCGGTTGGCGCGGAATGGTCGGTTCGGTCCTGCTGCAGCGGATGCAGGAGGAGAACGATTTCAACGGCATCGAGCCGGTCTTCTTCTCGACCTCGCAGGCCGGGCAGGACGCCCCGATGGGGGCCGGCCGGCTCGAGGACGCGTCGAACATCGACGCCCTGAAGAAGCTCGACGTCATCCTCACCTGCCAGGGGGGGGACTACACCAAGGAGGTCCACCCGCAGCTGCGCGCCGCCGGCTGGGACGGCTACTGGATCGACGCCGCCAGCTCGCTGCGCATGGAGAAGAACGCCGTCATCATCCTCGACCCGGTCAACCGCACGGTGATCGACCAGGCCCTGGCCGACGGTATCAAGGACTATATCGGCGGCAACTGCACCGTCAGCCTGATGCTCATGGCCCTCGGCGGCCTGTTCGAGGCCGGGCTGGTCGAGTGGATGAGCTCGATGACCTACCAGGCCGCCTCCGGCGCCGGGGCCCCCAACATGCGCGAGCTGCTCGAGCAGATGGGAAGCCTCAACGGCTCGGTCGCCGGGCTGCTCGCCGACCCCGCCTCGGCGATCCTCGACATCGACCGCAAGGTGACGGCGCAGCTCAACGACGCCAGCCTGCCGAAGAAGGAGTTCGGCTTCCCGCTGGCCGGCAACCTGCTGCCGTGGATCGACCGCGAGGTCGAGGACGGCCAGAGCCGCGAGGAGTGGAAGGGGCTGGTCGAGACCAACAAGATCCTCGGCACCGCCACGCCGATCCCGGTCGATGGCCTCTGCGTGCGCGTCGGCGCCATGCGCAGCCACAGCCAGGCGCTGACCATCAAGCTGACGAAGGACGTGCCGATGGCCGACATCGAGCAGATCATCGCCGGCCACAACGACTGGGTCGAGCTGGTGCCGAACACCAAGCAGGACTCATTGTCACGTCTCACCCCGGCCGCCATCTCCGGCACCCTGACCGTGCCGGTCGGCCGGCTGCGCAAGATGAAGATGGGGCCGCAGTACCTCTCCGCCTTCACCTGCGGCGACCAGCTGCTGTGGGGCGCCGCCGAGCCGCTGCGCCGCATGCTGCGGATTCTGATGGAGAAGTAAACTTTTCAGGTTCGAGACTAAGACGAGGGCAGGTCCTGTAAGGGACCTGCCCTTTTTTCATGATTTTTTTTAACGGAGAGGCGCAGAGAAGGAGAGATTCGGAGAGATACACATGTCTATTCGGGATGTTTATAAATTTGTCGGACATGTCACGATTCCCATATCTGATGATTTCCTCTCCCCCTCTGCGCCTCTCGGTTAAAGTGTCCAGCTTTTTCCTTTGCGCCTTCGCGTCTTTGCGTTAAATTTGTCAGGCGATGACATACACGACCGACGATATCGGCACCCCGGGGTGGGTCGAGCAGATCATTCGTGATTTCTGGGCGACCAGTCCCCTGAACACGCTGGCCAACGGCACCGGCGAGAAGGCCTGGGACGCGCCGCTGGTCGCCTTCGCCCGCGGCGACGATCCGCTCTTCCGCCGGTTCAGGGACGACATCGGCCCGTTCTACTGGCTGCCGGAGGAGGCGTGGGCGATGCGGTTTCCGGAAGAGGAGGTTGCGCCGGCGGAGCTGAGCGTGATCGTCTACGTCCTGCCGCAGACCGCGGCGACCCGCGCCGACCAGAAGGCCGCCACCGACGTCTCGGCCGAGCGCTGGGCCCGCTCGCGCGACTTCGGCGAACGGTTCAACTGCGCCCTGCGCCTGCACCTCGCCGACACGCTGACCGCCGCCGGCTTCCCGGCGGTCGCCCCGGAGCGGCTGCCCGGCTTCGCCTACCGGCAGTCGGAAAAATTCGGCCTCGCCTCCAACTGGTCGGAGCGGCACACCGCCCACGTCGCCGGCCTCGGGACCTTCGGCCTGAGCGACGGCCTGATCACCCCGAAAGGGAAGGCGGTGCGCATCGGCTCGGCGGTCGCAAGGATCGCCCTGCCGGCGACCGCGCGCCCCTACGGCGGCACCCACGCGTGGTGCCTCTGGCACGCCTTCGGCAAGTGCGGCGCCTGCATCCGCCGCTGTCCGCCGAAGGCGATCACCCCGGCCGGCCACGACAAGGACGCCTGCTACGCCTACATCCGCGAGGTGACCGCCCCCCACGCCCGGGCGGCCTTCGGCACCGAGGCGACGCCGTGCGGGCTCTGCCAGGTGAAGATCCCCTGCGAGGACCGCATTCCCCTCTGACCATTCCGCTCACGCATCTCCCGCACAGAAATAGGGGCAGGCCCTGTACCAGACAGGCGCCTGCCCCTTTTCGCATCCGGCTGTTTGCCGATCACATATCGAGGTTGACCAGCGTCCGCCCTTTCAGCCCCCCCTTGAGCATCCGGTCGATCCTGTCATCCAGGGCATCGAGGCCGCACTCCTCGGTCAGGGCGTCCAGGCTGTCGAGCTTCCACTCGCCCGCCAGCCGGTTCCACAGGGCGAGGCGCGGCGCCATCGGGCATTCGACCGAGTCGATGCCGAGCAGCGAGACGCCGCGCAGGATGAAGGGGAAGACGTTGATGTTGAGGTCGGCCGAGGCGGTCAGGCCGCAGCAGGTGACGGTGCCGCCGTACCGGGTCGACTTGATCGCCGCCGCCAGGTAGTCGCCGCCGACGCAGTCGATCGCCCCGGCCCAGCGCTCCTTCATCATTGGCCGCTCGGCCCCCTCGAGGACGGCGTCCCGGCCGACCACCTCGGCGGCGCCGAGCCCCTTGAGGAAATCGGCCTGGTCGGCCTTGCCGGTCGCGGCGACGGCCCTGTAGCCGGCTTTGGCGAGCAGGGCGACCGCCACCGAGCCGACGCCGCCGGTCGCCCCGGTGACGAGGACGTCGCCGTCCTCCGGCCTGACGCCGGCATCGACCAGCGCCTGCAGGGAGAGCCCGGCGGTGAAGCCGGCGGTGCCGTACACCATCGCCTCCCTGGTCGTCAGCCCTTTCGGCAGGGGGACCGCCCACCTGCTCGGGATGCGGATGTACTGTCCGAAGCCGCCGGCGGTGTTCATGCCGAGGTCGAAGCCGGTCACCAGCACCGCGTCCCCCGGCTTGAAGGCGCCGTCGCTGCAGGTGACCACCTCGCCGGCCGCGTCGATGCCGGGGGTGTGCGGGAAGTTGCGCGACACACCCGGGTTGCCGATGGACGACAGGGCGTCCTTGTAGTTGAGCGACGAGTAGCGGACCCGGATCAGCAGCTCCCCTTCCGGAAGAGCGTCGAGGGACCGTTCGGTGATCTTGCGGGTGAACTGCTTCTTGTCGACCTGCTCGACCAGCATGGCCCGATAGCTTTCAGACATGAATCTCTCCTTTTTTCAGGTGATTGATTTTCGATTGCCAGTGGAAGTGCTATTGTGCCAATATATGACGAAACGTCAAGTACATACTTTTTTGTAAGGTAGTATCCATAAAGATACCAATGGTGAAATATGGCGGTTACAGCGAAAGATCTCTCCCGTGAAGAAGCACCCGATTACACCTGCGGCGTCGCCGTCACCCTGGAGCTGATCGGCGGCAAGTGGAAGGGGGTCATCCTCTGGCACCTGACGCTCAAGACCCTCCGCTTCAGCCAGCTCAGGCGCCGACTCCCCGGCATCACCCAGAAAATGCTCACCCAGCAGCTGCGCGAGCTGGAGCGGGACGGCCTGGTCCACCGCGAGGTGTACGCCGAGGTGCCGCCGCGGGTCGAGTACTCGCTGACCGATCTCGGCCGCACCCTGCAGCCGACCCTGCAGCAGATGTGCGACTGGGGGAGAACTTTCTGCGCCAAATGACCAAGAAAAAAGCCTGTTCGCGATGAACAGGCTTCCGCTGCGCCGGAGCAGCTTCAGTGCATGACGACGCCTTCGCGCCGCTCCTCCCCCCGGAAGCGAGCTTTCATGCCGGCGCGGATGGGATCGACTCCGAGGATCGCCCACCCGTCCGACCGCCGGAACTTGTGGATCTTGCCGGTTTCGATCAGGTGCTGCAGCACCGGCGGTCGAACCATTTCCGTCATGCCGTCGTGGTACATGACCCGAACCATCATCGTCCGACCTCCTTTCCCTTTTTCCTTACAAGTCTATCACCCCGCGATGCCTTGACAAGCCATTGATTTATAAAAGAAATCCAATCGGACCGCCGCAGGGGAACCAGGCGCGGCGGCGCCGGAGCGGGCGGCGGGCACCACGGCATGCACGGCCCCCGCGGCAGGGGGGATGCGGCATCCGCTGCGGACCGGGGAAACAACCTGCATCGGATTCAACGAAAAAAGGCCGCGACACTACGGAGCGGCCTTTTTTTCACCCTGTCACGCGGCGGAATCAGCGTTTCCTGTTCTCGGGCCGGATGCAGACCGTCTCCCCGAAGTCGATCTTCTTGGTCCCCTTTTCCCGGTAGTCGCTCGCCTCGAGCTGGAAGATCAGCTCGTGCTTGCCGATGGTGATCCGGTCGCCGTCGTTGAGGGCGACCTTCCAGCTGACGGAGTTGCCGTTGACGTAGGTGCCGTTGGTGCTCTTCATGTCCTCGACGTAAAACGGGTACCCCTGGCGGTAGACCTCGGCGTGAAACCGGGAGACCCCGGGGTTGTCGATCTGGATCTCGTTTTCCGAGTCGCGACCGATCCGCACCGTCTCTTTTGCCAGCTTGATTTCCTGCTGAATCTCGTTCCTGAATACGACCAACAGCTTTGCCATGGCGATCCTCCATCCGCTTTGGAATTCGCATTGTAGCAGACGGGATCGGCAGAAACAATTGCCATCGACCGGACCCGTGGCCGTCCGGCTCGGTGCCGGGCACTGAAACAATCGACATTTATCATTGACAGCTTCTCATTCATCCCGTAAACGTATAATATCGTTCGTTTTTCAGTGTCATGCTGATTGCGGAGGGGGCTGCCGACCTGCCACCCGGATCCTGTTCCCCGGCACAATCCCCGCTCAGTGTTCTCTTTATTCGCGGAGGCATTCACTGGTGAATATATTGCTGATCAATCCGTTCCGGTATTTCAGCATCAACCGGCACCTGCATCGTCGCTACCCGGTGCCCGGCATCACCCTCCCCTACCTCGCCTCGCTCATTCCTCCCGGGCACGAGATCACCATTGTCGATGAAGCGAGGGAGGCGATCGACTACGACCGGCCGGCCGACCTGGTCTGCATCACCACCCAGACGGTCAACGCCGCGCGGGCCTACGCGATCGCCGACAGGTTCCGGCAGCGGGGGAGCAGGGTCGTGCTCGGCGGACCGCACGCCAGCGCCCTCCCCGACGAGGCCGGCGCCCACTGCGACGCCGTGGCCGTCGGCAACGCCGAAACCATCATCGCCCGGATCGTCGCCGACGCCGAGAGCGGCCAGCTCCGCCGCCGGTACCACAACACCGTCCCGACGGAGATTCCGGAGCACGCGCGGGGATACGTCAACGGCAGCTGGCAGACATCGATCCTCGCCTCGCGGGGCTGCGAGCTGAACTGCAGCTTCTGCTCGATGCAGAATATCTTCGGCGACTTCTACCTGCAGCGGAAAGCCGAACAGGTTATCGACGACATCGGCAAGGCCATGGCCGACACCATCACCTTTGTCGACGACAATTTCTACGGAGCGTCGGCACGGTCGCACCGGTACTACAACCGGATCATCGACGCGGTCGCCGCCAGGGGGATCTCCTGGCTCGCCCAGGTGCGGCTGCCGATTCTGACCGACGACGTCCTCGCCCGCTTCCGCGACAGCAACTGCGCCGGGGTCTTCATCGGCTTCGAGAGTATCAACCCGGACAACACCCGGGACGTCGGCAAGAAGGTCGACAGCGACTACTTCCTCGAGCAGATCGGCAGGATTCACGACCATGGCCTCGGCGTCGTCGGCTCGTTCATCTTCGGATTCGACGAGGACACCCCCGAGACGATCGAACGGACCGTCGACTTCTGCATCGACAGCCGGATGGAGCTGACCGCCTTTTCGGTGCTGACCCCCTACCCGGGGACCCGGGTCTACCGGGAGATGGCCGAGCAGGGGCGCATCCTGTCGACCGACTGGGACGACTACGACTCCGACACGGTCGTCTTCCGACCGAAGAATTTCACGCCGCGGCAGCTCGAGCGGGAGATGCTCCGCGCAGCGAAAAAGTTCTATTCGCTCGGGTCGATATATAAACGCATGAAATCAGGGATGAATTATGATTTAATGAAGCTTTATGTGATGCCGAACCTGCTGCGGAAGTACTCCCTCATGACCATGTAAAGGGGATGGCGATGAATGCCCGGTCCGGAAAGCGCTCTTTTCTCGGAGGTGTCGGACGATACGTCACCGGCATCCTTGTCGTCCTGCCGCTGGTCATCGTCCTGGCCGCTGTCGACGCCGCAGCCGGCACCGGCATCATCCTGAACGACGACACCGACTCCTACCTGCTCGGCCCGGGCATGGACTACCTCGAGGATCCCGGCCGGCAGCTGACCATCGGCGATGTCACCGCGGAAGCCTGGTCCGGCAGGTTTACCCCCCACGACAAGGACTTCCCCAGTTTCGGCTTCACCGAGTCGGCCTTCTGGTACCGGACCGAGATCGCCAACCCCCTCGCGAAGCGCCAGGAGCTGATCCTCGAGGAGATCATTCCGTATATCGACTCGATCAGGGTCTACTACCCGGACCGGGACAACCCGGGCGCGTTTGTCGTCAGACAGGCGGGCGACAAGAAACCGTTCGCCGAACGGGAGATCCGGCATCATTCGTTCCTCTTCCGGCTGAACATGGAACCGGGGGAGGTGCTGCCGATCTTCATCCGGGTGGAGAGCCGGGCGGCGCTGATGACGCCGTTCACGCTCTGGAAGAAGGAGGCGTTCGACCAGCATGCCGGCAACACCGCCTTCGCCTTCGGCCTGTTTTACGGCATCCTGGCCGTCATCGTTCTCTACACCCTCTACCTCTATCTCCGGATGCGCGACAGGAACTATCTCCTGTTCATCCTCTTCGTCTTCAGCATCGCCCTGATGGTTTCGACCTCGCACGGCCTCTCCTACATGCATCTCTGGCCCGACTCGACCTGGCTGGCGGAGCGGATGCAGGTCGTCTGCATCAGCCTGATCCAGCTTTTCGGGGTCCTTTTCGCCCGCAATTTCCTCAACACGCGCCTGGCGCTGCCGCGCATCGACAAGCTCCTGCTGGCGCTCGTGTTCCTGCATTCGGTCATCGTCGCGGCATCCTTCACGGTCCGGGACGTCATCCCCCTGGCGAAAGCGACCATCCTCGCCGTGCAGTTCTACGCGCCGATCCTCTTCGCCAGCGGCTTCATCGCCTGGCGGCGCGGCAACAAGGCGGCCCGTTTCTACCTGCTCGCCTGGACCTCGTCGATCATCGGCTCGCTGGTGACCAGCTTCACCCTGCTCAACATCTTCCCCTACCATTTCCTGCTGCTCAACGCCGTCTCGATCGGCTTCCTGTTAGACGCCACCTTCCTCTCCCTCGCCCTTGCGGACCGCCTCTACGTGCTGCGCCAGGAGCGGGACATGGCCAAGCAGATGGCCCACGAGGCGCTGCAGATGGCCAACGAGAGGCTCGAGGAGGAGGTCGCCAGGCGGACCAGCGAACTCGAGGAGGCCAAGAAGGAGGCCGACCTGGCCAACCAGGCCAAGACCCAGTTCCTCTCCCACATGAGCCACGAGCTGCGGACGCCGCTGAACGGCATCCTCGGCTTCGCCGAGCTGCTGCTGACCGACAGGGAGACCGTGCTGACCCCGGACCAGGAGCGGAACGTCCACATCATCCACGACTCGGGCAAGCACCTCAACGCCCTGATCGACGACATCCTCAACATCTCGATGATCGAAACCGGACGGCTGACGATCCATCCGGAGGTCATCTCCTTCCGGGACGACCTCGACCAGGCGCTGGTGGTCATCAGCAACCAGGCGAAAAAGAGGAAGATCCAGCTGCACAACACCACCGACCGGGACGACCCCTACCTGGTCTGCGCCGACTCCCTGCGCCTGCGGCAGATCATCATCAACCTGATCTCCAATGCCGTCAAGTACAGCCCGGCGGGGAGCGTCGTCGCCGTTTCGCTGGAGCGGATCGACGGGAAGGTGCGCTTCTCGGTCAGGGATTCCGGCCAGGGGATCGCCGAGGAGAACCTCACCCTGATCTTCGAGCCGTTCACCCGCCTCGAGGCGAAGGGGAGCGATGCCGACGGGGTCGGCATCGGCCTGACCATCACCCGCAAGCTGGTCGAGCTGATGAACGGCCGCATCCTCGTCGAGAGCGTCGTCGGCGAAGGGTCGACCTTCTCGATCGAATTCGACGAGGCGCACCCGGACATGCCGGCGCTGCCGGGCGGAGAGCTGACCCCTTCCGGCGATCCGGGGCGGCCCGGGCGGAAAGGCAACAGCGACACCCCGGCGCTGATCCTCTACGTCGAGGACAACAGGGCCAACCAGGTCTACGTCCAGCACATCTTCAGGCGCCGTCCGGACCTCCGCCTGCTCTGCTCGGAGACCGGCCGGGACGGCATCAGCATGGCCTGCGAGCACGCCCCCGACATCATCCTGACCGACATCCTCCTGCCGGACATCAGCGGCCACGAGGTGCTCAGGGAGCTCCGTTCGGACCGGCGCACCGAATCGATCCCGGTGATCGCCGTTTCGGCCAACGCCACCAGGACCGACATCGAACGTGGCGAGAAGACCGGCTTTTCCGCCTACCTCACCAAGCCGCTCGGCATCAGCGAACTGCTCGACACCATCGACGGCCTGCTCGCCGGCGATGCGCCCTGAAAGGGACGGGATATGCCATGATTCCTGAAAACGAAATCAAGAACGGCCGGATCCTCATCGTCGACGACAAGAAAGAGAATGTCCTGCTCCTCGAGGATATTCTGGCCCGCGCCGGCTACGGGTCGGTTCTGAGCACCTCCGATCCGCGCGACGTCCTCGACCTGTTCGTCAGCTTTCAGCCCGACCTGGTCCTGCTCGACATCAACATGCCGCACATGAGCGGCTTCGAGGTGATGGAGCGGATCCGGGAGGTGTTCCGGAGCGACTACCTGCCGGTCCTGGTCCTCACCGCCTACCACGACCGGGAGACCCGCCTGCATGCCCTCAACCTCGGCGCCCGGGACTTCGTCCCCAAGCCGTTCGACAACGAAGAGGTCCTGTGCCGCATCCGCAACCTGCTCGAAGTCACCATGGCGCACCGCCAGATCAGGAACCACAACACCCTGCTCGACCACGAAGTGGAGGTCAAGACCCGCGAGCTGCACGAAACCCGGCTCGAGATCATCCGCCGTCTCGGTCTGGCGGCGGAATACAAGGACCGCGAGACGGCCAACCACATCATCCGCATGAGCAAGATCTGCCAGGTCCTCGGCGTCGCCCACGGCATGTCGGCGGACGAGGGGGAGCTGCTGCTGAACGCCAGCCCGATGCACGACGTCGGCAAGATCGGCATCCCCGACCACATCCTGATGAAGCCGGACAAGCTCGACGCGGACGAGTGGGAGACGATGAAGGGGCACCCGGAGATCGGCTACCGGCTCCTCGACGGCCACACCTCGGAGATCATGAACGCCGCCAAGGAGATCGCCCTGACCCACCACGAGAAGTGGGACGGCAGCGGCTACCCGAACGGCATCGCCGGCAAGGAGATCCCGCTCACGGGACGGATCTGCGCCCTGGCCGACGTTTTCGACGCCCTGACCTCGAACCGCCCCTACAAGAAGCCGTGGACGCTGGCGGCGGCGACCCGGGAAGTGCAGGAATACAGCGGCGGGCATTTCGACCCGGAACTGGTCGAGACCTTCATGGCGGTCAGGGAAGAGATCTACGCCATCTGCCGCAGTTACGCCTGACCGGTTCCGGGGGCTCTCCCCGCAGCTGAGAAAGGGGCAACGAAAAAGGCCATCGGAATTCCGATGGCCTTTTGATTCGTGTTGTCCGGCGACGTCAGCCGATCTTCTCCTGACGCTCCTGCTCGGTCTTGCAGTCGATGCACATGGTCGTCACCGGGCGGGCCTTGAGCCGGGCGATGCCGATCTCCTCCTCGCACGATTCGCAGTAGCCGTATTCGCCGTCCTCGATCCGCTCCAGCGCTTCGCGGATCTTGCCGATCAGCTTGCGCTCGCGGTCGCGGATGCGCAACTCGAAGTTACGGTCCGACTCCAGCGACGCCCGGTCGGTGGGATCGGGGAAGTTGGCCTTCTCGTCGGCCATCTCCGATGCCGTCTTGTCGGCATCCTCCAGCAACTCCTCAAGCTGGGATTCCAGAAGTTTCCTGATTTCCTGCAGATCTCTCTTGTTCATCGACAGCTCCTGTCAGAATCTGCACAAACTAAATGATAACACTGTTTTTGTCAAACAAAAATGCCCCCCGGCAGCCGGCCCGCCCTAGACGAACTGCAGCACCAGGATGATCGCCAGGAGAATCGCGCCGAACCAGCACGAGACGATATCGGAGCTCTTGACCGGCGGCGCCTCGGCCATCTTCGCCGTCTCCGCGTCAATCGCCTCCGGCGGCAGCTTGGCGAGCAGGTTGTGCACCAGTTCGGGGAACCCGGCGTAGGCGTTCGAGATGATGAGGAAATCGTCTTCGCTGCTCAGGGTCAGGAAGACCCTCTTTTTGACCCGGATGGTCTCCGCCGAGACGATATCGGCGTAGCTGAGGCTTTTCAGCCGCAGCGGCCGGCAGGCCGTCACCTTGTCGTCGCCGACGATGATCCGGCGGAAGAAGCTCTCGGCAAACAGCCCGGCGACCGGGACGATCAGGGCCGCGAGGACGATCACGTTGGCTTTCGGCTGCCCCTGGGCGACGACCACGGTGAAGAGCAGCAGCACCTCGAGCAGCAGGATGCCGAGAGGCAGCAGGAAGGTGTTTCTGATGGAATAGGATTGCACGCGTGCCCCCTTGTTGATCGGTTATGCCGGCCGGACCCAGTCGCCGCTCTTGCCGCCACGCTTCTCGAGCAGGCGGATTTCGCCGACAACCATCGTCCGGTCGACGGCCTTGCACATGTCGTAAATGGTCAGGGCGGCAACCGACACCGCGGTCATCGCCTCCATCTCCACCCCGGTGACGCCGGTGACGCCGACGGTCGCGCGGATCTCGAGCAGCCCGGCGGTGGTGTCGGAGTGAAAGTCGATGCGCACCGAGCTGAGCGGCAGGGGATGGCAGAGCGGGATCAGGTCGGAGGTTTTCTTGGCCGCCATGATCCCCGCCAGCCGGGCGACGTTGAGCGTATCCCCCTTTTCGATATCGTGATCGAGGATCCTCCGGAGCGTCTCCGGCCGCATCGACACCACCCCGGCGGCGACCGCCTCCCGTTTCGTCGCCGGCTTGGCGCCGACGTCGACCATGATGGCGTTTCCCTGCTCGTCAAAATGGGTCAGCTTGTCGCTCATCTGTCACTCCCTTTCCTTGGCTCGCGAACAGCGAATCGAGCATCTCGGAGATGTTCCGGACGCCGATCAGCGCGATCTTGCCGGCGCTCTTCAGCCCCTTGAGATTCCCCTTCGGCAGGTAGCAGCGGTCGAAGCCGAGCCGCGAGGCTTCCTTGATGCGCAGCTCCGGCTGCGACACCGCCCGCACCTCGCCGGCGAGGCCGACCTCGCCGAACAGCACCGTGCGGGGCGGCACCACCCGGTTGAGGTGGCTCGAGGCGAGCGCCGCGACCATGCCGAGATCGACCGCCGGCTCGTCGCGCCGGACGCCGCCGGCGACGTTGAGGAAGATATCCTGGGCCAGCAGCGACAGCCCCGCCTTCTTCTCGAGTACGGCGACCAGCAGCGACGCCCGGTTGTGGTCGAGCCCCATGGTGGTGCGGCGCGGCGTGCCGAAGGAGGCACCGGAAACCAGCGCCTGCAGCTCGACCAGGATCGGCCGGCTCCCTTCGAGCGACGGAACGACCACTGACCCGGCGGCGTCCTCGGGACGCTCGGCAAGGAACAGCTCGGAGGGGTTCGGCACCTCCTCGAGGCCGTTCTCGCGCATGGCGAAGACGCCGATCTCGTTGGTCGAGCCGAAGCGGTTCTTGACCGCCCGCAGGATCCGATAGGGATGGCCGGCGTCCCCCTCGAAGTAGAGCACGGTGTCGACCATGTGTTCGAGCATGCGCGGTCCGGCAATGGCACCGTCCTTGGTGACGTGTCCGACGAGGAAGGTGGTGACCCCCTCCCCCTTGGCGAGCTGCATCAGCCGCCCGGCGCATTCGCGTACCTGGCTGACCGATCCGGGGGCCGATTCGAGGGCGGCGGTGAAGATGGTCTGGATCGAGTCGACCACCAGGAAATCGGGCCTGAGCTCGCGGACCCTTTCGAGGATCGCCTCGAGGGAGGTCTCCGGCAGCAGGTAGAGGCTCTCGGCCCGGACCGCCAGACGGTCGGCACGCAGCTTGACCTGCCGCGCCGACTCCTCGGCGGTCACGTAGAGCGCCTTCCTCCCCCGCCCCAGCCGGCCGACGGCCTGCAGCAGCAGGGTCGACTTGCCGATGCCGGGGTCGCCGCCGATCAGGCAGAGCGATCCGGGAACGACGCCGCCGCCGAGCACCCGGTCGAGTTCGCCGATGCCGCAGCGCTGGCGATCCTCCTCGCCAGCCGCGACCTCGCCCAGGGCCTTGATCGCCGCCGACGCAACGGCCGGCCGGGCCCCTTTCCTGGCGACCACGACCTGCTCCTCGGCGAGGCTGTTCCACTGGCTGCAGTCGGGGCACTTGCCGAGCCACTTCGGGCTCTGGTAACC
>JBFHOZ010000035.1:0-16487 GCA_041592975.1 Desulfuromonadales bacterium
GCCTTCACCTCGCCCGAACCCATGGCTTCCGCCAGTACCTTCGTGATCGCTGCCGTCAACGTCGTCTTGCCGTGGTCAACATGACCAATCGTGCCTATGTTGACATGCGGCTTTGTTCTCTCAAATTTCGCTTTGGCCATTGTGTCAACCTCCCTTTTTTCAAACGGAAATTTGTGATCCGGAATATCTCTCCCGGATGCCTCTTAGCAAACCTGCAAATACCTCAGTTTATACAGCCTTACTTAAACAACAACCCCAGAACTGCATATATAAATAATGGAGCCCACAACCGGACTTGAACCGGTGACCTCTTCCTTACCAAGGAAGTGCTCTACCTGCTGAGCTATGTGGGCTTATATGCAGTTTTGGAGAGTACACTTATGGAGCGGGAAACGGGATTCGAACCCGCGACCCTTAGCTTGGAAGGCTAATGCTCTAGCCAGCTGAGCTACTCCCGCCCGAACTTTCCTGCAATTTCGTGAACTCGCTTCCGTTCGTCGTCCCAGTCCCTTCGGTCCTCGACCTCCTGGATTACGCCGTACAGAGAATACCGGCAAGTTAAATGGTGGAGGGGGGAGGATTCGAACCTCCGAAGGCTACGCCGTCAGATTTACAGTCTGATCCCTTTGGCCACTCGGGAACCCCTCCAGGGGATTTACCGTTATTTTCAAATCGTTATGGGCTGCGCCCTGCTGCTCAATGGAGCTGGCGACAGGAATTGAACCCGCAACCTGCTGATTACAAGTCAGCTGCTCTACCGATTGAGCTACGCCAGCACAGACGGCGATATATACAACAGCACCGGGTAAATTGCAAGGAAAAATTGGAACTTTTTTTCTGTACCGCGAAATTCCCGCGCAATGAGTCTAAGGAGCTGGTATCAATAGGAAAAATGCTTCATTCCTGCAGGTCGGCCGGGTAGTGAATACGCTCCATGCAGGCGACGAACCGGTAGGAGACCCAGAACATCAGACAGGAGTAGAGCAGCGCCAGAAAAGCCGGTCCGGCGAAGCCGACACGCGACGACGTTTCCAGGATCATGACCACCCCCCCGAGCCAGACCAGCACGAGGACGACACCGACGGCACTGCGGACCAGGGTCTTGATCGCCACGAATACGCAGATCGCCACCCAGTCGTCCGGTTCGTGCTCCTCGCGGCTGCCGTACCGGCGCAGCTCGACAATCGTGTCGTGCGCCAGCGACCCGATGACCCCGGCGAAGACGAAGAACAGCAGTCCGGCGACCGCTGCGCTGCGCACGAAGGCATCGGCGTCGAGCCGGCCGTCGCGGGAGTAATCATAACAGATAAGACAGAAGATGACGACGCTCAGGATCGCTCCGGGGAGCCACCCCTTGTCGAACCGTTTCCAGAATTTGCGCAATTCACGACCCAGGCCCATACATACCCCGGCGGCTGGTTGATTTTTTCGAAAAAAATAGTTGACAATTATGATCGGATTAGTTATAAATGAACTTACCTACCAACCCTACTTTTCGGGATGCTCCTTTCCCTCCTGGGAGCATCCCAATTTTTTTGCTTTTTTCCCGTCACCGATCATCTTCCGATTATATAAGAAAAGGGGGCCGGAATTCAATTCCGCCCCCCTTTGGCATCTGCGAATACGTTATCAGGCCGTCCGCTGTCGGACGATTTCGAACAGCGCCACCGCCGACGCGACCGAGGCATTAAGGGAAGAGACCCCGCCGGCCATCGGGATGGCCAGGAGCAGGTCGCACTGCTTGCGCACCACCGGCCGCAGGCCGCTCCCCTCGCTGCCGAGGACGACCGCCAGACCCGACCTGAGGTCGACCTCGTACAAAGAGGACGCACCTTCCTCGCCGGCCAGGCCGTACAGCCAGATCTCCTCTTCCTTGAGCCGTTCCATGGTCCGCGCCAGGTTGGTGACCTGGCAGACCGGCAGGTGGGCCAGGGCCCCGGCGGCGGTCTTCTCGACCACCCCGCTGACCGGGCAGGCGCGGTCCTTGGCGACGATGACGCCGTGACAGCCGGCGGCATCGGCGCTGCGCAGGATGGCGCCGAAGTTGTGCGGATCGGTGATGCCGTCGAGGATCAGCAGGAACGGCGGACGCGCGTCACTGCGGACGGTCTCGAGCAGCTCATCGAGGCCGACATAGGGGAAGGGGGCGACCCTGAGCAGGGCCCCCTGGTGGCGGTTGTTGCCGGCGAGCCTGTCGAGTTCCTGCCGGCGGCAGAGGCGGACCGGCAGGTTCTGCCGGACGGCGAGCTGCTGCAGCTCATCGAGACGCGGCGAGCGGCCATCCTCCTGCAGCAGCAGCTCCAGCGGCTGGCGCCGGCTGCCGCGCAGCGCCTCGGCGACCGGGTTGATCCCGTAGAGGAGATCGGCCATCAATCAGCGCGACGCCAGCGCGTCCTCCATCTCCTTGAGAATGGCGTCAGCCGCGGCAACCGGATCATCCGCCGCCGAGATCGGCCGGCCGATGACCAGGTAGTCGGCGCCGGCGGCGATCGCCTCGCCCGGAGTCATCACCCGCTTCTGGTCATCCATCGCGGCAAAGGCGGGGCGGACTCCCGGGGTAATGATGACGAAATCGTCGCCGCAGGCCTCGCGGATCAGTCCCACTTCCTGCGGCGAGGCGACGACGCCGTCCATGCCGGCCTCCTTCGTCAGCTGCGCCAGGCGCGGCACCATCTCGGCCACCGGCCGGTCGATGCCGACCCCCCTGAGAGTCGCTTCGGTCGACGAGGTCAGGATCGTCACGGCGATCCGCAGGGGGCGGTTGCCGCAGTCGCAGGCATCGGTTTCGGCGACAACCTTTGCCATCATCTCCTTGCCGCCGAGGGCGTGGACGTTGAAGATCCGCGCGCCGAGCCGGCAGGCCTCGACACCCGCCTTGGCGACGGTGTTCGGAATATCGTGGTACTTGAGGTCGAGAAAGACCTCTCCCCCCTCGTCGCGGATCATCCGGACGACATCGGGACCGCACCTGGTAAACAGCTGCTTGCCGACCTTGAAGATGCCGACCTTGTCATGCAGGAGCTGCACCCAGCGCTGCGCCTCCGCGAAGCTGTCGACATCGAGAGCGAATATCAGTCTTTCCCTGGCTGCACTCATCCTTCACCCCTTCCGATCAGGCTCTTGATCCGTTCCGAAACCTTCTGTACCCGTTTGATCAGCTCGGCCGACTCCTCGTTCGGGAGTTTCTCCTTGGCGGCGATGCACTCCATGTAGACGACCTCGCTCAGGGCATCGGCCAACAGCCGCTTTTTGTCCCCCTCCTCGAGTCCGTCGAGATTGGCCATGATGCGGCCGCCGTCGACCGAGCCGTCCTTGGCGACGGTGACGTCGCGGAAGACGTACGAATAGGGCTGTGGCAGATCGCGGATGAAGATCTGCACCTCCTCGACGAACGACGTGTTGACGTTGGAGACCTGGCGCGTCATGGCGACCAGGGCGCCGTTGAAGATGGCGAGGAGATCGCCGAGATCCCCCTTGACTTCGGCGACCGCCGGCTCCTCGAGGGTGACGACCTTCTTGCGGATCAGGTGATACAGGTTCTGCAGGCCGTCGAATTCGCCGAGCCCGGAGCGCCGCAGCAGTTCCTTGACGTTGCAGTGGTCGTCGCGGATCAGCTCGACCAGCCGCTGCTCCTGCTCGGTGAGCTTCTGGCCGCGCTGGTTGCCGAGGACCGGCACCGCCTCCATCGACGGAATCTCGCGCAGGTAGAGAGCCCGCTCGTCGACGCGCCGCAGCCCCTCCATGATCAGGTTCTGGGTGTTCATCGACAGGCGGACGATCTTCTCCTTGTCGATCGTCCGGTCGCGCAGGCAGAAGGCGCCCTCCTTGAAGGTGAAAAGCGAATAGATGATCGCCTCGACCTGCTGACGGGTCGCCAGCCAGAGGTCTTTCGGCGAAATGATCTCTTTCTCGACCAGGATCTTGCCGACCGGCACGTTCTGCCCCCGGCCGACCTCCTTGATCTTCTTCAGGGTCGCCTGGTTGATCTTGCCGAGGTCGTAGAGAACCTCCGCCAGATCGTCGTGCGGGAAAGTGCTGGAAGCGAAGACGATTTCACCTTCGGTGAAGAAGAGCTCCTTGCTCCCCCCCTTCAGGGTGAAAAGGAGCGATCCGTTCTTGCGGAACATGTTGCAGAACGAGAGCAGATCGGTCATGGTCACGTCGCCGAGCGTCCCGGCCATCTGCATCGGCCCCTCGTCGTTGTTCGCCAGCAGGGCGTGGCACGACGAGTGCGAGACCACCTCGAGCGGACGGGCGCCGATGGCGGCGGCCGCCTGCGAGGTGAGCGCGATCTTGCCGTTGTTGTCGAGCGTCTGTTTGGTCATTCCGGTATTCCCCTGTCGGATTCAGTCAGTCTTCAGGTGCCCAGGGCGGCGGCAATTCTTGCGGTCAGAACCTCCACCGTCTTGTCGACCGGCACCATTTCACGCTCCCCGCCGGCACGGGCCTGCAATTCGAACGCCCCGTCCTGCAGGCCGCGGGCTCCGACGGTCACCCGCAACGGGATGCCGATGAGGTCGGCGTCCTTGAACTTGCTTCCCGGCCGCTCGTCGCGATCGTCGAGCAACACGTCGCAGCCCTTTTCGAGCAGCGCCCGGTAGAGCTCTTCGGCGGCGTCGCGGACCGCCTCCTCCTTCGGGTTGAGCATGGTGATCAGCACCTGGAACGGGGCGATCGGCATCGGCCAGATGATGCCGTTCGCGTCGTTGTTCTGCTCGATTGCGGCGGCGACAGTGCGCCCGACGCCGATGCCGTAGCAGCCCATGACCAGGGTCCGTTCCTTGCCCGACTCGTCCTGCACCTTTGCCCCGAGGGCCTCGGAGTACTTGGTGCCGAGCTTGAAGATATGGCCGACCTCGATGCCGCGCCAGATTTCCAGCCTGCCGTCGCAGCGCGGACAAGGGTCGCCGTGCTCCGCCTGGCGGAGGTCGGCGAAGGCCTCGACGCTGAAATCGCGCCCGTGGCTGGCACCGGCCAGGTGCGTGTCGGCGCGGTTGGCGCCGACGACGAAATCGCTCATCGATTTCACCGCCAGGTCGGCGAGGATCCGCAGCTTGAGACCGACCGGGCCGGCATAGCCGCTCGGCGCGCCGGTCGCCTTCTGCACCGTATCGTCGCTGGCCAGTTCGAGGTGATTGCAGCCGAGGTAGCGGCAGAGCTTGATCTCGTTCAGCTCGTGATCGCCGCGCAGCAGAACGGCGACCTGCTCGCCGGTGTCGGTGGTGACGATCAGGGTCTTGACCGTCTGCCGAGGGTCGACCTTGAGGAAGGCGGCGACCTCGTCGATGCTCTTCTGTCCCGGGGTCGCGACCTCCTGCAGCGCGGCGGCAGGGGCGGGAGCGCCCGTTTCCGCCACCCGGATTTCCGCCTTCTCGACGTTGGCGGCGTACTCGCAGCTGTCGCAGGAGACGATAGCGTCCTCACCCGATTCGGCCAGCACCATGAATTCGTGCGACGAACTGCCGCCGATATTGCCGGTGTCGGCCTCGACCGCCCGGAACCTGAGGCCGCAGCGCTCGAAGATCCGCCGGTAGGCCTGGTACATCTTCTCGTAGGCGGCGTCGGCGCCGGCGTCGTCGACATCGAAGGAGTAGGCGTCCTTCATGATGAACTCGCGCCCCCGCATCAGACCGAAGCGGGGCCTGATCTCGTCGCGGAACTTGGTCTGGATCTGATAGAGATTGACCGGCACCTGGCGATAGGACCGGACCTCGCGACGGACGATGTCGGTGATCACCTCCTCGTGCGTCGGCCCGAGGCAGAAATCCCCCTCTTTGCGGTCCTTGAAGCGGAGCAGCTCCTTGCCGTACTGTTCCCAGCGGCCCGACTCGACCCAGAGTTCGGCCGGGGTCACCATCGGCATCAGCAGCTCGATGGCGCCGGCCCGGTTCATCTCCTCGCGGACGATCTGCTCGACCTTGCGGATCGCCCGCAGGCCGAACGGCATGTAGTTGTAGATGCCGGCGGCGACCTTGCGGATCATTCCGGTCCGCAGCATCAGCTTGTGGCTGATGACTTCGGCATCGGCCGGCGTCTCCTTGGTCGTCGGCAGGAAATACTGGCTGTAACGCATGGGCAAACCTCGGGTGAAGTGATGGCGTGGCTGTGCCGGGGCACAATCAGGCACAGAAATTAGCGTATTTCCGGATGGATTGCAAGGAATCTCGACCGCCGGAACGGCCGATGTCGCCCCCCGTCGGCGCATCGCCAAACGGGCCCGGCTTTACATCTTCCGCCGGAATGATTTAATTAAGCGAGGAGGACGAACCAGCGATGCCCAATTCGATCCTGATCATCGACGATTCGGCCACTTCGCGGGAAATGATCCATCACGTCCTGCAGGATGCCGACCTCTTCAGCCGCTTCTTCAAGGTCGACAGCGGCGCCGCCGGCCTGAAGCTGCTCGAGGAGAACGCCATCGACGTCGTCCTCTGCGATCTGCACATGCCGGGCATGGACGGCTTCGAGGTCCTGCAGACGATGTACGCCCGCAAGGAGCTGCGCGACATCCCGGTGATCATGATCACCGGCCACGAGGACCAGGAGGAGAAGGTGCGCGGCCTCGACCTCGGCGCCAGCGACTATGTGACCAAGCCCTTCGACCCGGCGGAGCTGGTGGCGCGGGTCAAGGCGCAGCTGAAGATCAAGCTCCTCCAGGACAATCTGAGGGAGCTGGCCAACACCGACCCGCTGACCAGGCTCTGCAACCGCCGCTGCATGTTCGACATGCTGAGCCGGGAACGGGACCGCAGCCTGCGGACCGGCAAGACGATGTCGCTGGCGATGATCGACATCGACCACTTCAAGAGCATCAACGACACCTACGGCCACACCCTCGGCGACAGGGTGCTGGTCGAGTTTTCCCGGCAGCTGGAGCTCGGTCTGCGCCCCTACGACCAGGCGGCCCGCTTCGGCGGCGAGGAGTTCGCCATGATCCTGCCGGAGACCAGCCTCGAGCAGGCGGCGCAGATTGCCGAACGGATCAGGAAGGAGATCAGCGAGTTTTCGTTCCGGGACGAGCTCAGGGAGCTCCGCCTGACCATCAGCATCGGCGTGGCGCCGTTCCCGGCCGCCGGCATCAACACCCTTGACGACCTGGTTCGCGAAGCCGACAACGCCCTCTACCGGGCCAAGGACAACGGACGCAACCGGGCCGAGCTGTGGCAGGACGTGAGAAGATAGGCGGTGGACTGCGGCGATCCGGGAGCGGTCCGCCGCAGTCAAAAACCGCTGCGGCACACTGGAGCCGGTTAAGGAAGATCCTCCCCCTCGCTGATGATCTTGTGAGCCTCCTCGATCAGCGCCTCGACCATCTCCGCCTGCCCGACCTTGCGGACCAGCTTCCCCCTGCGGAAGATCACCCCCTCGCCGCGACCGCCGGCCAGGCCGAGATCGGCCTCGCGCGCCTCTCCCGGCCCGTTGACCACGCACCCCATGACCGCCACCGAGATCTTTTTCGGCAGCCCGTGCAGGCGCCGCTCGACCTCCTCGGCAACCTCGACCAGGTCGATCTCGCAGCGGCCGCAGGTCGGGCAGCTGATGAAGACCGGTCCGCGTTCGCGCAAATCGAGGCTCTTGAGGATCTCCCAGCCGACCCGCACCTCCTCGACCGGGTCACCGGTCAGGGAGACCCGCAGGGTGTCGCCGATGCCGTCGGCGAGCAGCGCGCCGATGCCGATGGCGCTCTTGATCGTCCCGCTCCAGGTGGTGCCGGCCTCGGTCACGCCGATGTGCAAGGGGTAGTCGACCTTCGCCGACAGCAGGCGGTAGGCGTCGATGGTCCGCCGGACGTCGGAGGCCTTGATGCTGACCTTGATCCGGTCGAAGCCGAGGTCCTCGAGGATGTGGATGTTGCCGATGGCGCTGACCACCAGCGCCTCGGCGGTCGGATGGCCGTAGGCCTCGAGCACCTTCTTCTCCAGCGAGCCGGCGTTGACGCCGATGCGGATCGGGATGCCGGCATCGGTGCAGGCGGCGACCACCTCCCTCACCTTCCAGGCCTCGCCGATGTTCCCCGGGTTGATGCGCAGGGCGTCGACACCGGCGGCGACCGAGGCGAGGGCCAGCTTGTGGTCGAAATGGATATCGGCGATCAACGGCATCGGGCACTCGGCCTTGATCGCCCCGAGGGCGGTGGCCGCGGCCGCGTCAGGAACGGCGCAGCGGACGATCTCGCAACCGGCCTCGGCCAGGCGGCGGATCTGCTCGAGGGTGGCGACGACGTTCCGGGTATCGGTGCTGCACATCGACTGCACCGATACCGGCGCTCCGCCGCCGACGGCGACGGATCCGACATGGATTTGACGGGTGGCTGGTTTCATGGGGACTCCTCCTGCGGGTGACCAGCATTTAGCCACGCGTCCGGAGCGAAGTCAAGAGAAGCGGTCGGGAGAGCTATTCCCAGCGCGGCGGCGGGTCTCCGGGGAGCATTCGGATCAGGCTGAAGGCGCCGCGCAGCTCCCCGGGTCGGAACCCGGTGGCCCGGTCGCCGGGATATGCGCCGGCAATGGCCGCCCGAACGGCCGGGGGGATGTCATCACCATGGCATGTCATACAGAACTCCTGCATGACAATCGGCTTCATGTAGCGGAAGACTCTTTTGCCATCCATGTTGACGACCTTGGCGAATTCGTACTCCTGCAGGTCGACCCCCTCGGCCTGCCGTCGGCGGAAGAGCTCGAGGACCTCCGCTTCCCAGGGGTCGGGGGCGTTGTCCGGGTTGCGTACCCGCATGCCAGTCCGGCGTATTTCCCAGCCGCTGTGCACCGATAGCCGGTCGGTGATCCCGGCGGCCTGCAGCCGGCAGGAACCGAGAACGTTCTCGGCGCCCCTCTCCTGCACCTCTTTGGCGACCCGCAATTTCAGCTCGCCGGCAACGACCTTCACCTGGGAGCGGGCCTGCTTGAGAAGCTGCACGTCGGCGCTCGAAGCCAGGGCAAGAACCGGCAGCAGCAGGAAGAAACAGAACGCGGTCAGGTACGGTCGCATGATAATCACTCCAATAGAATATGCAAATTATCATATATTAAGGTTCGAGACAATTGCTTTGTTGCATTGCCGACGGCGAATGACTAAGATGGGTCCGCCCGCCGGGCAACAAGACTGTGGAGGCTTTCATGAAAAAACTCGACCTGCGCGATCACCAGTGCCCCTACCCGGTCGTCCAGACCCGCAAGGAGATGCTCGACAATCCCGACGCGCCGCTGACCGTGCTGGTCGGCGACGATACCGCCCGCGACAACGTCAGCCGCCTGGCCGAGAGCATGGGGTACGTGCTCGATATCGAGGAGACCGACGGCGGATTTTCTCTCGGGCTGCTGCCGGGAGGAGGGGCGCGAACGGCCGGCAAGCCCCGAACGGTCGCCGGCCCGACGGTCACCCTCGTCACCGCCGACACTCTCGGGCAGGGGGATGACGAACTCGGCCGGCTGCTGATGAAGAATTATCTCTTCACCCTGACCGAGATGGAGACGGTGCCGGACAGGATGCTGCTGATCAACGCCGCGGTCAAACTCGCCTGCGAAGGCTCCGACGCCCTCGAGGCCCTCGACAAGATCGCCTGCATGGGTGTCGACATTGCCGCCTGCGGCCTCTGCCTCGAGTTCTACGGCCTCAAGGAGAAGCTGAAGGCCGGGCGCACCACCAACATGCTCGAAGTGGCCGAATCGCTGCAGACGGCGGGGCGGATTATCCGGTTATAATTTTCTGATATTCCTGGCTCCGATCGGGAATCCATTTATATATTTGAAACAAAACCGCGCGGTTGCGTCCGCGCACCCCGCCTTACTCTTTTATCAAGCCATAAAGGAGTAAGCAGAAAACGGCTCCCTTGCAGGGGGCTTTTTTTGTGCTGTCGGAGGTGCTTCTGTTGAATTGTGCTGTTCAGGAGTTTGCCTTGAGGCAAACGCGTCGCGTCTTCGTGGCTTTTGCGGTTGGGCAGCGCTCGGGGAAGCGCGCTGGCATGATTCCAGTTAGGAGCTTCAGGGGGCAAGTCAAAATCAACCGCTGTATTCCCGATCGGGGTCGGGAATGACTAGATTGGGGAATTACCTGAAGCCTGACACCTGATTCCCTGCGATTAATGTTCATGGTCGTGCGGTTCATCCTTGTGCCCGGGATGTTCATGATCATGAACCTTGTCCCCGCGCGGCAGATGTCCATGAGTATGCTCGGCTTCATCTCCATCATGGCTGTGATGGGTATGGGTGTAGCTGTGCCCATGCTCATGCACATGCTCGTGCGGGTGGCTGTGCTCCAGCTCGCCGTGGCGGTGTTCATGCTCGTGCAGGTGGCGATGCCGGTGGGTGTGCTCATGCTCGTGCTGCAGCTGCATGATCTCCAGCCCGCAGCGGTTGCGGTAGGTGAAGTCGAGCTGGTTGAGGCTGGTCAGGTTGGCGTCGGCAAAGAACGCCTCGGTGCCGTAGTCCTGCACCAGCTGCCCCTCGTGGAGCACGATCGTCCGGTTGGTCAGTTGGCGGACGAAGAAGAGATCGTGGCTGACCAGGATCAGGGTGACGTCGAGATTCCGGATGATCTCGAGCAGCCGCTCCTCGCCGTCCGGGTCGAGCCCGGCGGTCGGCTCGTCGAGGATGAGAATGTCGGGCCGCATCGCCAGCACCGCTGCCAGCGCCAGCCGCTTGCGTTCGCCGCCGGAGAGGTGCAGCGGCACCCGCTCTTCGTACCCCGCGAGGCCTGCCTGGCGCAGCGCCGCTGCCG
The DNA here is from genome assembly GCA_041592975.1 of Desulfuromonadales bacterium. Taxonomy (GTDB): domain Bacteria; phylum Desulfobacterota; class Desulfuromonadia; order Desulfuromonadales; family UBA2294; genus BM707. The sequence goes on from JBFHOZ010000035.1 coordinate 10,717, forward strand.
TCCGCGCCGCGATTTCGTCTTTCGTCAGTCCCTGCTGCCGCGGGCCGAAGGCGACCTCCTCGAAGCAGCTCGGGCAGAACAGCTGGTCGGCCGAGTCCTGGAACACCAGACCGACGGTGCGGCAATTCTCCTTGCGGCTCTTCTCCGTGACGCTCTCGCCGGCGAGACGGTACAGCCCCCGGCCGCGTCGCAGCCCCATCAGGCAGGAGACCAGGGTGGTCTTGCCGGCGCCGTTCTCGCCGACGATGGCGACCTTCTCCCCGGCATGGACCGTCAGGCTCAGCCCGTTCAGCGCCGCCGTCCCGTCCGGGTAGCGGTAGGCGTAATCTGCCAGTTCTATAATCGGCTGCGCGGCCGGCGTCGAATCCCTGCCGACGTCCTGAGCACCCGGCGGCACGGCCGGTAGCCGGTCTTCCGGCAGCGCCTGTTCGACGAAGCGGAAGGAGAAGTCGAGGCCATGCTCGCGCAGGGCGCTGCGCTGGGAGACCAGCTCCCTGAGGGTATAGTCGTGGTGGATGTGCCCGCGGTCGAGGACGATGGCCCGCTCGCAGAGCTCGTAGGCGAACAGCAGGTTGTGGGTGATGATCACCAGCGTGCCGTCGTACTCCTTGAGCCGCTGCAGCAGAAGTTCCTCCTGCTGCGGGTCGAGGTTGGCGGTCGGTTCGTCGAGCAGCAGCACTTCCGGCGCCATCGCCAGCAGCCCTGCCAGGGCCGCCCGCTTGCGCTGTCCGTAGCTGAGCCGGTGCGGCGGCCGCTGCTTCTTGTCGAGCAGGCCGACAGCGCCCAGGGCCGCGTCGGCGTGCAGCCTGGCCTCCTCGAGTTCGAGCCCCTGGTTGAGCGGCCCGAACAGCACATCCTCGCCGACGCTGTTGCAGAAGAGCTGGTCGTCCGGATCCTGGAAGAGCAGGCCGATTTCGAGCCGCGCCCGGCGCAGGTGCTCGGCGTCGAAACCCGCCCCCTTGTAGGTCAGCTCCCCCGACTGCACCGGCAGCAGGCCGTTGAGATGCCTGAGCAGGGTCGACTTGCCGGCACCGTTCTGGCCGACGATGGCGACCCGGTCGCCCGGCATGATATCGAGGGAGAGCCCGCTCAGCGCCTGCCGGCCTTGCGGATAACTGTAGCTGACATCACGCAGGGAAAAGAGCGTCTCGCCCTGCTGGCGCAGCGGCTGCTGGCGGGCGAGCCGGTGCATCAGGCCCCTCCCCCTGCCAACCGGTCGGCGAGCAGCAGGCCGACTCCGAAGGCGAGCAGCAGGATCGTTTTCAGCCAGTCGGCGGCGTTGGCGGTGAATCGATAGTGTCCGGGCATGGCGCCGGCGTAGCCGCGCGCCTGCATCGCCTCGAAGACCCGGTGGGTGCGCTCGTAGCTGCGCACCAGCAGCATGCCGACGAAATTGCCGTAATCCCGCATCCGGTCGAGCCGGTGGTCGGGCCTGAAGGCGCGGGCCACCATGCCGCTGCGCATGCGCTGCTGCTCGTCGAAGAAGACATGAATATAGCGATGGGCGATCAGCAGCAGTTCGCCGACCCGCCGCGGCACCCCGAGCCGCGCCAGCCCCTCGAGGGTCGCCCCGAGCGGCGCCGTCGCCAGCAGCGGCTCCATCAGCAGCGCCACGCACCACGCCTTGCCGACGATGGTCAGCGCCAGCAGAAGGCCACGCAGGTTGAAGGGCCAGCTCTCCAGCCCGCCGAAGACGATCAGCGCGTCTCCCGGCCGGACCACCGCCGTCAGCGGCATGACGACCAGGAACATCGCCAGAAACCCGTTCATCGCCGCGATGCGCCGCAGCGGCCGGGACCAGGGGAGGCGGCCGAGAGGGATGATCATCAGCGCGACCGCCAGAGCCGCCGCGACAAGCGGCGGCTGCCGCAGGGAAACGACCAGGAATGCGAAGGCGAGGATGGCGGCGATCTTGAAGCGGGGGTCCCAATCATGCAGCGGCGAGCGTTGGGCCGCAGCGCCGCCGAGCAGCGGCAGCATGCCGTCCGGTCCGCTTTCGACCGCCCCCGCCATCCGCCGCGCCGCCACCAGCGCCAGCCACAAGCAGGCGACGAGCAGGCCGAGCAGGAGCACGAGGACCGGCCAGGGGAGTTGCAGGATCGGGTTGGTCATGGCCGGTCGCGCTTCAGGGTGAACGGGGCTTCGAGCATCTCCGGCTTGACCTTGTGGAGAAAGCGGACGATGAAGGCGGCGATCAGCGTCTCGATCACCACCACCGGCAGGTGCGCCGCCAGCGCCAGCCTGGCGACGCCGAGGAAGTCCTCGCCGCTGAAGGCGAGCAGCAGGGCGAGGATGATTGCCGAACCGACGATGCCGAGCCCCCCGCACAGGCCGCCGACGAGCATCTGCCGTTTCGCACCTCCTCCCCGAAACAGCTGGAAGAGCAGACCGCAGGCGAGCGCCGGCAGGCCCATGAGCAGGGCGTTGCCGCCCAGCGCCGTCAGGCCGCCGAACTGGAACATCAGGCTCTGCAGCACCAGGCCGAGGGCGATGGCCAGGAACGCCGACGGGCCGAGCAGCGCCCCGACCAGGCCCGGCAGCAGCAGGTGGACACTGGTCGGTCCGAGCGGCACGTGCACCGTGGCGGCGACGAAGAAGGCGGCGGCGACCACGGCGACCTTCGGCAGGTCCTCGGCGCGGGTCGCGCGCGAACTCCAGGCGGCTACCGCCAGGGAGACAGCGCCGCTGCCGAGCGCCAGCGAGGTCGGCATGACACCGTCGGAGATGTGCATCAGTCCTTCCCTGCCTCGAGGACCGACTGGCGCAGCCTGACCGTGGCGCGATGGCCGAGCATGTCGCCGACGGTGATCCTCAGGGTGTCGATCTTGGGAATCGGGAAACGGAACCGGCCATTTTCGTCGGTGCGCCCCTCGAGCAGTTCTTCCCCGGTGCTGTCCTCCACCAGAACCCGTCCGTTTGCAACCGGGCGATCATCCGGGTAGTGGCCAGCAACGAAAACAGATCCGCCCCGGGCATAGGCAGAAACCTTGATGCTGTGCGCGAATGCCGGCGCAACCAGAAGAAGGAACAACATCGTCAAGAAAAGGGACCTTTTCAACTGCGCCTCCCGTAGCATGAAAACCGATTTCGTAGCACACTAGCATGCAACCCGGGGGCGGTAAAGAGAAATGTTACGAATTTTCAATTCGTGTAACTTCAGGAGGAATTCGTGTGATTCCCACCCCCTCTGCCGATCCCGGGAGGCCGGAGAAGCACCGGAAACTTCGCTATAATGGAACGGATATCTCACACCAGGGGAGAGTGGACATGATCAAGGGGGTCTTGCTCGATTTGAGCGGCACGCTTTACGTCGGCAATGAAATCATTCCCGGGGCCCGGGAGGTGGTCGTCACGTTGCGGCGGAACGACATCCCGGTCCGCTACCTGACCAACACCTCGCGCAGCACCCGGACGGACATCTTCACAAAACTCCTGCGGATGGGGTTCGACATCAGCGAAGAGGAGTTCATCACCGCCCCGGCGGTGATGAACAGCTATCTCAAAGAGCACCATCTCAAACCGTGGTTGCTGGTGCATCCCTCCATCCGCGGCGAATTCGACACGGCCGACGACCCGCAGCCGGATGCCGTCGTCGTGTGCGACGCCGCCGAGAGCTTCACCTATGAGAATCTCAATGCCGCTTTCCGCCTGCTGCTTGAAGGAGCGCGACTGATTGCGATAGGCGACAACCGGTACTTCAAGGAGGAGGATGGCATGAGCCTTGATGCCGGCCCGTTTGTACGCGCCCTCGAATACGCTGCCAACTGCGAGGCGATTATCCTCGGCAAGCCGTCCCCGGCCTTCTTCCACTCGGCTGCCGATCAGCTCGGCTGCAAACCGGCAGAAGTGCTGATGGTGGGGGACGATGTCTACTCGGATGTGAATGGAGCGTTGAAAGCGGGCCTGGTCCGGACCGGAAAGTACCGTCCGGGAGACGAACGTAAAATTTCCGCCCCCGGTGCCTGCGTCTGCAGTGACTTGAAGGAGGCGCTGGCTGATCTCGTATAACGAATTCCTAAAAGTCCTTAGGTAATTCAGGAATTCGTTATAGGAGGATTTATAGTAAAACCCTATCAGATGAGATGAATTTTCTTAATTATCGTGACTTATGAGAAAATTCAGCTCTGGCATTCGAGTCCGGTCCCCGAGCCGGACGGTCGTGGGCACTGGAGTGAACAACTTAAATTCTGATAGACACTCTGATTATCTGGTCGGAGCCTTTCGCTATTAATGACCGCCGTGGTAATATTTAACCAAAATAATAGGAAAGGTACTAGCAATGGCAATGATTAACAGCTCTGCCCGGATACTGTTGATGGCTCTTTTTCTGCCTGTATTTCTGCTTCCCATCGCAACCGTTGAAGCCAACAACCATCAAGGTATTGCCGGGCAACAGGCCCCTGAACTTGAGATGAACAACTGGATCGATGGCAATGGCGAAGCCATTCCACCAATCCGCATCAATGAATTGCGCGGTAAAGTTATCTATCTCTACTTCTTCCAGGACTGGTGCCCTGGCTGTCATTCCCGCGGTTTCCCCATGTTCAAACGTCTGTATGAAGAATTCAAAAGCGACCACCGGGTCGTACTCCTGGCGGTGCAAACCACTTTTGAGGGCCACTACACCAACACATTTGACAAGCTGCGTGAAAATCAATTGGCGTACGGAATTCCGGTGCCGATGGCCCATGACGGCGGAACCAGTGGTCAACGTTTGCCCCGAACCATGGAGCTTTACCGGTCAGGCGGCACTCCATGGAAAGTCGTCATTAACAAGCAGGGCAAGGTCGTCTTCAACGGTTTTCATATTGACCCTGAAAAAGCGATAAAAGCCATTCGGGATCTGGCTCAACAATAGCTTCATCCTAAGATCGCCGGGAGACAAAAATGCGACTCCGTATTCATAAACTGTTTATCCTTTTTTTTGGCATAATCCTGACTGTTCCAACACCAATCATCCATGCGGCTATCGAACAGACCCACAAGCATCCGGTAAACCGCCTGATAAATGAAAAAAGCCCTTACCTGCTTCAGCACGCCTACAACCCGGTTGACTGGTATCCGTGGGGAAACGAGGCCTTTACCAAAGCCCGTAAGGAAAACAAACTAATCTTCCTTTCGATCGGCTACTCGACCTGTCACTGGTGTCATGTGATGGAGCGTGAGGCTTTTGAAGATGTCGAGGTCGCTGCATTATTGAATCGAGACTACATCGCCATCAAGGTTGACCGGGAGGAGCGTCCGGATATCGACAAGGTCTACATGGAGGTCTGTCAAAGGCTGACCGGCAGCGGCGGCTGGCCGCTGAATATCATCATGACCCCCGATGCCGTTCCTTTTTTTGCTGGGACTTACATAGCAAAAGAGGGCAGATTTGGCAGGCCCGGGATGATGAACCTGCTACCGCAGGCGGCGCAAAGATGGAAAGAAAACCCGGATCATTTGCGCAAAACAGGGCAAAGAATCCTCGCTTCACTGCAAAGATCAACACCACAAGCAAACACCATGATCACCACAGGCGATTTCGATAAAGCAGTCGTTGAAATGTCGAAAAGATATGATCATGACCATGGCGGCTTCGGTATGGCTCCCAAGTTTCCACGCCCACACAACCTCACATTCCTGATGCATCGTTACCGGCAGACCGATAACAGCAACCTCCTTCTCATGGTCGAAAAGACTTTACAGAAGATGCGTTACGGGGGCATCTACGACCATATTGGTTACGGCTTTCATCGCTACTCGACCGACGCTGAATGGCTCCTGCCGCA
>JBFHOZ010000036.1:0-16137 GCA_041592975.1 Desulfuromonadales bacterium
AAGGTGATCTGCGACTATATTGCCGGAATGACCGACCGGTATGCGATGGACGAGTACAAGCGGCTCTTCGAGCCGTACGAGAGGGTCTGAGGCCTCAGGGGAGCTCGATTTCAGGATCCTGCGCCGGACGGTAGAGCAGCAGGGTCCTGCCCAGCACCTGGACAACCGCGGCGCCGGTCCTCTCGGCGAGTAGTGCCGCGACGTCCTTTCTATCCAGAACGCACCCCTCCTGCAGCCTGACCTTGATCAGTTCGTGCGCTTCCAGGGCTTCATCGGTCGCGGCGACGACCCGGTCGGAGACCTCCTCCTTGCCGATCATGACGACCGGCTGCAGGTGATGGCCCAGGCCGCGCAGAAATCTGATCTGTTTCCCTTTCAGTTCCATGGGATCGTACTCCTGTCTGTGACTTGTCTGAAGAGGAGCGCATCATAAAGAATGCCCGGAGGGATTGCAACGGCATTTTTCCCGCTTCACGGCGGGCAAGGCCGTCTCTGCCAGCAGGCGGCCCGACATGGCACCCACCACCCGTGATCAGCCCGATACGCGCGGCGGGTATTGCGGCACCCGGCGCAATGTGCTGAAATAGGGGAGGAGAGGAGCTTCCGGGAGGGATTATGCTGAAAAAACTGACCGTCATCTGCGAGAACAGCGTCGGCACGGCCAAGAGTGCGGTGGGTGAACACGGCTTCTCCTGCCTGATCGAGACCGATTCCGGAAAGTTCCTGTTCGATACCGGCCAGGGAGCCGGTTTCGTCAGGAACAGTTCGGTCCTTGCGCTCGACCTCGAAACAATCAATGGCATCATCCTCAGCCACGGACATTACGATCATGCCGGGGGGCTGGTCGAGGCGCTCGGCCTGGCGGCTCCGGTAACCGTTTACGCACACCCGGATATCTTTTGCGAGCGGCTCTGGGTCGGCGAGCATGAACAGCTGCAAATCGGCATCCCTTTTTCCAGGACGCATCTCGAACGCCTCGGCGCCCGGTTCGATCTGTCGGCCGATTTCCGCGAGATATCGCCGGGACTCTGGCTGACCGGCGAGGTCCCGAGAAGGACCGATTTCGAGACCGGCGACCCGCACCTCCAGGTCGGCAGCACATCCGGCGAACGACGGCCGGACCCCTTCGATGACGACTGTTCGGTCGTCATCGATTCGCCGAAAGGGCTGGTGCTGCTGCTCGGCTGCGCACATGCCGGGGTGGTCAATATCATGCACCATGTTCTGGACATGACCGGCCGGGAACGCATCTACGCCGTCGTCGGCGGTCTGCACCTGGCGCCGGCTTCGGACCTGCAGTTTGCCGGGACGATTTCGGCCTTCAGGGATTTCGGGGTCGAGAAGATCGGCGTCGGGCATTGTACCGGACTGCGCCGTTCGGCGGAGATCTTCGCCCATTTTCCGCAAAAAACCTTTTTCGCATCGGTCGGGGCGTCGCTGGAGATCTGACGGTATGACGTATCGGGGAACGGACCGTGATGCTGTCTCCTTCGTCGCCGCCATCCTTGAGATCGGCGAGTTCGACCTGTTCGGCGCGGCCTGGGAGGAGTGGTACGGGGCCGAACCCGATCAGCGTTTGATCGAGGCCGATTTCGGCGCCTACCTCGATCATGGTGTGGTCCCTTTCTATGTCACCGGTTACACGCGGAAGATCCTTTCCGACGAGGAGGTCGTCGTCCGCGAACGCAATGCCAGGCTCCGGGCGCAGTTCGCCTACTACGTCCCTCTGATGATCTTTTTTGCGCTGTTCATGTATTTTCTGCTGAAATGATGACTGCTTGCTTGCTCGTTCCGGTTTCGCTGGAAATTTCGGCAACGGGAATGTATTCTATGATCTTTTGAACCCGGAGAACGAACCGATGTCTGAACAGGCGATCAGGGAGCTTCTGGAATTCATGCGGCCGCAGCTCGGCCGGGAAATCCATGTCGGCGAGTGGCTGCAAATCGACCAGGACCGGATCGACAGCTTCGCGAAGATCACCGGCGACGAGCAATGGATCCATATCGACCCGGAACGGGCGGCAGAGGAGTCGCCATACGGCGCGACGGTCGCACACGGGTTTTTGACCCTTTCGCTGCTGCCGTACCTCACCCGGAGCAATCACCCGGATTACTTCCGGCGGAACTATCCGGGGATGAAGTACCGCGTCAACATGGGGGTCAACAAGGTGAGGTTTCCGGCGCCGGTCGTCGTCGGTTCGCGCATTCGTGCCCGGACCGTCCTGCAGAGCGCCGAGCCCGTTGGCGGGGCGGTGCAGGTGATTTACACATTCACGGTCGAAATCGATGGCAGGGAGAAGCCGGCGTGCGTCGCCGAATCGGTCATCCGGGTGTTTCCATGAATTTTGTGCGCTTGTGAAGGTCAGGAGAAGCTGGTGCCCGTAACAAATACCGTTTACATTTTGCATGGCCGCGACAGCAGCCCGCAGGGTCGCAAGATCAAGGCCATGGCGGCGATCGCCCGGCAATGCGGCTGGAAGGTCGTAAAGCCCGATTTCAGAAAGATCAGGGACCCCGACGAGCGGGTCAGCCATTTTCTGGAGAATTTCGAGCGTCCTGCCGGGAAAATCATTCTCGCCGGTTCGAGCATGGGGGGGTATGTCGCCATCGAGGCCTCCAGGGTGGTCGAGCCGGAGGCGCTCTTCCTGCTTGCCCCGGCAGTCTATATCAAGGGGTACGGTCGGATGAACCCGGAGCCGGTCGCCGGCCATATTACCGTCATCCACGGATGGGACGACAAGGTCATCGCGCCGTCCTGCGCGGTGCGCTTTGCCGACAAGTTCAGGACCGACCTGCACCTGCTCAACGACGGGCACGAGCTTTACAATTCGATCCCGTTCATCGAGCGGACCTTCCGGAGTGTCATCGAAAGCCATTCGAAGGGGACCAGATTGTCCAACCTCGTGCCGGCACTCTGACCTTCCCGGACCCCTTCGGCGGGGGAAATCTCTGTTAAAATTGCCTTGTACTGGAATTCAACAGGGAGGTGCACTATGGGATACGGTCATGAGCGGACATACAAGAAGGTCGAGGTGATCGGCGTTTCCAAAAATGGTCTCGAGGATGCGATCCAGGTCGCCGTCAGCCGCGCGAGCCAGTCGCTCAAGAAGGTTTCCTGGTTCGAGGTCGGCGAAATTCACGGTCACGTCGGGTCGGACGGGAGAATCGACGAGTTTCAGGTGATCATGAAGGTGGCTTTCGAGCTTGAGTGAAGAGCGGGGCGCTGCGATGCGGCGAGCCGATCAGCTGTGACCGGGGCGATGTCGGGAATGTCGTTCTCCCGGGCGACGATGAGCCCTTCCGCGTCGGCGCCGGTTCGGCCACGCCATTCTGAACTTCAGCGGATGCCGTGCGCCGGCACTGCACGCGGGAGGGTCTGTCTTGAAGGTTGAAGCTGATCGGGAATGTTTCGTCTGCGGCCCGGAGAATCCTGTCGGCCTGAAGGCCGAATTTGTCATCGATGCCATGAAAATGGCAGCGCGGGCGCAACTCGCCCTGGGCGAACGGTATCAGGGGTGGCGGGGCGTCGTTCACGGTGGTATTATTGCCGCCCTGCTTGACGAGGCGGCGATTTACGCCTGCCGGCCGATTTCGACGCATGCCGTGACCGCCGGACTCAACGTCAGGTTTCTCCGGCCGGTGGCGACCGGGGACGAAGTCGCGGTGGTCGCCGAAGTCTCCGCTCGCCGGCGCAGCCTGGTGACGGTCGTTTCGCGGCTGTTCTGTCGCGACCAGCTCATGGCCGAGGCGGATGTCAAGGTTCACTTGCTCAAACAGACAGGGGAGGGTGCGCGATGAAAAGAACGGTTGTCATTACCGGGGCAACGTCCGGTTTCGGCAGGGCCTGCGTGGACCGTTTCGCCGGTGACGGCTGGACCCTGGTCCTGGTCGGGCGCCGCGAGGAACGCCTGCGGCAGATCAGGGACGAACTTGGCGGCAGCCTCGATGTCCACCTGGTTCCCCTCGATGTCCGGAGTCGCGACGCGGTCTTCACGGCCTTCGAAAATCTGCCGGAGCCGTTTTCGGCGGTCGATGTCCTGGTCAACAACGCCGGCCTGGCGCTCGGCCTGGAACCGTCCTGGGAGACCAACCTCGACGACTGGGAGACCATGGTCGACACCAACATCAAGGGGGTCCTCTACTGCACCCGGGCGCTGCTCCCGGGCATGGTCCGGCGCAACCGTGGCACGATCGTCAATATCGGCTCGGTGGCCGGCAACTGGCCGTATCCCGGCGGCAACGTCTACGGGGCGACGAAATCGTTCGTCCAGCAGTTTTCCCGCAACCTCAGGTGCGACCTGCTCGGCCACCAGGTGCGGGTCACCAATATCGAGCCCGGCATGGCCGAAACCGAATTTTCCCTGAACCGCTTCAAGGGGGATGCGGAGCGCGCCGCCAAGGTGTACCAGGGCGCCCGGGCGCTGACCGCCGAGGATATCGCCGAGGCCGTCCACTGGGTCGTCCATCTGCCGCCGCACGTGAACGTCAACACGCTGGAGATGATGGCGACCGACCAGGCGTGGTCGCCGTTTGCGATCAACCGCAAGCAACAGTCATGACAGGAGTCCACACATGTCCGAATCGAACCTGCTGATCACTATCAGTGACCGTATCGGGACGATCACCATCAACCGCCCCAAAAGTCTTAACTCCCTGACCGGCGAGGTCTTTGCCGAGCTCGAGCAGGCGATCGCCGATCTGGCGAACGATGACGAGGTGGCCGTCATTATCTTGACCGGCGCCGGTGAAAAGGCGTTCGTCGCCGGTGGCGATATCACCCGAATGGTGACGGCTTCTCCCGAATGGGCGCGCGATTTTGCCCTGCTGGCACAGCGTATCCTGAACCTGATCGAGACCTGCCCGAAACCGGTGATCGCCGCTGTCAACGGCTACGCTCTCGGCGGCGGATGCGAGCTGGCGATGGCGTGCGATATCCGCATCGCCTCGGAGACGGCGCAATTCGGGCAGCCGGAAGTCAAGCTCGGTATCATCCCGGGATTCGCCGGGACCCAGAGGCTGGCCCGCCTGGTCGGCAAGGGGCGGGCCAAGGAAATCATCTTCACCGGCGAGATGATCGACGCCGCCGAGGCACACCGGATCGGCCTGGTCAACAAGGTGGTCCCCCCCGGGAGCCTGATGGAAGCGAGCCGGGAGATGGCATCGATCATCGCCTCCCGCAGCCGGACGGCGGTCAGGTTGAGCAAGGAGGCGATCGACAACGGCCTCGAGATGGATGTCGCCCGGGCCGAACGATACGAAGCCGACCTGTTCGCGCTCTGTTTCGCCTCCGCCGACCAGCGCGAGGGGATGGCGGCTTTCGTCGAGAAGCGGCCGGCGAACTTTTCCGGGAAATGAGACGATGAACCCCAAGGAGTGCTCTGTGTGTGCCGCGCCCCTGTCCGACCGCGAGGTGCGGGCCTGTGAATCGGTTGCCGGGATTCCCGCAAACCTGTACGTCTGCGAGATCCATCGCCGGCATTCCAGCGTCTGCGAAGCGGTCAGGCACGCTCCGGGAGGCTCCAGGTAGAAGGCCATGGACAAACCGACGATCCTGCTGGTCGACGACGTCGACTTTTTTCTCGAGGTGGAAAAAAATTATCTCAGGCAGACCTACGCCGACGTCGTCACCGCACGAAACGGCCAACAGGCGCTCGAGGAGATTGCCCGGAAAAGACCCGACCTGATCTTCATGGATGTCAATATGCCGGTCATGAATGGCATCGAGTGCTGCCGACGAATCAAGGAGGATCCGATTCTGAGGTCGATCCCGGTGGTCATCGTTTATGCCACCAGCAAGGAGATCAGCGATCAGCAGGTCGAGGCCTCCGGCTGCGACGGGTTCATTCACAAGCCGGTCGACCGCAAGGAGTTTCTCGAGATCGGCCGGCAGTTCCTCCCCAGAGTCGACCGCCGTCATCGCCGCGTACCCTGCGAAATGTCGGTCGAGATCTACCACGACGGGCGAAAGCTGCAGGGGAGGGCGTACAACCTCAGCTGCAGCGGCATGTACATCGAATACCGCGACCCCGTCCCGGTGGACGCCCGCCTGAAGCTTTCTTTTTTCCTGCCGACGGTGAGCGCCGCCCGGGTCGAAACATGGGCCGAGGTGACCTGGGTCAACCAGGGATTCCCCCGCAACAAGCTGAATCTGCCGCAGGGGTTCGGGGTCGAGTTCAAGCTGACCAACAAGGCCAACCAGGAGATCGTCGACCTGTTTGTCGACCAGGCCTCGGAACGGGAAGCGGGACACTGCTGATTCGCCCTGTCATTCCGTCCTCCGCAATCCTGCTGGCAGCCGGAGATGACGGGACTCCCCGCACGAATCGACCGGTGGCGGCTGGCATCTGTTTGACATCCTGATATGCTTCTTACGCAGTCCCGCATCAATGCCGTTACGGTGGCGGTGGCGGCAGGAAACTTTACCGGCCATGGAGGAGCGCATGCATTTTCCGATGATTCATGTCTGTTACCGGGTGCTCGACCTGGAGGCCTCGGAGACGTTCTACCGGGAGGCCTTCGGATTCGAGATTTCCCGCAAGAAGGACTTCCCCGGCGATTTCACCCTCTCGTACCTGCGGGCGCCGGGGCTCGATTTCGAGATCGAGCTGACCTACAACTACGGTCGCGAGGAGCCTTACACCATCGGCGACGGCTACTCGCATCTCGCCGTCTCCGTGGAGGATCTCGAAGCGGCACACCGGCGACACACGGAAATGGGATTGACGGTGACCGATCTCAAGGGGCTGGCCGGAGGGGCGCCGCGGGTCTACTTTGTGACCGACCCGGACGGATACCGGGTCGAGGTTGTCAGGAAATAATCGCAAGCATACTTTACGGAGGATAACATGGCGAAAATCACCCTGAAGGGGAATCCGATTGAAACGACCGGCAACCTGCCGGCAGTGGGAACGGCCGCACCCGGCTTCACCCTGGTCGGAACCGACCTGTCGGAACAGACACTTGCCGCATTTTCGGGCGGCAAGGTGGTCCTGAACATCTTCCCGAGCATCGATACGCCGGTGTGCGCGGCGGCCGCCCGGAAGTTCAACGAGGAGGCCGGTGCGAAAGCGACCGTGCTCTGCATCTCCGCCGACCTGCCGTTCGCGCACAAGCGTTTCTGCGAAGGGGAGGGGCTGGAGAAGGTCGTGCCGCTCTCCTGTTTCCGGAATGCCGATTTCGGCCGGGACTACGGCGTCACCATCGTTACCGGGCCGCTGACCGGGCTCCTTTCGCGAGCGGTCGTCGTGGTTGATGCCGCCGGCAAGGTCGTCTATACCGAACAGGTCCCGGAGATTGCCCAGGAACCGGATTACGCGGCCGCCCTGGCGGCGTTGTAGGTACCGGAGACGTCACGTTCTGATCCCCGGCCCGGGCGCCCGTACATTCTCGCCGGCGCGCCCGGGCCGCATCCCTCTCCCGCGTTGAAATATCCCTGAAATTATACGGATAAGACCTTTACAAATAATCGTGATCCCTTTATCTTGTCTCGTTACCTCATGACGCAGCGCAAGAAGAGTGTATGAAGCAGACCAATATCCGAAATTTTTCCATTATCGCCCATATCGACCACGGCAAGTCGACCCTTGCCGACCGGCTGCTCGACCAGACCGGCGCCCTCTCGGATCGCGAGAAGACCGACCAGTTCCTCGACAAGATGGATCTCGAGCGGGAGCGGGGCATCACGATCAAGGCGCAGTCGGTGCGGCTCAACTACAAGGCCGACAACGGCGAGAACTACATCCTCAACCTGATCGACACCCCCGGGCACGTCGACTTCAACTACGAGGTCAGCCGTTCCCTGTCGGCCTGCGAGGGGGCCCTGCTGGTCGTCGACGCCTCGCAGGGGGTCGAGGCGCAGACCCTGGCGAACGTCTACCTGGCGATCGACCAGAACCTCGAGGTTTTTCCGGTGCTCAACAAGATCGACCTGGCCAGCGCCGACCCGGAGGCGGTCAAGGCCGATATCGAGGAGGTCATCGGCCTCGACGCCTCGGAGGCGATTCCGGCCAGCGCCAAGGCGGGTATCGGCATTCATGAAATCCTCGAAGCGATCGTTCACAAGTTTCCGCCGCCGGACGGCGATACCGATGCGCCGCTCAAGGCCCTGATTTTCGACTCCTGGTACGATTCCTACCAGGGGGTTATCGTCCTGGTGCGCATCAAGGAGGGGACCCTGAGCAAGGGGGACCGGATCAAGCTGATGGCGAGCGGCAAGTCGTACGAGGTTCTCAAGCTCGGCGCCTTCTCGCCGCACATGGTCGAAATGAAGTCGATGTCGGCCGGGGAGGTCGGATTCGTCATCGCCGGCATCAAGACGGTGCAGGACGCCAAGGTCGGCGACACGATCACGCACGAAAAGAAAGGTGCGGAGCAGCCGCTCCCCGGCTTCAAGGAAGTCAAGCCGATGGTCTTCTCCGGCCTCTATCCGATCGACACCGGCGACTACGACGCCCTGCGCGACGCCATGGAGAAGCTGCGCCTGAACGATTCGTCGTTCTCCTTCGAGCCGGAAAACTCCATGGCTCTCGGCTTCGGTTTCCGCTGCGGTTTTCTCGGACTGCTGCACATGGAGATCATCCAGGAGCGGCTCGAACGGGAATTCAAGATCGACCTGATCACCACGGCACCGACCGTCGTCTACCGGGTGACCGACACCAAGGGGAAGCGGTTCGATGTCGACAGCGCCAACAAACTCCCCGAGGTCCAGTACATCGAGTCCATCGAGGAGCCCTTTATCCTGGCAACCGTTCACGTGCCGAACGAGTACGTCGGCGGGGTGCTCGCCCTCTGCGAGGAGAAGAGAGGGGTCCAGCGCGAACTCCGTTACCTCTCGTCGAGCCGGGTCATGGTGACCTACGAGCTGCCCCTCAATGAAATCGTTCTCGATTTCTACGACCGACTCAAGACGATTTCCCGCGGCTACGGTTCGCTTGACTACGAGCCGCTCGACTACCGTCCGAGCGACCTTGTGAGGCTGAACGTCATGATCAACGGCGAGGTCATCGACGCCCTTTCGCTGATCGTGCATCGGGAAAAGTCCCAGTTCCGCGGTCGCGAGCTGGTTTCGAAGATGAAGGAGTTCATCCCGCGGCAACAGTTCGTCGTCGCCATCCAGGCGGCGATCGGCAACAAGGTGATCGCCCGCGAGACGGTCAAGGCGCTGCGCAAGGACGTTACCGCGAAATGCTACGGCGGCGATATCACCCGGAAACGGAAACTTCTCGAAAAGCAGAAGGAAGGCAAGAAGCGGATGAAGCAGGTCGGCAGCGTCGAGCTGCCGCAGGAGGCGTTCCTTGCAATCCTTAAAGTGAAAGAATAGGGGATATGTCAAAAGACTACGAAAGAACACAGAAAGTCAGGCTGGACAAGAAGGGGCGTCCGAAGAAGCCCTGGTACCGTGAATGGGCGGAGGCGCTGATTGTCGCCGGCATCCTCGCGCTGATTATCAGGACGTTCGTCATCCAGGCCTTCAAGATTCCGTCCGGGTCGATGGAGGACACCCTGCTGGTCGGGGATCATCTGCTGGTCAACAAGTTCATTTACGGCACCAAGCTCCCCTTCAGCGAGCAGCGCTACATGACGGTCAGGGAGCCGCAGCGCGGGGATATCATCGTCTTCGAGTGGCCGGTCGATACCGTCAACTCGAAACTGAACTATTTTTCCCGCAAGGACTTCATCAAGCGGATCATCGGTCTTCCCGGCGACGTGGTCGAGATCAAGGACAAGCAGGTCTATGTCAATGGCGAGGCCTTCTCCATCGACGAGGAGGTTCACAAGTCCCCCTACATGATCCCCGGCTGCAGCGATATCGGCAGCTGGACCCGGTCGGCATCGGAGCGGGTGCGCGACTGCATGAATCCGGTCACCGTTCCGGCCGACAGCTATTTCGTTCTTGGCGATAACCGCGACAACTCCCGCGACAGCCGTTTCTGGGGGTTCGTGCCGCGTGACAATATTCGCGGACTGGCCTTCATCAAGTACTGGTCATGGGACAGTCGCAACACCAGCGTGCGCTGGAGCCGGATCGGCCGCCTGATCGATTGACGGGTGCATTTTTTGCCGGCGGCAGATTTCGTGTTGACTGAACTGCCGGGACACGATATAGTCCGAAAAATTTACCAGCGACCGACAACCGGTCCGATCCTTTTAATCTGGTCCCGAGAGGTCAGAAAAGGTGGGAAATGTACGACCCTGACAGGAAATTGCCGAAGGTACCTTTTTGCGCGTCTGCGAAAAGGTACTTTTTTTATGTTCGGAACCAGCACGGGGAGGGTATGCATGTCGGATAAGAATACGGTCATTCTGGATAGTGCCGGTGTGACCCGGGCCCTGACCCGGATCGCGCACGAGATCCTCGAAAACAACAAGGGGACCGACGGCCTGGTGCTGGTCGGCATCCGCAGCGGCGGGGCATACCTGGCCGAGCAGATCGCGGCGAGGATCATGGAGATCGAGGGGATCGAACTGCCGATCGGCACCGTCGACATCACCATGTACCGGGACGATCTCGGATCGCGCGGACCGATTCCGGTGGGGAAGACCGATATCCCCTTCGGGCTGGACGGGCAGAAGGTCGTGCTGGTCGATGACGTCCTTTACACCGGACGGACGATTCGCGCCGCCATGGACGCCCTGATGGACATCGGCCGGCCGAGCGCCATCCAGCTGGCGGTGCTGATCGACCGGGGACACCGGGAGCTGCCGATCCGGTCCGATTATACCGGTCGCAACATCCCCACGGCCAGGGACGAGAAGGTGCAGGTCCGTTTCGACAGCGACAACTCTCCGGTTGAGGTCCGGCTCGAGAAACCCTGAACGGGTTGCCCGGGCCCATATTGAGATAGAGGAGGTAGCAGATGTCATTCCGCCACAAGCATATCCTGGGCACCAGGGACCTTTCCCGGGAGGACATTGAACTGATCCTGGAAACGGCCGAAAGCTTCAAGGAGATCAACCAGCGAGACATCAAGAAGGTCCCGACCCTGCGCGGCAAGACCATTATCAACGCCTTTTTCGAGAACAGCACGCGGACCCGGCTCTCCTTCGAAATCGCCGGCAAGCGGCTGTCCGCCGATACGGTCAACATCTCCAGTTCGGGTTCGTCGGTCAGCAAGGGGGAAACTCTCGAGGATACCGCCAGGAATATCGAGGCGATGGCCCCGGATATCATCGTCATCCGCCACAGCCACTCCGGTTCGCCGCATTACCTGGCGGAGCGGGTCGGCTGCTCGATCGTCAACGCCGGCGACGGCACCCACGAACACCCCAGCCAGGCGCTGCTCGACCTGATGACCATCAAGGAGTTCAAGGGCTCCTTCGATGGCCTCAAGGTCGCCATCGTCGGCGATATCGCCCACAGCCGCGTTGCCCGCTCCAACCTTTTCGCCATGACCAAGCTCGGCATGGAGGTCCGCCTGGCCGGTCCGGGAACGATGATTCCGGTCGGCTTCGAGAAGCACGGCGCGATCGTCTTCGACAACATCGAGGAGGCCATCACCGGTGCCGATGTCGTCATGATGCTCCGTATCCAGCTTGAGCGTCAGGCCAACACCCTGCTGCCGACCCTGCGGGAGTATGCCCGTTTCTACGGCCTGAATCCGGCCAATCTCAAGCTGGCCAAGGAGGACGCGATCGTCATGCACCCGGGGCCGATGAACCGCGGCGTGGAGATCTCCTCGGCCGTTGCCGATGGCCCGCAGAACGTCATCCTCGACCAGGTCGCCAACGGCGTCGCCGTGCGGATGGCCCTGCTGTACCTGGTCAGCGGCGCGGAGACGGTTGAGGGGTAGGGCGATCACTTACTTTCAGGACAAATGGAGATTCTCATGAGCATGCTGATCAAAAACGGCCGGGTCATCGACCCGGCGAACAACATAGACGACACTCTCGACATACTCGTCTCCGACGGCAAGATCGCCGAACTCGGCAAAGGGCTGAAGGCCAAGGCCGACGAGACCGTCGATGCCAGCGGGATGCTGGTCACCCCCGGTCTGGTCGATATCCATGTCCATCTGCGCGATCCCGGTCTCGAGTACAAGGAGGACATCGTCTCCGGTACCCGGTCGGCTGCCGCCGGCGGTTTCACCTCGGTCGCCTGTATGCCGAACACCAAGCCGGTCATCGACAACAAGGCGGTCGTCACCTACATCCTCGACAAGGCGAAGAAGGAGGGGGCCGCCAACGTCTTTCCCGTCGGTACCATCACCAAGGGGTCGAAGGGCGAGTCCCTCTCGGAGATGGGTGAACTGCAGGCCGAGGGGTGTGTCGCCTTCTCCGACGACGGCGGGCCGGTCAGCAACGGCGAGATCATGCGCCGGGCGCTGGAATATGCCCGCCCGTTCAAAACGACGATCATTTCGCATGCCGAGGATCTCAGCATCGTCGGCGGCGGCGTCATGAACGACGGCCCGGTAGCCGCCGAGCTCGGTCTCAAGGGGATCCCCTGGGTGGCCGAAGACGCAATGACCGCCCGGGACGTCATGCTGGCCGAGTTTACCGGCGGTCGGCTGCATATCGCCCATATCTCGACGAAGGGGGCGATCGAGATCGTCCGCCAGGCGAAGAGGAGGGGGGTCAAGGTGACCTGCGAGGCGACCCCGCACCATTTCACCATGACCGACGAGGCGGTCCGCGGCTACAACACCAACGCCAAGATGAATCCGCCGCTGCGCAGCGCCGAGGATGTGGATGCGGTTCGCGCCGGTCTCGCCGACGGCACCATCGACGCCATCGCCACCGACCATGCGCCGCATCATTACGACGAGAAGAACGTCGAATTCGCCATCGCCATGAACGGCATCGTCGGTCTCGAAACCGCCCTGCCGCTGACCCTGAAGCTGGTCGAGGACGGCGTGCTCAAGCTGAATGACGCCATCGCCAAGCTGACCAGCGGGCCGTGCGTTGCCCTCGGCCTCCCCCGCGGCAACCTCTCGGTCGGTGCCGTCGCCGATATCGCCATTATCGATCCGGACCTGACGTGGACCGTGGTGGCCGCCGACCTGGTCTCGAAGAGCAAGAATACCCCCTTTGACGGCTTCGTCATGAAGGGGGCGGCCATCCGCACCATACTGGCCGGAAAAACCGTTTACACCCGAGATTGAGCAAAGGAGTATCACGTTTATGCAAGCCATATTGGCACTGGCCGACGGCCGGGTTTTCAGGGGGCGCTCCATCGGCGCCACCGGCGAGGTTTCCGGCGAGGTCGTCTTCAACACCAGCATGGCCGGTTACCAGGAGATTCTGACCGACCCGTCCTATTGCGGTGAAATCGTCACCATGACCTACACCCAGATCGGCAACTACGGCGTCAACAGCGAGGATGTCGAATCCCGCCGGCCGTTCCTGTCCGGTTTCATCGTCAAGGAAGCCTGCGCAACGCCGAGCAACTGGCGTTCGGAAATGAGCCTCGACGCCTACCTGAAGGAGAACAACATCATCGGTGTCCAGGGAATCGACACCCGTGCTCTGGTCAGGCATATCCGCACCAGGGGGGCGCAGGTCGGAGTGATTTCGACGACCGACCTCGATCCCGACAGTCTGGTCGAAAAGGCGCGTCGCGCGCCGGGCCTGGTCGGCCGCGACCTGGTCCAGGAAGTGACCTGCGACGAACCCTACCGCTGGGACGAGGGGACCTGGGTGCTCGGCGAGGGGTACCGAAAGCCGACCGGGGCTGCCAGATACCGGGTCGTCGCCTACGACTTCGGCATCAAGCGCAACATCCTGCGCAACCTGGTCGATCACGGTTGCGAGGTCACCGTCGTGCCGGCCAGAACACCGGCCGAGGAGGTTCTGACGATGAACCCGGACGGCGTTTTCCTCAGCAACGGCCCCGGCGACCCCGAGCCGATCACCTACGCCCAGGAGAATATCCGCAAGCTCCTCGGCAAGGTGCCGCTGTTCGGCATCTGCCTCGGTCATCAGCTTCTCGCCATCGCCCTCGGCGGCAGGACCTACAAGCTCAAGTTCGGTCATCGCGGCGGCAACCAGCCGGTCCGGCGGGGGGACGGTCACAACGTCGAGATCACTTCGCAGAACCACGGCTTCGCCGTCGACCCGGAGTCGATCGGCGAACTGGCCGACGTCAGCCATGTCAACCTCAACGACTTCACCGTCGAGGGGATCCGCCACGGAAGCCTCCCGGCATTTTCGGTCCAGTATCATCCGGAGGCCTCACCCGGGCCGCATGACGCGCGATATTTGTTCAGTCAGTTCATGGACTTGATGGACAACTTCAAGAAACAGCATTAACAGCAGGAATGGAAGACTGATGCCAAAACGTACTGATCTCAAGACGATACTGATTATCGGCGCCGGCCCGATCGTGATCGGCCAGGCGTGTGAATTCGACTACTCCGGCACCCAGGCGTGCAAGGCGCTCAAGGAGGAGGGGTACCGGGTGGTCCTGCTGAATTCCAATCCGGCCACCATCATGACCGACCCCGGCTTCGCCGACCGGACCTACATTGAACCGGTGACGCCGGCGACGCTGCGGAAAATCATTGCGAAGGAGCGGCCGGACGCGCTGTTGCCGACCCTTGGCGGACAAACGGCGCTGAATACGGCGGTCGCGATCGCCAAGGACGGAACGCTGGAGAAATACGGCGTCGAGATGATCGGCGCCAAGCTCGCGGCGATCGAGAAGGCCGAGGATCGGACCCTGTTCAAGCACGCGATGGACAAGATCGGCGTCGCGGTGCCCCGTTCCGGCTTTGCCCACAATTATCAGGAGGCGATGGAGGTCGTCGATCATGTCGGCTTCCCGGCGATCATCCGGCCATCGTTCACCCTCGGCGGCACCGGCGGCGGCATCGCCTATAATCGCGAGGAGTACGAGACCATGGTTATGGCCGGTATCGAGGCCTCTCCGACCAACGAGGTCCTGGTCGAGGAGTCGGTGATCGGCTGGAAGGAGTACGAGCTCGAGGTGATGCGCGATCTGGCCGACAACGTCGTCATCATCTGCTCGATCGAAAACTTCGACCCGATGGGGGTCCATACCGGCGATTCGATAACCGTCGCTCCGGCGCAGACCCTGACCGACAAGGAATACCAGCTGCTGCGCGACGCCTCGATCAAGATCATCCGCGAAATCGGCGTCGAGACCGGCGGTTCGAATATCCAGTTCGGCATCAACCCGAAGGACGGGCGCATGGTCATCATCGAGATGAACCCGCGCGTCTCCCGCTCGTCGGCGCTGGCCTCCAAGGCGACCGGCTTCCCGATCGCCAAGATCGCCGCCAAGCTGTCGGTCGGCTATACCCTCGACGAGATCCCCAACGACATCACCCGGGAGACCTTCGCTTCCTTCGAGCCGACACTCGACTACGTCGTCACCAAGATTCCCCGCTTCACCTTCGAGAAGTTCCCCCAGGCGGACGCCACCCTGACGACGCAGATGAAATCGGTCGGCGAGGCGATGTCGATCGGCCGGACCTTCAAGGAGTCGTTCCAGAAGGCGCTGCGCTCTCTCGAGATCGGCTCCTCCGGATTCGAGAGCCGGCTGTTCGACGAGCCGGGGGATTACCGGCGCAGCCTCACCCAGGAGGAGATCTCCACCCTCGAAGCGAAGCTGCGCACACCGAACTGGGAACGCCCCTGGTATCTCGCCGACGCCCTGCGCGCCGGGTTCGGGGTCGAGAGGGTCTGCGCGTTGACCGGCATCGACCCCTGGTTTGTCGACAACATCAGCCAGATCATCGACATGGAGAACGCCCTGATCGATTCCGCCGACCAGTTTCACCGGCGCGGCTCGCTGCTGAAGGAGTCGTTGCGCGAGGCCAAGCAGTTCGGTTTTTCCGACAAGCGCCTGGCACAGCTGTGGAAAACCGACGAGGCGGCTGTGCGCAGGTATCGCCACGACGCCGGCATCCGGCCCGTCTACAAGCGGGTCGACACCTGCGGCGCGGAATTCGAGGCGTTTACGCCCTACCTCTACTCGACGTACGAGGAGGAATGCGAAGCCCTGCCGTCGGCGAAAAAGAAGATCATGATCCTCGGCGGCGGTCCGAACAGGATCGGCCAGGGAATCGAATTCGACTACTGCTGCGTGCACGCCTGCTTCGCCCTGAAGGAGGACGGGTTCGAGACGATCATGGTCAACAGCAACCCGGAGACGGTGAGCACCGATTACGATACGGC
>JBFHOZ010000037.1:0-15377 GCA_041592975.1 Desulfuromonadales bacterium
TCCCCAGCGCAGAAAGGCGTAGCGTTCGCGGTTGCGCTCCATCTCCTTGTCGACGTTGGCCTGAAACGCCTGCGGGTTGCCGAACTCGTCGACAATGACCGAGTGGTCGATCACCAGGTCGACCGGAACCTGCGGGTTGATCGCCTCCGGGTCGCCGCCGGCGCGGGCGACGGCATCGCGCATCGCCGCCAGGTCGACCACCGCCGGCACGCCGGTGAAGTCCTGCATCAGGACCCGGGCCGGGCGGAAGGCGATTTCGTGATCCGATTTCCTCTTTTTCAGCCACTCGACCACGGCGACGATATCATCGGCGGTGACCGTCTCCCCGTCCTCGAACCGGAGCAGGTTCTCGAGCAGGATCTTCAGGGTGAACGGGAGCCGCGCGACATCCCCCCGGCCGACGGCCGAGACCGCGTCGAGGCTGTAATAATCGTATGTCTCTCCCGAAACGTCGAGTGTTTTCAAGGCATTGAAGCTGTCCGGCGACTGACTCATGTCATGCTCCTCTCGCGTGATTTTCTGCCCCCATTGTACCACACCGGCCGATCGCTGCAGACTTTTCGCGCCGGCGGCACACCTTGCAATCACCGGACAGTTCTGCTATGACAACGGCATCGTACCGCAAAGGAGAGACCATGGATTCACTGCACCCTTTTCTCGAAAAAAACTTTCTCGCCATCCCCGCCAGCGACTGGCTCGTCGCCGTCGGCATCGTCATCGCCGCCTGGATCGGCAAGCGGATCTTCGGCGTCATCTATGACCGGGTGCTGCATACCATCAGCGCCCGGACCAAAAACGACTTCGACGACCTGGTCATCACCAGCCTGCAGAAGCCGGCGGAGATGCTGGTCTTCATCGGCGGGCTCTACCTCGCCCTGGAGACGCTGCAGCTGCCGACCAGGCCGTTCGACCTGCAGGCGCTTTCACTGGTCCTGGTCAAGGTCCTGGTGACCATCGCCATCACCCGGGCCTTCTTCAACCTCGCCGGCCTGGTCGACCACCTCCTCTGCGGAAAGGTCGAGTGCAGCAGCTCCGCCATCGACGAGAACCTGGTGAGCATGATCCGCAAGTGCCTGCGCGGCCTGATCGTCTTTCTGGCCGTGCTCATGGTCATCCAGAACCTCGGCTATTCGATCACCGGGCTGCTCGCGTCACTCGGCATCGGCGGCATCGCCGTCGCCATGGCGGCGAGGGACTCGATCGCCAACATCTTCGGGTCGCTGATGATCATCTTCGATCGCCCGTTCAAGGCCGGCGACTGGATCGTCGCCGGCAACCTCGAGGGGACGGTCGAGGAGATCGGCTTCCGTTCGACCAAGATCAGGACCTTCGCCAAGACCCAGATCACCGTGCCGAACAACGTCATCGCCAACATGGCGGTCGACAACTTCAGCCGCATGCCGAAACGGCGCATCAAGCTGAACATCGGTGTCACCTACGCGACCTCCCCGAAGCAGATGCGCGCCGCGGTCGACGGAATCCGCGAGATGCTCAGGAACCATCCGGCGATCGACCAGGAGTTCTTCCTGGTCAACTTCACCGATTTCGGCGCCTCCTCCCTCGACATCATGGTCTACTGCTTCACGACGACGACCGTCTGGGGCGAATACCTCGAGGCCCGCGAGGACGTCTCCCTGAAGATCATGGACATCCTCGAGGGGGCCGGAATGGAGATCGCCTTCCCCAGCCGGACCGTCTACCTGCATAACGCCGAAGAACAGCCGACCGGGGCCGCCGGCTGAAGCCGGCCCCTTTGCCATTTCGCGCAGACCTGCTTCGGAACTTGACAGGCAATTCACTTGCGCATTGCTGGCCAAAAGAAAATTGTGCCATTTTTCAACACGTTAGAGGAGCCTTCATTCTTGGCCTTCTTCCTGCAATTGTCAGGCAGTCTGAAATTTGATCCGATGACAGGGGCCCAAGTATGCCGGACAACGTGACAAAGATTATCGAGCGGTGCAATCAGGACGACCGCCGGCTCATCCTCGAGCTGGCGCAGCTGGCCGAACAGCAGGGGCACACAGTCTACCGGGAGGCGCTGCTGCACCTCGTCGGCAAGGAGTACGACATCGAGACGGCCCGGCGCCACTGGGACGAGGCGCTGGCCCACCGCGAAAGGATGCTCGCCGGCGACCGGATCGATTCGATCCTGCGGCCGGCCCTGCTCGACTACCTGCACCAGGTCGTGCGCGAGCTGGAAGACCCGCGGATCGTCGAGGCCTACGACCTCGCCAACATCCGGAACGCCTCGGTCACCGACGGACTGACCGGCCTCCACAACCAGACTTACTTCAAATCGTTTCTGGAAAAGCTCTGCAGCGAGCGCCGGTCGGAAAACGCGCCCGGCTTTGCCGTGCTGCTGCTCGACCTCGACCATTTCAAGCAGTACAACGACCGCTGCGGACACCTGCCGGGGGACAGGGCGCTGCGCCAGGTCGCGAAAATCCTGCTGCACTGCATCCGCAAGGGGGATATCGCCGCCCGTTACGGCGGCGAGGAATTCGCCATCCTGCTCCGCCATGTCTCCCAGGACCAGGCCTACTCGGTCGCCGAACGGATCCGCAAGGTGATCGACAAGGCCGACTTCCGCGGCCAGCACCTTCTCGACCGCCAGAACCTGACCGTCAGCGGCGGCCTCGCCTTCGCCACCGGCACCAACGAGCAGGCGGAGCCGCTCATCCAGCGGGCCGACGAGGAGCTCTACCGGGCCAAGCTCTTCCGCAACGTCATCTCCCCGCACTACAGCGAACTGCGCCGGACCAACCGTGTCCAGCGAAAGTCGATCGTCGAGTACGCCCTGGTCGGCGAACAGTCCTACTCGCCGGCGATGAGCCATGACATCAGCCCGTTCGGCATCGCCCTCGATTGCGACCGGAAGCTCGACACCGGCACGCCGCTCAAGCTCCGCTTCCGCCACCCTTACTGGCCGAGCAACCGCCAGGTCCTCGCCTCGATCCGTCACGTCGACGAGCGGCAGCAGGGAGGCCTCTACCGCGTCGGGGTGAAGTTCAATCCGGAGCAGGCCCTGAGCCAGACCGACTCGGTGCTGCCTGAATCCGCCTGACGGGCCTCCGCCGCCGACCGGCATCGGGAATTGATCAAAAGGGGCAGCCGGTGAAGGCCGCCCCTTTTTTAATATTCGGGCAATTGATTCACAATTCCGCATGTGTTACCTTGCAGGTCTGCTGCGGCTGCGAGCCGCCGCATCATGCCATTCGCATCATTCAGGGAGGAGATCATGGCCAGCCAGGTATTCATGGCCGACATGCGCGCCGGCACCCGGGAGAACCTTCACGCCAAGCTCCTGCGCCTGGTCGACTGCTGCAATCTCGAAGGGCAGGTCCGTGCCGGCGATCTGGTCGCTATCAAGCTGCATTTCGGAGAGAAGGGGGGGCATGCCTACATCCGGCCGACCTTCGTCCGCAAGGTGGTCGACCGGGTCAGGGAACTGGGGGGGAAGCCGTTCCTGACCGACTCCAGCACCCTCTACCCCGGGCAACGCAAGGAAGCGGTCTCGGCCCTCAACTGTGCCATCGAGAACGGCTTCGCCTATGCCGTCGTCAACGCGCCGCTGATCATGTGCGACGGCCTTCGCGGCCATTCGGCGCGCCGCGTCCCGGTCGCGGGCGGAATCCTCGACAGCGTCGATATCGGCATGGAGATCCTCGAGGCCGATAGCCTGATCACCCTCACCCATTTCAAGTGCCACGAGCTGACCGGCTTCGGAGGCGCCATCAAGAACCTCGCCATGGGGTGTTCCAGCCGCGAGGGGAAGCTCGAGCAGCATTCGAACGTCGCCCCGCAGGTCGCCGAAAAGTACTGCAACGCCTGCGCCGACTGCTTCACGGCCTGCGCCCACGAAGCCATCCGGATGATTGAAGGGAGGGCACGCATCGATGCCGACAGCTGCGCCGGCTGCGGCCGCTGCATCACCGCCTGCGAGCGACAGGCGATCCAGGTCCAGTGGAATGAACAGGCGGAACTGGTGATGAAGAAGATGGTCGATTACGCTCGCGGGGCGATCGACGGCAAGCAGGGGAAGCTGCTGTTCATCAATTTCGTCACCCAGGTCTCCCCGTCCTGCGACTGCTACGGTCATTCCGATGCGCCGATCGTCGCCGACATCGGCATTCTCGCCTCGACCGACCCGGTCGCCCTCGACCAGGCCTGCGCCGATCTGGTCAACCAGGCCGCCGGTCTGCCGAACACCGCTCTCGCCGCGGGGCACGCGCCGGGGTGCGACAAGTTCCGCAGCGTCTACCCGGACATCGACTGGGAAACCACCCTGGAGCAGGCGGAGAAACTGGGGATGGGGAGCCGGAGTTACGAGATCGTCAAACTCGAACCGCTCGGCAAGAGCTGGTAATCGACCGGACAGGAGCCACACCGATGATGGACATCACATTTCCCGGCGGCGTCGCCGTCACGACCGAATACAGGGGGTTCACAGTTGAAACCGATCAGCCGGAGGCGAACGGCGGCGGCAACAGCGCCCCGTCGCCGTTCGATCTCTTCCTCTCCTCGCTCGGCGCCTGCGCCGGCTTCTTCGCCCTGCGCTTCTGCCAGCAGCGGCAGATCGACACCGCGGGGATGCGCCTGACCCTCGACACGGCGCGCAACCCGGAGAGCAAACGGCTCGAGGAAGTCAGCATCGTCATTCACCTGCCGCCAAGGTTCCCGGACAAATACCGCAAGTCGATCATCCGCGCCACCGACCAGTGCGCCGTCAAGAAGGTCATCGACGATCCGCCGGCATTCCGTGTCGCAACCGCCTGAGATTCAGAGCGGAAGATAGTCGTCCTCGCCCGGTGGATCGGCAGCCATCATCCCCGCCTCCCCTTCCATTTCCGCCAGCAGCGGCAGCACGTCCTCCCGCCGGCTCGGCGGGTAGGCGATTTCGATCAGCGCCGGCCCGGCATCGAGCGTCCGCACGAAGGCAAGGCCGTCATAGCTCTCGAGAATGAACCGGATCTGGGCTATGCTTCCCTTCGGAACGCGGTAATACCTCTTCTCGAAGGGGGCGCTGAATTCAGGTCGCGGCAACATCTCTCTCCTGATCTTTTTTCTTGACCTGCGGACCAAAAAACATTATTTTCCCTAAAATCTTTTTAGCAGAATTTAAAAAGAACTCTCCGACACAGACAACATTTCGCGTTATTTCTTTTACAGCCATCAAACCTCCTCCAGAGAGCGGCTGTCGAACCCCGAAAAAGAAATAATTGCGACTCCCCGGGTCCCCGCCCGGGGTTTTTTTTGTTCAAATTCTAAACCCTCGCCACGAAGTCACCAAGACACGAAAAAGATCAAAACCTCTCTTCAACGCAAAGACGCGAAGGCGCAAAGAATAAACGGAAAAAAGTTTATTAAAACGGAGACTTCGTTTGGATTAAAACCCCAAAGCTTCAGCTGTTTGTTTCTCGCTCTCCTTGGCGCCTTCGCGTCTTTGCGTTAAATCTTTTTCTTTTCCAAGGTGACTTCGTGTCTTCGTGGCTGATCCTGTATTTTGAAGTTGTCAATGAGATACCGTGAAATAGACCGCTTCGGCGGCAGCTTCGGCAGAGCATCGACCGGGAACCAGCGGGCATCCTCGAGCTCCTTCTCCTCGATCCGGATCTCCCCCCCGGCGTAATCGGCGACGAAACCGGTCATCAGCTGGCTCGGGAACGGCCAGCTCTGGCTGCCGACGTAGCGGACGTTCGCCACCGCGACGCCGGTCTCCTCCCGCACCTCGCGGGCGACCGCCTCCTCGAGGCACTCCCCCAGGTCGAGGAATCCGGCGACCAGGCTGTAGCGATTCTCCGGCCACTCCGCCTTGCGGGTCATCAGGATCTCGCCCGGACGCCGGACGACGACGATGACGCAGGGGTGGATGTGCGGGAAATGGTGGCTGCCGCACAGCCGGCAGACCTTGCCCCATTCCCCGGCGAGCCATTCCTGCTCGCCGCCGCAGCGGGAGCAGTGGCGGCTGTTGCCGTGCCAGTTGAGGATCTGCCGGGCGAGGCCGCCGAGGGAGAGCAGCTCGATGGAAAGATCCGGCGCCGGGCTGGCCAACCCGCGGAAGTCGCATCCCGGCGGTGGCGCGTCGTCACCGGAGAGGGTGACGATCCGGCACGGCTCCCCCAGCCACTGGCCGATGTAAAACGTCTCGCCCCGAACCGCCGATGCGGCGCCGCGCGGCAGCGCCGGAGAACCGTTCCGGTCGATCACGGCGAGCTCATGGCCGCGCAACACCACGCAATAACCTTCGCCTCCCGGATCGCCATCGTGCGGGCGGAACCGGAAGACCTCCTGAAGACAGGTCTGGTTGAACGGCAGGTGCAGCGGGCTCAGGTAGGAGTCGGGGAGCATGTCGTCACCTTGGCAGTGTGCCGGTCGGCCAGCGAGCCGTTCCGGGAAAAACGAAGCGGCCCGCACGAAGATGCGGGCCGCTCGGCATTTTCGGGTCCGGGGACGGTTACCAGCCCAGGCTCAGCTTCAGCGAGTAGACCGGCTCGTCCATCTTCTCGTATTCGGCGGTGATCCGCATCAGCGCCAGGGCGATCTGCAGGCCGGCGAAGATGCGGGTCTCGTCGTCGTCGTAGTCGCTGATCAACGCCTGGACGAGCGGGTCGCTGCCGGTGTACTTCCCCTCGAAGCCGACGGTGCCGATGCCGGCGTAGGGGGTCAGGAGCGCGAACCCCTTGCTGACGACCAGGTCGGCGGCGGTGGTCGTGACCTCCATCTCGCCGGCGGCGTCGAGTTCGGTGTAGCTGCCTCGCAGCGCCAGGGCGGGGGTCGCGACCGACCCCTCGAGCAGGGCCCACTGGATTTCGGCCCCCTTGACCGTCAGGTCGTAATCGGAGACATCGGCGTAAAAGGCGCCGATATCGATATTGAGCGGCAACCCCTTGCGGACCATGAGGCGCGGCACGCCGATCTCGCTTTCGTCGACGTTGAACTGCTGCCACAGGGCCGACTCGACCTCGACTCCGGAGATGGCGACGCCGATGTCGAAGCCGGTCAGCCCGCCCGGCTCGGCCGGCATCATGCTCCGGTAGGCGGTCAGGCGCGCCGCCTCGGTGACCACGGCGGGGAAGAAGGGGACATCGCCCGGATCTATGGCAAAATCGGCGGCCAGCGCCGGAGCGCCGAACAGGCCTGTCAGCAGCAGGGTGACAATCGTTTTTTTCAGCAACTTCATGAGCAATCCTCCTCGGTAGATGTTCTGGGAAAAATATTTTCAGCAACAATGGCACTACTGTACAAGAAAGATGCCAGCCGGGCAATTCCAGTTATTTCGGAAATTTACCGAGCCGTGGGCGTGACCGCCGGCGTGCGGCTGTGGCTTTTTGGCGTCATCCGCGGGCAAAAATTGCCCATTACCGCGCATCCCGGTAAACTTGTAGCATCCTACTACCGGCCAGCCGTTAAGGCAAGCAAGGACACCATGACGACCGAGAAACCGAAACGACTGCTGGCCGTCGGCGACATCCACGGCTGCCTCGGGATGCTGCAGCGACTGATGGAAAAGGTCGCGGCGACGGCCGACGACCAGTTGATCTTCCTGGGGGACTATATCGACCGCGGCCCGGACAGTCGCGGCGTCGTCGATTTCCTGCTCGACCTGCAGGAAAAGTTCCCCCGTACGGTCTTTCTCAAGGGGAACCACGAACAGATGCTGCTCGACTTTCTCTCCGGCGAGGACCACCTGATGTTCCTCCTCAATGGCGGCAACGCCACCCTGGAGAGCTACGGGTCGGCCGAACGCCCGGTACCGGTCATCCCCTCGACCCACCTGGCCTTCTTCGACAGCCTAGCCACCCACCACGTCGAGGGCGATTTCGTCTTCGTCCACGCCGGTCTGCGACCGGGGGTTCCTCTGGGGGAACAGGACGAATACGACATGCGCTGGATCCGCGGCGAGTTCATCAATTCCGATTTCGACTGGGGGAAGACGGTGGTCTTCGGCCATTCGCCACAGCCGGAGGTTCTGCGGCGGGACAACATGATCGGCCTCGACACCGGCGCCGTCTACGGCCACTTCCTCACCTGCTGCGACCTTCTCACCGGGGAGCTTTGGCAGGTTTCGGCGGCCGCCACCTGAGCCGTCCTACGTCCGGCACTCGCGGCGCAACATGTCACCCGGCCGGCAGCCGTCGGGAAGGCGCAGCCGGGCCCGGGCGTTCGGCTGGATCACCTCGAGGGGTTGGCCCCCATCGCTTTCGGCTCCGGAGACGGTAAAGATCGCCTGGCGCATGCCGGGGCCGATCAGTTCGAGCCGCTCTCCCGGGAAGAACCGGTTCTTCCCCTCGACCAGCGCCATCCCGTCTTCGCCGACGGCAAGAACCTGCCCGACAAAATCGTAGCGGCGTTGATAGCGGGAGTCGATGCTATGGATTTTCGCATCGGTCCGGCCGAAGAGAAAGCCGTAGTCGTACGGGCGATGGCTGACCTTGTCGAGCTCCTCCAGCCAGAGCGGATCGCACCGCCACCCCTGCGGGTTGTCGCGATAGCGGTCGAGCGCCTCGCGGTAGATCCGGGTGGTCGCCGCGACGTAGTAGCGACTCTTCATCCGCCCTTCGATCTTGAAGCTGGTGACGCCGGCGTCGACCAGCTGCGGCAGGTATTCGACCAGGCAGAGGTCGCGGCTGTTCATCACGTAGGTGCCGTGCCCGTCCTCCTCGACCGGAAATGCCTGGCCGGGGCGGCTCTCCTCCACCAGCGAGTATCGCCAGCGGCAGGGGTGCGAACAGGCCCCGGCATTGGCGCTGCGATCGGTCATGGCGGCCGACAGCAGACAGCGGCCGGAATAGGCGACGCACATCGCCCCGTGGACGAAGGCCTCCAGCTCCAGTCCGGGAACCTCGCCGAGCGCCCGGACATCCTCGAGGCTCAGCTCCCGCGCCAGGTTGACGCGGGCGGCACCGTTCGCCTGCCAGAAGCGCGCCGCCTCGGCATTGGTGGTGTTGGCCTGGGTCGAGAGATGGATCTCGCGACCCGGGTCGAGCCGGCGGACGACGCTCAGCACCCCCGGGTCGGAGACGATGTAGGCGTCGAGGTCGAGCGGCTGCAGCTGGCCGATCAGGTCCTCGAGTTCGGCAAACTGTCCGGGGAAGAGATAGGCATTGAGCGTCAGGTAAAGTCTCCGCTTCCGGGCAACGGCGAGCTCCTTCGCCCGGAAGAGTTCTTCGACCCCGAAGTTCCCGGCCATGGCGCGCAGACCGAAGCGTTCGCTGCCGACATAGGCGGCATCGGCGCCGTAGTCGTAGGCGGTCAGCAGTTTTTCATAATCGCCGGCCGGGGCCAGCAGTTCGAGTCGCTTCATCGACGACAATCTCCATTTTCCGGCGCCCCACAATAGCACACTTTGACCGGCCGGACAGCCGCTTTTCGCTCCGCGAACGGATCATCCCGCCCCCGCTTGAGAACTTGACAATCACCTGAAAAACCTATAATTTTTAGGAAATTTTTGCACGTTATTCCATCGATCGGGAAAATCAATTGCAAACTCTGACCCTACAACGACTCCTGGCCGCAGCGCTTCTCTGCTGGCTGCCGGCCTGCGCGGCAACCGGAACAGCAACGGCACCCGCCCCGGCCGCCCCGACGGCGGCGGCATATTCCGATGTCCAGATGCAGGGGATCGAGGCGCGGCTGCAGCGACTCCAGGACAGCATCGTCATGCTCGAAGCCCGTCTGCTCGACCAGCAGCGCATTATCGAGAACCTGCGGCAGGGATCGGCTGCCACGGGCTCGGCGCCCCCGGCCACGTCGCCGGCATCCTCCCAGCAGACGCCGACCGAAATCTACCTGGCGGCCTTCGGCGATTATGCCGCCGGGCAGTACCAGAAATCGATCAGCGGCTTCAGCCGCTTCCTGCAATATTTCCCTGCCAACGATTATGCCAGCAATGCCCGCTACTGGCTGGCGGAGTGCTACCTGGCCCTGGGGCAGTACGATCAGGCGGTCGCCGAATTCGACCGGGTCACCATCGACTACCCGAAAAGCGCCAAGGCGCCCGACGCCCTGCTGAA
Organism: Desulfuromonadales bacterium; assembly: GCA_041592975.1. Lineage (GTDB taxonomy): Bacteria > Desulfobacterota > Desulfuromonadia > Desulfuromonadales > UBA2294 > BM707. The sequence continues at coordinate 10,014 of JBFHOZ010000037.1, forward strand.
AAAAGCGGCGGCGCTCTACCAGATGAACGAGGAAGCGAGGGCCCTGGAGACGATTCAGCTCCTCAAGGAGCGTTACCCGAAAAGTTCGGCGGCGAGAAAAGCTGCCGAGAGTTTCAATTGATCTGACTTTCAAAGCCACAGGGGGCGATAATGATGTTTCGTAAAGCCGTGCTTTTGATCTCCCTTCTTATGCTGCCGCTCGCTACGATTGCAGCCGAGAACCCGCAGATTTACACGATCAAGAAGGGGGATACCCTCTGGGGGATCTCCGAACGCTTCATCAAGGACCCCTACTACTGGCCGAATCTCTGGTCGCATAACCCCGACATCCCCAATCCGCACTTCATCTATCCCGGCCAGAAACTGGCCATCTACGACGACCGGATCGAAATCGTCAAGGCCGAGCCGAAGCCGAAGCCGGAACCGGCGCCGGCACAGGAACCCGAGCCGCTCGAACCGGTCGAGCAGCCGGACATCCCCGAGACGCAGCCGGTCGAGGAACTGACTCCCGAGCCGGTCATCGAGGAGCCGCTCGTCGGCGGCGAACCGGAGGATGAACTCAAAATCAAGGTGCCGGGAGGCGGCATCGGCTTTATCGGCATCGAGGAACTGAAGGCGACCGGCCGCATCGTCGACGCCACCGACAACCGCCTCGTGCTCGGCGAGGGGGACACCGTCTTCCTGGAGATGGCCGACCTCGAAACCGTCTTTCCCGGAACGAATTTCGCCATCTTCGACCTCGGCGAGATCATCAGGCACCCGAAGACCGGCCGGAAGGTCGGCTACCAGATCTTCGAACTCGGCACCCTCGAAGTGATCGACGTCAACGACCAGGTGGCGACGGCCCACATCAACCTCGCCGTACGGGAGATCCTCCGCGGCGCCCGCGTGACCCCCTTTATCGCCCCGGAAAGACAGATCGCCTTGAAGAAAGCGCGCGCCGACATCTCCGGCTACCTGATCGCCTCGAAAAGAGGTCAGGTGTCGCTCGGCCAGTTCGATGTCATCTTTACCGACATCGGCGCCGAGGACGGTCTCGAGGTCGGCAACATGCTCTACATCTCCCGGCCGCGCAAGGCGTCCAAAATGAGCGTGGCCAGCAGCGATGTCGTCCTCCCCGACGTCCTCGTCGGACAGGCGGTCGTCCTCAGCACCACCCGGAACAGCGCGGCGGCCCTGGTCCTCAAATCGGCCAATTCGATTTTCCGCGGCGATCGGGTTGCAACTGTCTCGGAATAGTATTTAATACATAGCGTCGTTCCGCTACAGGGGTTTGCGACACCGCAGACCCCTGATCTGTTTTCCGGCGAGGGGGATAACATGCTGACCGCCAGCGAGCGCGCCTGGCTGCGCCTGCACCTGACCAAGGGGCTCGGCCGCCGTGGCCTTTTCGAACTGCAGAGGATCTTTTCGACCCCGGAGGAAATACTTGACGCCGGGCCAGCGAGGTGGCCGGAGCGTGTCGGCTCTCTCCGCTCCGCCAACGCCGAAATCCCGGCCGTCGACGGCGCGACCTTCCTGGCTGCCGTTGACCGGCTCGAAGCCGTCGAGGCGCATCTCGTCTCCTGCTGGGACGCCAGCTACCCGGAACCGCTGAAATCGATTCACGATCCGCCGGCCCTGCTCTACGTCCGCGGCCAGTTCGACATCGGACCGGCGCTGGCCATCGTCGGATCACGACGCTGTTCGCCCCAGGGCCGGAAGACGACCCGGGAATTCGCCCGGGAGGTCGCACGGCACGGCATCGCCATCATCAGCGGCCTGGCGCGCGGCATCGACAGCGCCGCGCACGAGGGGGCGCTTGACAGCGGGGGACAGACCATGGCGGTCCTCGGCTGCGGCATCGACCGGGTCTACCCGCCGGAAAACAGCCGCCTCTTCCACCGCATCTGTGAACAGGGCGCCGTCATCTCCGAGTACCCGCCCGGGACCGAACCCCTGGCGGGTCACTTCCCCGGCCGCAACCGGATCATCAGCGGCCTCAGTCGGGGGGTCCTGGTCGTCGAGGCGGCCGACGGCAGCGGCTCGCTGATCACCGCCGAATTCGCCCTGGAGCAGGGGCGGGAGGTCTTTGCCGTACCGGGAGCAATTTCCGCCCCCAACAGCAGCGGTGTGAACAGCCTGCTGAAGGACGGAGCGCATCTGGTCACCGCGCCGGAAGACATCCTCCATCTGATCTCCCCGGGGGGCAGGCCCACCCCGACCGGCGCCGGCCCATCCCCCCTCGAGGGGCTGTCGGAAACGGAGTTGCGGCTCGCCGGGCTGCTCTCCGCCGAGCCGCTCCAGGCCGACGATCTCGCCCGGAAAAGTGGGTTGACACCCATGGAGCTTTCCGCTATTTTACTGCAACTCGAGCTCCGGGGAATCGTGACGCAGCTCCCCGGAATGCGCTATTTGAGCAACTTTTGAGGCATTTCGCCGGCAGGATATCGGGAGAAACGGTGAGAGAACGGGTCCTGGCCATCGTGACGATTCTGGCACGCTATTTCCTTGAGGATCGCGATTTCATGAGCGAAACGGAGCTGGTCGAAGAGCTCCTTTCGGCCGGTTTTGAAGCCGACGAAATCGACGCGGCCTTCAGCTGGATGAACGGGCTGTCGACGGCCGCGCAGGAGGGCGCCGACGCTTTCAGCCCGACCGTTTCGCAACGCATCTTCACGGCCGAGGAGTGCCGGGTTCTCACCCGGAAGGCGCGCGGATTCCTCATCAGGCTGAGGAGCCTCGGACTGCTCGACGACCTCACCCAAGAGGAGGTCGTCGATCGCGCCTTCCAGGTCGGCGAGGAGCCGGTCTCGATCCGGGAGATCAAGGTGATCACCGCCCTGACCCTCTTCGCCCGGACCAACGAAGACTGGCGCCGGGAGGTCGATTGCCTGCTCACCGAAGACTGGACGCGACTTTTCAATTGAACCTGCAGGCTGCGACGAGAGTCGCGGCCTTTTCGCTTTTATCGACAAGAAGAGATCATGACAAACAGACTGGTCATAGTGGAGTCGCCGGCGAAGGCCAAGACGATCGAAAAGTTTCTCGGTAAGGGGCACCGGGTGCAGGCTTCGTACGGCCATGTCCGCGCCCTGCCGAGCAAGCAGGGGTCGGTCGACATCGACAAGGACTTCGAGCCGCTCTACCAGACCCTTCCCGAAAGCAAAAAGCATCTCTCCGCCCTGAAAAAATCCCTGGCCTCGTGCGACGAACTGATTCTCGCCACCGACCCCGACCGTGAAGGGGAAGCGATCGCCTGGCACCTGCTGCGGGCCCTCGGCATCGACGAGAGCGGGGGCAAGCCGCTGGTCAAACGGGTCGTCTTCCACGAAATCACCAAGGGGGCGATCGAACAGGCGATGGCCGAACCGCGCCAGATCTCCGCGGACCTGGTCGATGCCCAGCAGGCCCGATCGATCCTCGACTACCTGGTCGGATTCAATCTCTCGCCGTTCCTCTGGAAGAAGATCCGCTACGGGCTCTCCGCCGGCCGCGTCCAGTCGGTCGCCCTGCGCCTGATCTGCGAACGGGAAAAGGAGATCAAGGCCTTTGTGCCGCGCGAGTACTGGTCGATCGAAGCCGACCTGAAAACCGGCCGGGGCGAAGCGTTCAAGGCCAGACTGCACCAGGTCGACGGCAAGAAACTCGACAAGTTCGCCATCGAATCGAAACAGCAGGCCGATGCCCTGCTCGCCCGCTTGACCGGCGCCGCCTACAAGGTCGCCACGCTGGTCAAGAGCGAAAAGAAGCGCAACCCGGCCGCACCCTTCACCACCAGCACCCTGCAGCAGGAAGCGAGCCGCAAGCTCGGCTTCTCGGCCCGCAAGACCATGAGCGTCGCCCAGAAGCTGTACGAGGGGATCAACATCGGCGAAGGGGAAGTCGGCCTGATCACCTACATGCGTACCGACTCGGTCGCCCTCTCCAGCGTCGCCACCGCCGAGGCGAAGGAACTGATCACCGCCGCGTACGGTGCCGAATACGCCCTGGCCAAACCGCGCACCTTCCGCAACCGGGCGAAGAACGCCCAGGAGGCCCACGAGGCGGTCCGGCCGACCAGCCTGAAACGGACGCCGCAGAAGCTCAAGAGCTTCCTCTCTCCCGACCAGTACAAACTCTACCGGCTGGTCTGGGAGCGAACCATGGCCTCGCAGATGGCCTCGGCGATCCTCGACGCCACGACCGTTGACCTGGCCGCCGGCGAGAATTGCGTATTCCGCGCTACCGGCCAGGTGATCCGCTTCCCCGGCTTCATGAAGCTCTATATCGAGGGGACCGACAACGGCGGCGAGGAAAAGGAAGGAACCCTGCCGGACCTGGCCGAGAATGAGCCGGTCAGCTGCGAGAAACTGCACGCCAACCAGCACTTCACCCAGCCGCCGGCCCGCTTCACCGAGGCGAGCCTGGTCAAGACCCTCGAGGAGCACGGCATCGGCCGGCCGTCGACCTACGCCTCGATCATGAACACCCTGGTCCAGCGCAAGTACGTCCGGCTGGAGAAGCGAACCTTCTTCCCCGAGGATGTCGGCATGACGGTCAGCGACCTGCTGGTCAATCATTTCGGCCAGTACGTCGATTACGATTTCACCGCCCGGATGGAGGAGCACCTCGATGCCATCTCCCTCGGCGACGAGGAGTGGCGACCGGTCATCGCCGAGTTCTGGAAACCGTTTCGCGCCCTGCTCGACCAGAAGGAGAAGGAGGTCTCCAAGGGGGACGTCACCACCGAGGAGATCGACCGGGACTGCCCGGAGTGCGGCAGGAAGCTGGTCATCAAGCTCGGACGCCGCGGCAAGTTCATCGCCTGCTCCGGCTTCCCCGAATGCCGTCATACCGCACCTCTGAGCGATGAAAGCAAGGCGCCCGAAGAGCCGGTCTTCTCGGAGGAGAAATGCGACAAGTGCGGCGAACCGATGCTGATCAAGGACGGACGCTACGGCAAGTTTCTCGCCTGCTCCGGCTATCCGGGCTGCAAGAACATCCAGCCGCTGGAGAAACCGAAGTCGACCGGCATCGGCTGCCCGGCCTGCGGCGAGGGGGATATCCAGGAGAAGAAGAGCCGCCGGGGGAAAATTTTTTACTCCTGCAACCGCTACCCGAAGTGCAAGTACGCCCTCTGGGATAAGCCGCTGGCCACCCCCTGCCCCAAGTGCAGTCATCCGCTGATCGTCGAGAAGACCACCAAGAAGAGCGGCACGGTCCGTTACTGCCCGACCGAGGAGTGTAATTACAAGGAATCGATCGCCGGAGCGGATTCAGAGTAAACTTTAAGCCGGACAGATTGTCCGGCTTTTTTATTATTAGAATAACAATTCAGAACCGCCGGGTCCCGGCCCGGCAGCCGGGTTCATTTCTTTATTGAGCGATAAAGAAACGAACCGA
>JBFHOZ010000038.1:0-15005 GCA_041592975.1 Desulfuromonadales bacterium
CCGCTCGCCGACACCGGCGAAGACCGAGAAGCCGCCATGCTGCTTGGCGACATTGTTGATCAGTTCCATGATCAGAACGGTTTTGCCGACGCCGGCGCCGCCGAACAGCCCGATCTTGCCGCCACGGGAGTAGGGGGCGAGCAGGTCGACGACCTTGATGCCGGTCTCGAACGCCTCGACGGCGGTCGACTGGTCGACGAATTCCGGAGCCGGACGGTGGATCTCCCACTCGACTTCGGCGTCGACCGGGCCGGCCTCGTCGACCGGTTCGCCGACGACGTTGAGGATCCGGCCGAGGGTCTTGCGGCCGACCGGCATGACGATCTGCTTGCCGGTGTCAGTAACTTCCTGGCCACGGACCAGGCCGTCGGTGGTGTCCATGGCGATGGCGCGCACGGTGTTCTCGCCGAGATGCTGGGCGACCTCGCAGACCAGGTTGCCTTCCTTGTCATTGATCGCCGGGTTGCTGATCCGCAGAGCGTTGTAGATCTTGGGAAGCTTGCCGGCTTCGAATTCCACGTCGACGACGGGACCGATAACCTGTGTGATCTTGCCTTTATTCATGATGAACCGTTCCTCCTTGTTCCCGCTCGGCGTTTTCGGCGGGAGCACGTTCGTATTTGTTACTTGATCGCCTCGGCCCCGGAGATGATCTCCATCAGCTCCTTGGTAATGGCCGCCTGGCGAGCACGGTTATACTGCAGGGTCAGCTTGCCGATCATCTCGGAAGCGTTCTTGCTGGCACTGTCCATTGCCGTCATCCGCGCGCCGTGCTCGGAAGCGACCGATTCGAGCAGCGCCCGGAAAATCTGGACGTTGATATGCTTCGGCAGAATCTGCTCGAGGACCTTGCCGCGGCTCGGCTCGTAAAGATACTCGGCCGAGTACTTCTCCTCGTCGACTGCTTTCGGAACGATCGGCAGGATCTGTCGAACGGTCTGCTCCTGGGTGATGGCGCTCTTGAAGGCATTGTAGACCAGGAACACGGCGTCGTAGGTCTCGTCGATGAACGGCTTGACGACTTCGTCGCCGATCAGCGCGGCAAGCGGGAAGTCGGCGGCGGCGATGACGTGCTCGTGCACCTTGACGATGCTGTCGGCAAAGCGCCGCTTGAGGTACTCGTTCCCCTTGCGGCCGACGATCAGCAGATCGTAGGACTCGTAGCCGGCCTCGTTGTTGCGGATGAACCGCTCGGCCCGCTTGCTGATGTTGGTGTTGAAGCCGCCGCACAGACCCCGGTCGGCGGTCATCAGCACGACCAGCGCCTTCCCCTTGCCACGCTCCTGAAGCAGGGGGTGGACCCCGGACTCCTCACGGGCGGCGAGGTTCGACAGCACGTCGAGCATCTTGTCGGCGTAGGGACGGGCGGCAGATACGGCGTCCTGGGCCCGGCGCAGCTTGGCGGCCGAGACCATCTTCATCGCCTTGGTGATCTGCTGGGTGTTCTTGACCGAGCCGATCCGCTTCTTGATATCCTTCAGACTGGGCATTATTCGTGAACCCTTTTATCTACGCTTCTGGTTAGGCGGCTTCGACGACGAACTGGCCCTTGAACTCATCGAGGGCGGCCTTGATACGACCCTGGAGATCGTCGTCGATCGCCTTCTTCTCGTCGAGATCGCTCAGCAGCTGGGCCTGCTTGGTCTCCATGTAGGCGATCATTTCCCGCTCGTAACGCTGTACGACCTCCACCGGGTACTCGTCAACATAGCCGTTGTTGGCGGCGAAGATGGCGATGACCTGCTTGGAGACCGGCAGCGGCTGGTACTGCCCCTGCTTGAGGATCTCGACCAGGCGGGCACCGCGGTTGAGCTGACGCTGGGTGGCGGCGTCGAGGTCGGAACCGAACTGCGCGAAAGCGGCCATCTCGCGGTACTGGGCCAGGGCCAGGCGCAGGGTGCCGGCGACCTGTTTCATCGCCTTGACCTGGGCGGCACCGCCGACACGGGAGACCGACAGGCCGACGTTGATCGCCGGACGGACGCCGGAATAGAACAGGTCGGTCTCGAGGAAGATCTGGCCGTCGGTGATCGAGATGACGTTGGTCGGGATATATGCGGAGACGTCGCCGGCCTGGGTCTCGATGATCGGCAGGGCGGTCAGTGAACCGGCACCTTCGTCATCGTTGAGCTTGGCGGCACGCTCGAGCAGGCGGCTGTGGAGATAGAAAACGTCACCCGGGTAGGCTTCGCGGCCCGGCGGACGACGGAGAAGCAGGGAGAGCTGCCGGTAGGCGACCGCCTGCTTGGACAGGTCATCGTAGATGATCAGGGCGTGCTTGCCGTTGTCACGGAAGTACTCGCCCATGGTGACACCGGTGTAGGGGGCGATGAACTGCAGCGGCGCCGATTCGGAAGCCGAAGCGGAGACGACGATGGTGTAGTCCATGGCGCCGTGCTGCTTGAGCTTCTCGACCACCTGGGCGACGGTCGAACGCTTCTGACCGATCGCCACGTAGATGCAGATCATGTTCTGACCCTTCTGGTTGATAATGGCGTCGATGGCGACAGCGGTCTTGCCGGTCTGACGGTCACCGATGATCAGCTCGCGCTGGCCGCGGCCGATCGGAACCATCGCGTCGATCGCCTTGAGGCCGGTCTGCATCGGCTCGTGGACCGACTTGCGCTCGACAATGCCGGGGGCCTTGATCTCGACCTTGCGGAAGTCCTTCGAGTCGATCTCGCCCTGGCCGTCGATCGGCACGCCGATACCGTTGACGACACGGCCGATCAGCGCCTCTCCAACCGGGACCTGAACGATGCGCTCGGTCCGCTTGACGGTGTCGCCTTCCTTGATGTGCTCCGCCTCACCGAGGATCGCCGCACCGACGTTGTCTTCCTCGAGGTTGAGGACCATGCCCATGGTGTTGCCGGGGAACTCGAGGAGCTCGCCGGCCATTGCCTTGTCCAGGCCGTGGATACGGGCGATACCGTCACCGACGGAAATAATGGTTCCGGTTTCGCTGACCTCGACTTCGCGACCAAAGTTCTCGATCTGCTTCTTGATGATCGCGCTGATTTCTTCTGCTCTGATTTCCATTGGACCTATCTCACCCCTTCGTTAAGGTATCTTCAATCCGCTTGAGTTGCGTTTTGACACTTCCGTCAAACAGTCTGCCGCCGACCTCGGTCCGCAGGCCGCCGATCAGGCTGGCGTCGACGTCGACGGTCAGTTCCACGTTTTTTCCGGTCTGCTTTTCCAGTTCCTTGCTGATGACCTTCTTCTGGGCATCGGAAAGCGCGACGGCGGCGGTCACCCTGGCGCGCAGGGTACCGGAAAGCTCGTCGGCCAGTTGCCGGTACTTCTGCTCGATCTGCGGCAGGTACTGCATCCGGTCCTTCTCGACCAGCAGCCCGAAGAAATCGCGCATGCCGGCGGAGACGCCGAGCTTGTCCATGATGTCGGCAAAGATCGCCGACTTCTTCTCGACGGCCAGCGTCGGGCTCTCGAGGAGCAACCGCAGCAGGTCCTCGGAAGCGACGATGGCGCTGACCTGGGCCAGTTCCTCACCGTACGCCTCGACCTTGTTCTGCTCGGAACCAAGGCTGACCAGCGCCTTGGCGTAGCGTTTGGAAATTGCGCTGGTGCTCAATGTAGTTCTCCTACTTTCTTCACATATTCATCGACCATGTTGCTCTGGTCCTTGTCGTTGACATTCTTCTTCAGCAGCTCCTCGGCCAGCTCGACGGCGAGGCGGGCCGCTTCGCGCTGCAGCTCGGCGCGGGCGCGGGCGACCTCGAAGGCGGCCGACTTCTCGGCCTCCTGCTTGATCTTTTCGGCCTGCTCCCTGGCGGCGGCGATGATCTTGTCGCGTTCGATCTCGCCTTCCTTCTTCAGGTCGGCAGCGATCTGCTCGATCTCGGCTTCCGCCTTGTTGAGCTTTTCGTCGTACTCGGCAAACTTGGCCTCGGCGTCCTCGCGGGCCTGCCTGGCCTCCTCGAGCCCCCGCGCGATACGCTCGGTGCGATCCTTCAGGGCGTTCATTGCCGGCTTCCTGACGAAATAGACAATGATGCCGAAGGTCATGGCAAATGCGATGACGCGGTAGATGAAGTCCTTGAGCAGGGCACCCGCGTCAGCATGTCCGCCGCCACCGGCAGCCAGCGCCACAGTGGCCGTCGCCGCAACCAGCAGCAGGGAAATGGGCAGGGCCTTGAATCGCTTCAGATGTTTCATTTACAGGGCCCTCCCGAGAATTTTCGTCGCGATGCCGGAAGCCAGGGCGTCCGCTTCTGTTTTCAGGGTCTTGCCGGCGGCCGCAGCTTCCCCGGCAACCTGCTCCTTGACCTTCTGCAGGCGCTGGGCGGCTTCGTCGCGCGCTTCGCCGAGGATCTTCGCCTCCTCGCCGGCGGCTGCCTGGCGCAGCCGGTTCTTCTCCTGGTTCCCCTGAAGCTTGGCCTCCTGCAGTTTCTCCTCGTAACGGCTCATTTTCACGGCGATCTGCGATTCGAGCTCACCGGCCCGCTCGTGGGAACCGTCGATGGTCTCCTTGCGATGTTTGAGCATGTTCCGCAGCGGACGGTACAGGATGGCATTCAGGGCGACCATGAGGATGACAAAATTGACAAACTGCAGAAATACTGTCCAGTCGAAATCCATAACGTTTCACACCTCAATCCGGGCACTCCGCTCCCCTGCGGGAGAGATGAACCCGAGCTGGTATACTGTATACAATCGAATGGGGGTTAAAAAAAACGCCTCCCGGCAAAGCAGGGCATAGCTACCACAGACCAAAATTGTTGTCAAGAATCTTTTGCCAATTTTCGCCGCACGTGGCGCGCCGCCCCGCCCTTGCCGGCTGGCGGTTTACTCGGATTTGGCGGCGACGGCGGAGACCGCCCCCGAACCTTTGCCCGGCATCGACAGGTTGCCGTTGAGCACGACCCCCTCCTCGACCACCAGAACCGGAGCCTCGATGGTCCCCTCGAACTTGGCCGGGCGACGCAGCTCGACGCGGGTGTTCGCCTTGACGTTCCCCTTGAATTTGCCGCTGAGAATGAAGGTGCCGACCTCGACCTCGCCGTCGATATCGGCGGTCTCGCCGACGATCAGGGTATCCTTGGAGACGATCTCCCCTTTGAACGCTCCGTCGAGACGGACGATTTCATCGAAAAACAGTTTCCCCTCGAACTTGCTGCCGGGGCCGAGAAAAGCCTTGATTTCACTTTTTTCCAAAGGTGTCTCCTTGCGCATTGTCTACTGAACCTTTCCTTTTCGCCCGCACTGTCGGGGCGCATGTCAAGCCGTATCGTTTTTTCAGCTGATGCCGATCCGTTCCATCAGCCGGTCGAGGTCCTTCGCCTCGTAATAGGAGATCTCGATGCGCCCCCCCTTGCCGGAAGGGACGATTTTCACATTGGTGCCCAGCGCCCGCTTCATTTCGGCGGCGAGATGCTCGAGTTCCGGGTCTTTCCTGCTGACGCTCTTTTTTTTGACGACGCTGCCGCCGCTCTTCAGCTTCCGGATCAGCGCCTCGAGCTCGCGCACCGAGAGCCCCTTGCCGGCGATCCGGTTGCGCAGCTCGACGATCTCGCTGTCGGCTTCGAGCGACAGCAGGGCGCGGGCATGCCCCATGCTGAGCTGACCGGTGATGACGTCCTTCTGCACGATCTCCGGCAGGCGGAGCAGGCGCAGGGAGTTGGCGACCGTCGGCCGCTCCTTGCCGACGCGCCTGGCGACCTCCTCCTGGGTCAGGTCGAAACCGTCCATCAGGTTGCGGTAGGCCTGCGCCTCCTCGATCGGGTTGAGGTCCTCGCGCTGGATGTTCTCGATCAGCGCCATCTCCAGGGCCCAGTCCTCGGAGACGTCCTGAATGACGACCGGGACTTCGCGCAGGCCGGCCTTCTGCGAGGCGCGCCAGCGTCGCTCGCCGGCGATGATCTGGTAGTGGTCCGCCTCGCGGCGGACGACCAGGGGCTGGATCACCCCTTTTTCGCGGATCGATGCGGCCAGCTCCTCGAGCTTGTCGTTGTCGAAGGTTTTCCGCGGCTGATCGACGTGCGGCCTGAGCTCCTCGATCGGGCAGAGGAAGTACTTGCGGTTCCCTTCCTTGGTGGCCGAATCGAGCAGGGCGCCGATCCCCTTGCCGAGGGCGGGACGTTTAGCCATGGAGCGACCTCTCGGTTTTGATGATTTCCTTGGCAAGATCGAGGTAGGCCTCGGCGCCGCGGGAGGTGATGTCGTACATCAGCACCGGCAGGCCGTGGCTCGGTGCCTCGGAGAGCCGGACGTTACGCGGCACCACGACCTCGAAAACCTTGCCGTCAAAGTGCTTGCGGATCTCCTCGGCGACCTGGTGCGACAGGTTGTTGCGGCTGTCGAACATGGTCAGCAGGATCCCGAACAGCTCCAGATCCCTGTTCAGCTCGCGCTGGATCAGGCGGATGGTCTGCATCAGCTGGCTCATCCCTTCCATGGCGTAGAACTCGCACTGCAGCGGGATCAGCACTGCATCGGCTGCCGTCAATGAATTGACGGTCAACAGGCCGAGGGAAGGGGGGCAGTCGATGAGAATGTAGTCGTAATGGTCGCGGATCGGGTCGAGGACCGACTTGAGTTTGGTTTCCCGGGAAAAAGCCGAGACCAGCTCGATCTCGGCGCCGGTCAGGTCGGTGTTCGCCGGCACGATCTCCAGGTTCGGTATGCGGGTTTTCTGGACGATGTCGAGGAGATCGGTCTCGCCCAGAAGGGCGTTGTAGATCGTATACTCGGCCTGCTGCTTGTCGACGCCGACGCCGCTGCAGCTGTTGGCCTGGGGATCCATGTCGACCAGGAGGGTTTTCTTCTCGGCAACCGCCAGCGATGCGGCGAGGTTGACTGCCGTGGTGGTTTTTCCGACCCCACCCTTCTGGTTGGCAATAGCAATGATCTGACTCATGAAAGGTCCTCGAGTAAGAGACTCCAGCGGGGCAAAAGATTAGCACAAAGAGGGCAGCGTTGAAAGATCAAAAAAACTTCGCAGAACAGATGCTTAGAAGATCCACCCTATCTGGTGTTTTCCCTTGACATCGACGCAACATCTTGTGTTTCAGCGCCCTAAAACCAGCAGTTCCCGCCGCGCTCCCGAAGCCGGCAGGACGATCCGCACCCGCTCGTGGCAGCGCAGGCCGGCCGCGGCGAGAGCGCTTCCCGCGCCGGCCAGCTCGCGCCCCCCCTCCGGACCCTTCATGGCGATGATCCGCCCGGTCGCATCCAGGCAGGGGAGGGCCAGCTCGATCAGTGTTTCGAGCGAAGAGAAGGCACGGGCGACCACCAGGTCGAAGCCGGCGGCGGCGAACGCCTGTCCCGGCAGGTCCTCGGCCCGACCGTGCCAGGCAACGAAACCCTTCAGGTCGAGCTTGCGCGCGACATGCTTCTGGAAGCTGATCTTCTTGGCGACGGCATCGACCGCGGCGACGGCAAGTCCGGGTCGCGCGATTTTCAGCGGGATGGCGGGAAATCCGGCCCCGGAGCCGATGTCGAGCAGGCGTGTGGCGCCGCCAAGGTGCGGCAGAAGGGTCAGGGAGTCGACCAGATGCTTCTCCAGCGCATCCCGCGGCGCGGTGATCGCCGTCAGGTTATGGGTCCGGTTCCAGCGCAGCAGCTCCTGCTGCAGCCAGACGAGCCGCTCCAGCGCCTCCCCGTCAACCGGCAGGGAAAGGGCTTCAAGCTGACGTTGCAGTTCGGCGCGGAGGTCCATCTCACCTGCGCCTCAGGAGAACCGAGAGGATGGCGATCGCCGCCGGGGTCACCCCGGGGATGCGCGAGGCCTGGCCGAGCGTCTGCGGCCGGGCAGTGGTCAGCTTCTCCCGCACCTCGCTCGACAGTCCGGAGACCGCCGCATAGTCGAATCCGTCGGGAATACCCACCTGCTCGACCTTCCGGAAGCGCTCGACCTGTTCGAGCTGGCGCCGGATGTACCCCTCGTACTTGACCGATATCTCCAGCTGTTCGTGAACTTCCGGCGGAAGCGTCGTCAGGCGGTCGTCGGTAAAGAGCAGGTCTTCGACGCCGATCTCCGGCCGGCGGAGCAGCTCCTCGAGGGTGGCGCCGTTCTTCAGTTCGCCGAGCGCGAGGCGCTCCGTCACTCCGGTCTCGGAGGGTCCGATGCGGCGCTCGCGCAGGATCTGGTGGCCGGCTTCGATCTGTGCCAGCTTCTCCTCGAAACGTCGCCAGCGCGCGTCACCGACCAGCCCGGCCTTCCGGCCAATTTCGGTCAGCCGCTGGTCGGCGTTGTCCTCGCGCAGCAGCAGTCGGTACTCGGCCCGCGAGGTGAACATCCGGTACGGTTCGCGGGTTCCGAGGGTGACCAGGTCGTCGATCAATACGCCGACATACCCCTGGTCGCGACCGATCACCAGCGGCTCCTCACCGCGCACCTTCAGGGCGGCATTGGCGCCGGCGATCAACCCCTGGGCGGCCGCTTCCTCGTATCCGGAGGTGCCGTTGATCTGGCCGGCATGGTAAAGACCGTCGATCGCCCTGGTCTCGAGGCTCGGGAGCAGCTGGCTGGGATCGACATAGTCGTATTCGATGGCGTAGCCGGGCCGCATGATCTCGACCCGCTCGAGCCCCGGGATGGTCCGCAGAAATGCGAGCTGGACGTCGGGCGGCAGCGAGGTCGAGACGCCGTTCGGGTAGATCTCGGCGCTGTGCAGCCCTTCCGGCTCGAGGAAGACCTGGTGCTTCTCCTTCTCCGGAAACCGGACGACCTTGTCCTCGATCGACGGACAGTAGCGCGGCCCGACCCCTTCGATCACGCCGCTGTACAATGGCGAGCGGTCGAGGCCGCCACGGATGGCGTCATGGGTCCGCTGATTGGTCCAGGTGATATGGCAGGGAACCTGCGGCATGGCGATCGCCTCGGTATCGACCGAAAACGGTCGCGGGCGCTCGTCTCCGGGCTGCGCCTCGAGAATTGAGAAGTCGATGCTGTTGCGATCCAACCGGGCCGGGGTTCCGGTCTTGAGCCGACCGACCGTAAATCCGAGGGAGCGGAGGTGGTCCGACAGCCCCTCCGACGGCGGCTCGCCGGCCCGCCCGCCGGGATAATTGCTGAGACCGACATGGATCAGGCCGCGCATGAAGGTCCCGGTGGTCAACACCACCGCCCGACCGCGGTACTCGATCCCCTCGCGGGTCCCGACCCCGGCGACCCGCTCCCCCTCGACCAGCAGGCGGCTGACCGCCCCCTGCTTGAGGTCGAGATTTTCCTGGGCCTCAACCACCCGCTTCATCCGCGCCGCGTACAGCATCCGGTCGGCCTGGGCGCGCGAAGCCCGGACGGCCGGCCCCTTCTTGGTGTTGAGAATGCGGAACTGGATGCCGGTGGCGTCGATATTGCGCGCCATCTCGCCGCCGAGGGCGTCGATCTCCTTGACCAGATGCCCCTTGGCCAGCCCACCGATCGCCGGGTTGCAGGACATCTGCGCCACCGTGTCGAGTCCGAGGGTCAACAGCAGGGTGCGGCAGCCGATGCGGGCCGCAGCCAGCGCCGCCTCGCAGCCGGCATGGCCGGCACCGACAACAATGACATCGTACTGTTTTCCGTAATCAATCACCTAGACACCATTCCCTGTTCCACGTGAAACAACCCTCCCGCCAAAGAGTGATCCTGTTCCACGTGGAACAGGATCATTTGCCGATACAGAAACGGGAGAATATCTGATCGAGAATCTCGTCGGGGGTCGTCTCGCCGGTTATCTCGCCGAGCGCCTGCAGCGCCTCGCGCAGATCGAGTGCAAGAAACTCCGGCTCATGGCCGGAATCGACAGCGGCGAGGAAGCGCCCCAGCGCCTCGCAGGCCCGCAACAGGACCTCGCGGTGGCGGCGATCGGAAACCAGTGTCGATTCGGAAATCTCGCCGCCGCCGGCAAAAAGAGCGGCAATCCGTTCCTGCAAAAGATCGAGGCCGGTGCCGCACTTCGCCGAAACATTAATTGATTCAAGAGCGGAAAATGGCTCCTCGAGAGCAACGGACTGCCGATCGCACTTGTTGACAACCAGGAGGCATTTCTGCCCGTGAATCATCTGCAGGGCGAGGCGGTCATCCGCATCCGGCGCAACGCTGCCGTCGATCACCAGCAGAACCAGGTCGGCGGTGGCGCATTTGGCGCCGGCCCGGCGGACCCCCTCGCGCTCGACCGGATCGCCGGTGTCGTGCACCCCGGCGGTGTCGATCAGGCGGACCGGGATGCCGCCAATCACCAGAGACTCCTCGACGGTGTCGCGGGTCGTCCCGGGAATATCGGTGACGATCGCCCGCGACTCGCCGAGCAGGGCATTCAGCAAAGAACTCTTGCCAACGTTCGGGCGGCCGAGAATAAGGACATTGAGACCTTCGCGCAGGACACGTCCGGCATCGAATCCGGCCAGCATCCCGCCGATCTCCGCCCTGACCCGGGCGATGTCGTCACTGAGTCGGGCGATCGTCGGCGGGGAGATATCCTCCTCGGGGAAGTCGATATGTGCTTCGAGCAGGGCGAGGTGCTCGAGAAGGGAGTCACGAAGACGGTAGACCGTTCTCGACAGGGCGCCGTCCATCTGCCTGAGGGCGAGTTGACTGGCTGCCTCGGAGCGGGAGCGGATGACGTCGATCACCGCTTCGGCCCGGGACAGGTCGAGTCGACCGTTGAGGAAGGCACGCAGGGTGAACTCCCCCGGCCGGGCAAGGCGCAGGCCGGCGTCGATGAAAAGATCGAGAAGGCGCCGGACAATCAACGGCCCGCCGTGACAGTGAACTTCGACCACATCTTCGCCGGTGTAGGAGCGGGGGGCGCGCATCACCACCGCCATGACCTCGTCGATCAGCTCGCCGCAGCCGTTGTAGATGTGGCCATGATAAAGTCGGTGCGATGCATAGGTGTCGACCGGCCGGCCGGGACGGAAAAACCTCTGCAGGGTCGGTTCTGCAGAGGTTCCGGAGAGGCGGATGATGCCGATGCCGCCCTCACCGACGGCGGTTGCTGGAGCAACGATCGTCTGCTCGGAAAGTCCGGGCTTCATGGTGTCGGGTCAGGCGAACTTCTTGTGGATGTAATACTGCTGGGCAATCGTCAGCAGATTGTTGATCAGCCAGTAGATAACCAGTCCGGACGGGAAGTTGAGAAAGAGCACGGTAAAAATGACCGGCATCAGCAAGAAGATCTTCTGCTGGGTCGGATCCATGGTGCTCGGCGTCATCTTCTGCTGGATGAACATGGTCGCCCCCATGATCAGCGGGGTGATGTAGTAGGGGTCCTTGGCCGACAGGTCGGTGATCCAGAATGCGAAAGGAGCATGGCGGAGCTCGATCGCCTCATACAGTACCCGGTAAAGAGCAAAGAAGACCGGGATCTGAATCAGCATCGGCAGACAGCCGCTCATCGGATTCACCCGGTGCTTCTTGTACAGCTCCATGGTCTCCTGCCCCTGACGGGCGCGGTCGTTCTTGAAGCGCTCCTTGATCTTCTGCATCTCCGGCTGCAGCTTCTGCATCGCCTTCATCGACGCGTAGCTCTTGTGGGTCAGCGGCCAGAAAAGCAGCTTGATGATAACGGTCAGCAGAATGATGGCGATCCCGTAGTTGTTGATGTACTGGTTGATGACGTTGAGGAACCACAACAGCGGATCGGCGATGACGCTGAAAAAACCGAAATCGATCGCCTTGGCAAGGTCGTAGTTGACCGCATCGAGGATCGACTTGTCGCGCGGGCCGAAATAGGCGAGGAACTTCTGGCTGACGGCCATGCCGGGATTGACCGACAAGAACGGCAGGCTGAAGACATTCTCGACGCGATTGTCGATACGCCGGATCACCACCTGCTCGCTGGATCCCTCCAGGGGAACCAGGGCCGACATGAAATACTTGTCCTCGTAGGCCGACCAGACGGCGTTCTTGCCGAAGGTGGCCGATTCCTTCTTCAGATCCTCCAGGGTCGCGGTCTTGACTTCGCCGTCGACCAGAGAGGCACCGCCGACAAAGGTAAACTGGTCGGTCTCGACCGACTCGTCAATCCCCTGCACCAGGGAGAGCTCCAGCCCGCCGCGACCGACGGAGGAAGCCGGGTTGCTCACCCGGATCTCGAGATCGATGGCGTAACTGCTGCCGCGCAGGGTCAGCACTTTTTCAACGACGAGCCCTTCAGCCGTGCGGGTGGCGAAAACGAGCTCCTTCTCCTCGGCACCGCTCAGGCGGACCTCTTTGCCGCCGTCGGGGAGGGAGTAGGCCGCCTCGGGGGAGAGCTGCAGACCGTTGACGCCGGCAAGCCGCAGGGTTGCAAGATGCGGATAAGAGACGTCGATCATCGACACCAGGTCGGCATCCGGACGGTTCTCGGTCCGGTAGTTGTTCAGCTCGAGACTCTTCAGGCGGGCGCCGATATTGGTAAAGACGGCCGTGAACAGATCGGTCCGGACGATGAACTCCTGCTCGTCGGCCGGCACGACCGGTACCGCGGGGACAGGGATGGCGGCTGCATCCGGCGAGTGGGACGGGGACGGAGCGGCGGCTGTCTGTTCAGCAACCTGACCGGCAACAGGTTCGGCCGGCGGGGTCTGCTGCGGGGGAAACAGAATGGTGAAGACGACCCAGACACCGAGCATCAGGGCGATAGCGATGAAGGTATTCTTGTTGTTATCCATGAAAATCTCCAGTAAAACCCTGATATTTCTATTATTTAACAGGATCAAAGCCGCCCGGGTGCCAGGGGTGGCATTTGCATATCCGCGTGAAACCGTAAAGCAACCCGCGCCAGGGGCCATGCCTTTCGATCGCCTCAAGCGTGTAGGCTGAACAGGAAGGGAAAAAACGGCACGTCGCCCCCGTCAGGGGAGACAGGAACTTCTGGTAAATCACGATGCCCGCCACTAAGACCTGTTTGATCATTCCAGACCCGACCTGTGGGAGATGCCGAACAGAATTTGCAACTCTTCGGTCACTGCATCCAGGCTTATCATCCCGGGACGACGGTGAGCGACGACCGATACATCGAGACCGGAGACGATCTGCCCGTAGTTCTGACGAAAAAATTCGCGCACCAGACGCTTGATACGGTTGCGGCAGACGGCATGACCGATCCGGCGCGAAACGGTGATACCGAGACGCGAACGGCCGGAACAGTTTTCCAGTACATGGATGTAGAAGTGAGCGGTGCGAAAGCGGCGGCCGGCGTTTCGAGCCCGGATAAAATCCTGCCGCTTCCTGATCCTGTTGTCAGCCGGGAAGCCCTGTCGCCTGGCAGCGCTCAAGACGCCGATACCAACCCGCCGCTACTTGGACGGGGTCGTCACCGACAGACGCTTGCGACCGCGGGCCCGGCGCCTCTTGAGGACAATCCGGCCATTCTTTGTCTGCATTCTTTTGCGAAAACCATGGGTCCGCTTGCGGCTGACCCGACTCGGCTGATAGGTACGTTTCATGGTAATGTCAACTCCTTGCTCGTCAATTCGTTAAAGCGAAACACCGTTCCGCTTCGATGATATTTGCCATTTGCGCAAAGAGCACTACTAAGCATATTTCTATAGACATGTCAAGAAATTTTCAGGTTTTCCGTGGCACTTCCGGACAGGCCGGGCGCGAAGGAACCGCCAAAAAAATGTTGCAAAAAAAAATCGCCTCTGCTAGCGTCGTAAGGCGATTTTTTTGATCAATCATACGACTCAAAAGGTCGGCCAATCCTAGCTCACATCGATCATTGAATATTTATCCACACCTGTGAAAAAACTTGTGGATAAACAGACAGTATGCGAAAAGTTTATTCCTATTGTTCCTGCTGAACACATGGCTGGTGCAGCTTCCGAAAATAATATGTCAACTGACCAAATCTGGAAAAAAGCGCTCGACAAACTCGAACTTTCGCTGAATCCGCAGCATTTTGCGACCTGGATAAAGCCGATCGAGTTCGTCCAGGCTGAAGCGGATAGGGTCGAACTGCAGGTTCCCAATAAATTTTTCCTCGACTGGATCCGCGAGAACTATTACCGACTCATCCGCGAGACCCTCTCCGACATCGGTGCGACCGAGTACGACATCCAGTTCCGGATTGCCACCCAGCAGGAAAACAGCAGCAAGCAGATCACCGAACCGGCCCGGAAAGAAAAGAAGGATGCAAGAATTCCCGCCGCCAACCGGAATCAGTCGGTCAATATCAACCCAAAATACACTTTTGACGAATTCGTCACCGGTTCCTCGAACCAGTTTGCCTACGCCGCGGCAATGGCTGTCGCCAACAATCCGGCAACGACATACAACCCGCTTTTCATCTATGGGGGTGTCGGTCTCGGCAAAACCCACCTGATCAACGCCATCGGCAACGACATACAGAAAAAAGATCCGCAGATGGCGATCTGCTACTACACATCCGAAAAATTCATGAACGAACTGATCAATTCGCTCCGGTACAACAAGATGGACGAATTCAGGAACAAGTTCAGAACCATGGATGTGCTGCTGATCGACGATATCCAGTTCATCGCCGGAAAGGAGAGAACCCAGGAAGAATTTTTTCACACCTTCAATTCTCTCTACGAGTCGCACAAGCAGATCGTCGTCACGTCCGACAAGTTTCCGAAGGAAATTCCCGGACTCGAGGAGCGGCTCCGCTCCCGTTTCGAATGGGGACTGATCGCCGACATCCAGGCGCCCGACGTCGAGACCAAACAGGCCATTCTCAAGATGAAAGCGGAGCAGAACGGCATCGACCTGCCCGAGGAGGTCGCCCTGTTTCTCGCCAACTCGGTCAGCAGCAATGTCCGCGAACTCGAAGGTTATCTCATCAGGATCGGTGCCTACGCCAGCCTGACATCGACCCCGATCAGCCTGGATATGGCCAAGGACATCCTCAAGGATATTCTCGTTGAAAAGAACAGAAAAATTTCGACGGAACAGATTCAGAAAGCGGTGGCCAGCCATTTCAATATAAAAATTTTGGATTTGAAGTCGGCAAAGAGACACAAGGCGCTGGTACAGGCCAGACAGATTGCCATGTACCTGACACGTCAGTTGACGTCCTTTTCCTATCCGGATATAGGTGAGCAGTTCGGCGGCA
>JBFHOZ010000039.1:0-14772 GCA_041592975.1 Desulfuromonadales bacterium
CGTCGATGGTCACCGAGATGGCCATCGGCAAGACCATCGAGGAGGCGCTGGAGCTTTCCAACCAGGCGGTCGCCGAGGCCCTCGACGGTCTTCCGGCGCAGAAGATGCACTGTTCGAACCTGGCCGCCGACGCCCTTCACGAAGCGATCAAAAACTACCAGGAATCAAACAAATAGGTTTTGTTTGCGAGGAGTGACGTTAACTATGGAAAGGCTCCTGTGCTGCAGGAGCCTTTCCTTGATTTCAAGGTAATGGGCCCAGGTTGGGGGTGGCGTGAACGCGTGAGATTTTTCTGGGTGGTCCCTGACGCCGAATGCCAGAAACCTTCTTTCGATCTATGACGGAAAACAGAAAACGTATCGTCGTCGCCATGAGCGGCGGGGTCGACTCATCGGTCGCCGCGGCCCTTTACCGGGAGCAGGGGCACGAGGTGATCGGCATGACCATGCAGATCTGGGATTACTCGCGATTCGACGCTCCGGACGGCGAGACCTTCGGTACCTGCTGTTCCCTCGACGACGTCTACGACGCCCGGAGGGTGGCCGAGTCGCTCGGCATCCCGTTCTATGTCGTCAACTTCGAGGAGTATTTCCAGGAGATGGTCATCGACCCGTTCTGTGACGACTATTTCAACGGTCGGACGCCGAACCCCTGCGTCCTCTGCAACCAGGTTCTCAAATTCGAGATCCTGCTGCGTCGCGCCCGGGAACTGCAGGCCGACTGGCTGGCGACCGGTCACTATGCGCAAATTGTCGAGGAGGGGGGGCAGTATCGCCTGAGAAAAGGCGCCGACGAGCAGAAAGATCAGAGCTACTTCCTCTTCACCCTCAACCAGGAGCAGATGCGGACGGTCCGCTTCCCCCTCGGCGGCATGACCAAGGAGGAGGTCCGCGGGCACGCGTCGCGCCTCGGGCTCCGTGTCGCCGAGAAGCCGGAGAGCCAGGACATCTGCTTCGTGCCGGACGGAGACTACGTCCGTTTCCTCGAGGAGGAGCGGGGGAGCGGTGCGCTGGACGGCGACATCGTCCACGTTTCCGGCAAAGTGGTCGGCCATCACCGCGGGATCTACCGCTACACCATCGGTCAGCGCAAGGGCCTGGGAATCTCCTGGCCCGAGCCGCTGTTCGTCGTCGGGATCGATGCCGGAAAGAAGCAGGTCGTTGTCGGCGAGAAGCCGCACCTGGCGCGGTCCGGGTTTACCGTCTACGGGACCAGCTGGACGCAGGAGCGTCCGCATGGCGACATCGACGCCCGCTGCCGGATCCGATACCGGCACCGCGAGGTTCCGGCCCGGATCGAGCCGCTGCCGGGAAACCGGGCCCGCGTCACCCTCACGGTGCCGCAGAACGGCGTCACCCCCGGCCAGGCAGCGGTTTTCTATCGCGGGAGCGAGGTTGTCGGCGGTGGCTGGATAGAATGATTATCAGGTGAAGGGTTGAAGGATCAGGGAAAATAATCGTGCCTTTAGCTTTTCACCGTTCACCTTTTTTCTGAAATTATGGCTTTGACTTTTTCCGTTGTCACATTGGGTTGCAAGACCAACCAGTTCGAGTCGGTTGCGATGGAAGAGAAGCTGCGGTCGGCCGGCTACCGACAGGTGCCGTTCGAGGAGGGGGCCGACCTGGTGATCGTCAACACCTGCACGGTGACGGCGGCGACCGATTCCCAGTCACGCAACCTGATCCGGCGCGCTCGCCGGCACAATCCCGGTTGCCGGGTGATCGTCACCGGCTGCTATGCCCAGGTCGATCCTCAGGCGATCCGCGACATCCCCGGTGTCTCGCTCGTTCTCGGCAACGACGACAAGAAGGATCTGATCCGCTACCTGGAAATGGATGCGACCGAGCCGGTCGTCGAAGTCTCCGATATCCACGGCGTCGTCGACGCCGTTCCGCATGAAATCAGCAGTTTTTCCGAGCGGAGCCGGGCGTTTGTCCAGATCCAGAACGGCTGCAACGCCTACTGCTCCTACTGCATCATCCCCTACGCCCGCGGCAGCAGCCGCTCGGCGGAGATCGACCAGGTGGTCGACCAGGTCCGCACGCTGGTCGACGGCGGATATCCGGAGATCGTCCTGACCGGTATCCACATCGGCGCCTACGGAACCGACCTGGAGACGCCGCGATCGCTCGCCGACCTGATCCGCCGGCTGGAGGAAGAAACGGATGTCCGGCGTCTGCGTCTGGGGTCGATCGAGCCGAACGAAATCAGCGATACGCTCATCGACGTCATGTCACGGTCGCGCAGCGTCTGTCCGCATCTGCACATTCCGCTCCAGTCGGGCGACGACGGCGTCCTGAAGCGGATGAACCGCCATTACTCGGCCGACGATTTCTACCGGCTGATCGGTAAAGTCCACGAGCGTTTGCCGGAGGCGGCCGTCGGACTCGACGTGATCACCGGCTTCCCCGGTGAGTCGGAGGCCGCGTTCGACAACACCGTCCGACTGATCGAGGCGATGCCGGTCTCGTACCTGCACGTCTTTCCCTACAGTCGTCGCCCCGGTACTCCCGCCGCAACCATGCCGGCGCAGGTGAGGGGGGATGTCGCCAAACAGAGAGCCTCCCTGCTCAGGATTTTGGGGATGGAGAAACAGTCGGCATTCGCCGGGCGTTTCGTCGGCGACGTTCTCGAGGTGGTCGTCGAGCCTGCCGGCCCGGAGGGAAGTCGCCTGAAGGGGCTGTCCCGGAACTATATTGGCGTCTTCTTCGACGGTCCTGTGGAGCTGTGCGGTGCTCTGGCCAGAGTCCACGCGACCGCCTTGCAATCCGGCAATCTGGCGGGTATGCTCATATCCGGCTCCTGAACGCACGCGCGACATATCCGGGTGTACTGGCACACCGTCTTCGGAGGGTTTATTGAACACATCTGTCTTCAGCCGGCCGAGTGGCAAGGGGCTCGGAACATTTCTCGGCGTCTTTACGCCGACGATCCTGACCATCCTCGGCGTGATCATGTATCTCCGCTTCGGCTGGGTGCTCGGCCAGGTCGGGCTTTTAAAAACCCTCCTCATTGTCGCCCTGGCGAACTCGATCACGCTGGCGACCTCGCTCAGTCTCTCGTCCATCGCCACGAACAGCAGGGTGGGGGTCGGGGGGGCGTATTACATGATCTCGCGCAGCCTCGGCATCGAGATCGGCGGCGCCATCGGCCTGCCCCTGTTTCTCTCCCAGGCGCTGTCGGTGACCCTCTATGCCTACGGTCTGGCCGAGTCGATCCGGTTCATCTGGCCGGGCGTGCCGATTCTGCCGGCGGCGTTCCTGATCATCGTCGTTGTCGCCCTGCTCTCCTACCGCGGTGCGGCCTTTGCCCTCAAGGCGCAGATCCCGGTACTCGTTCTTATCGGCGCATCGCTGCTGGCGCTGGCAACAGGCGCTTTCACCTCGGATCCGGTCACCTTCACGGGGGAGGCGCCCGACCTGGTGCGGGTCACCTTCTGGCAGGTCTTCGCGGTGTTCTTTCCGGCTGTAACCGGGATCATGGCGGGCCTGAGTCTCTCCGGCGATCTCACCGATCCGCGGAAATCGCTGCCGCGCGGCACGCTGGCCGCGGTCGTCTGCGGTTTCGTCATCTATCTCACCGTTCCGGTACTGCTCAGCCTTGGCGGCACGCCGGAGGCCTTGCGCAACGAGGCGCTTATCTGGACCCGGATCGCCGTGCTCGGCCCCTGGCTGGTTCTCCCCGGCCTGTGGGGGGCGATCTTCTCTTCCGCCGTCGGATCGATGCTCGGTGCCCCGCGCACCCTCTCGGCCCTGGCCTCCGACGGGCTCGTTCCGCGGTTTCTCCGCGCCCGGACGGCGGAAAAGGATCGCGAACCGCTCGCCGGTTATATCGTCACCTTCCTGCTGGCCTTCATGGCCGTCCTGCTGGGGGACCTGAACACCGTCGCGACCGTGGTCACGATGTTCTTCCTCAGCGTCTACGGGCTTATCAACCTGGTCGCCGCCGTCGAGAAGATCGCCGGCAACCCGTTCTGGCGTCCGACGCTGAACACGCCCTGGTATGTCAGCCTTCCGACCGCCATGGCCTGTTTCGGCGTTATGCTGCTGATTCACTGGCCAGCAACCCTCGTTGCCCTGTCGATCGAACTGTTCCTGTGGATATTCTTTAAACGGCGTCACCGCCGGGAGGCCTGGGGGGACGTCCGCCGCGACCTCTACGAGGCGATGATCCGCTGGGCGCTCATCCGGCTTTCGAAGCGTCCGATGACGGCCCGCAACTGGCGGCCACACATCCTGATCTTCACCAGAGATCTTGAAAAGCGTCTCGACCTGGTTCAGTACGGTGCCTGGTTCAGCGAGAACCGCGGGGTGGTGACGGTGTGCGAACTGATCGAAGGGGATATCCGCAAGCTCGATGTCGATACGAACGAGCGCCAGAGGTTCCTCGAGAGGATTCTCGACCGGGAGGGGTTGGTCGCCTTTCCCGAGGTCAACGTGGTCTGGGACATCGAGCGGGGCATCCTTGCCGTTGTCCAGGCCAACGGCCTGGCCGGCCTCGACAGCAACACCGTGCTGCTCGGTTGGCCGGATGATCCGGCGCGGCTCGAATCATTCCTGCGGATCGCCCGGCGCCTCAGCCACCTCAAGCGCAGCCTGGTGATCGGCAAGCCGGAGTTCGTGCGGATGCCGATGGAAGGTGAGAAGAGGTCGATCGATGTCTGGTGGGGCGGCCTCAAGCGCAACGGCGACCTGATGCTGCTGCTCGCCTACCTGCTTTCCCAGAACCCCGAGTGGCACAATGCCCGCATCCGGATACTGAGCCTCGCGTCCAACGAGCTGATGCAGGGGAGCACGACCCGGTTCCTGGAAAATCTCATCAGGGAGATCCGCATCGACGCCGACATCATCGTCAACCTGAAGCCGGAGGACAAGAGCGTCTTCGACGTCATGTGCGAAGAAAGCCACAACGCCGATGCCGTATTGCTCGGCCTCGCCCTGCCGGAAGAGGGGGAGGAGAAAGCGTACGCCGAGAAACTGGTCGAGATGGTCGAATGCCTGCCGAACTGCTTCTTCGTCCACAACGGCAGCCTGTTCATCGGCGACCTGGTGATGCCGGTGCGGGGAGAGGAAGTTGCGGTGGAGGCGTCCTGAGGAGTGTCAGGTCGCCTGTTTCCGCCCCTCGTCAACATCGACAGTCGCCAGCAGGAGCATGCCGGCCAGGAAGAAACCGGCGAGGGCGAGGATGGAGAGCCGGGCCGAACCGGTGAGGTCGGCGATGGCGGCGAAGACCAGCGGACCGAAAATCGAGGCGAACTTGCCGCTGACCGCATAGAAGCCGAAAAATTCGGCGCTTCGCTCCTTCGGCGCCATGGCGGCGAACAGGGAACGACTGATCGCCTGGCTCCCTCCCAGAATCAGGGCGACGACGAAGCCGAGAACCCAGAACTCCAGGGCTGAATCCATCCGGAAGGCATAGACGGTCACCCCGACGAAGAGGCCGAGGCTGATCATGATGGCGCTCTTTGCGCCGAGCTTCGATGCCAGGCGGGCGAAGAGCAGCGCTCCCGGCATGGCGACGAACTGGATCATCAGAAAGCAGCCGAGCACCGCCCCCTGCCCGAGGCCGAGTTCGGCGCTGGCGAAGATTGCCGAAACCGCGATGATCGTCTGGATGCCGTCGTTGTAGAAGAGGAAGGCGAGCAGGAATCGCAGCAGCTGCGGGTAGTGCCGGATACGGGC
The DNA here is from genome assembly GCA_041592975.1 of Desulfuromonadales bacterium. Taxonomy (GTDB): domain Bacteria; phylum Desulfobacterota; class Desulfuromonadia; order Desulfuromonadales; family UBA2294; genus BM707. Next base: position 5,682 of record JBFHOZ010000039.1, read on the forward strand.
GAAGGTCCGGAAGTAGTTGCCCAATCCATGCTGCAGCGGTTCCGGATCATGAATGAAGGCGTCCTCCCGGACGTGACGGAAGGTCGGCAGGGCAAAGCCGGCCCACCAGAGACCGGTCAGAAGAAAACCGAAGCGGGTCGCAGCGCCCCGGTCTGCGAAACCGAACATCTGGTATTGCTGGATCAGGAGAAAAGTGATCAGCAGTGCCACTCCTCCGCCGACGTATCCGAGGGCGAACCCTCGTGCGGAGAGCGCATCGAGCTCCGATTTTTCCGCCAGCGCCGGCAGAAAGGAGTTGTAGAAGATGTTGCCGGTGGCGAAGCCGATGTTGGCGATGACGAACAGCCCCAGCGCCAGCAGGTAACGGCCCGGTCCGGCGAAAAGGAGGAGCGACGTCGCCGTTGCCCCGACCAGGCAGGAGAGCATCAGGAAATTCCGCCGCGAACGCCGCGAGTCGGACCAGGCCCCCAGGTAGGGAGCGGCCAGGGCGACAACGAGCATCGAAAGAGAGACCGCGTAGCCCCACAGGGCCGTGGCCGGAACCCGGCGCGTGAATCCGAAGAGATGGAACGTCGCGCCGTCCGGCGGCACCAGGGTGGCGAAATAGACCGGCAGGACGGCGGCGAGGATGACTGTCGCGAAGGCCGAGTTGGCCCAGTCGTACATGCACCAGCCGAACCAGGCCCGGCGGCGCCGAAGTTCTGCCGTACCGGAATTTTCCATGTCCATCCTCACCGCACGAGCTTCGCGCTGTCGCGTTTACGGACGTGCGCGACGTAGGCGCACTCCTCAGGCAGCCAGAAGGCGCTGCGGACAATCTCCGGGGTCAGCCTCACGCACTCCTCGCCAGTCTCGAAACGCTTGTTATAGACCTTGCAGGTGCGGGTGACGATATCGAGGTAGCGGCACGGAATCGGCGTCACGTAGACGGTTCCGTCCTCCTCGATAATCCGGTTGAAGCAGCACTGGCCGCAGCGCCTGCAGATCGTATCCCATGTTTCCTCGTTCATGGCCCTTGTCCTGCTGCTTCCACCATCCTCAACACCCGGCCGGAGTCGAGCCTCCCTGTCCGGTGGCAGGTCGTCTTGAAGATCGCGGCGAGATCCTGCATCAGGCCGCCTGTCCGACCGGCGCCGGTTTCGATGATGATCGCCGGGATGTCATCCTCGGCGATCCTTCGGGCCAGGCCCCTGGCCTCCGTCGCCGCGTCGAGACTCCGGTCGACAGGCGTATTGGCGGCACCGTCGGAAAGGAGGACCAGGACCGGTCTGCCGGCAGGGTCTTTATGCCGTTCCCGCCTGATGACGCGCCATCCTTCCATAAGCCCCCGGGAGAGCGGCGATGAACCGCCGACCGGCAACCGTCTCAATCTCTCTCGGGCAGTGTCGACGCTGCCGGTCGGGGCAAGGAAGGTGACGGCCCTGTCGTCCTGGAAGGTGATCATGCAGACCTTGTCGCGGCTCAGGTATGCCGTCTTCAGCAGGGTCAGGATCGCCCCCTTGGCCGCCGCCATCCGCGTGGTCGTGGTTCCCTCGCCCATCGAATCGGAGGCATCGACGATGAACACGATCAGCCGGTGGCGCGGTATCGCCCTGTCGGTGACGCGCAGGTCCTGCCGCTCTAGGACGATGCCCCGTTCCGCTGTTGCCGCTGTCCTGGCGGCCGCAGCCAGAATCGTGGCCGGCAGGTCGACAGGCGCCGGGCGTTCGGGTGTAAGCGGCGAGTGGCCGATTGCCCTGCCGGTGCGCATGCCGGAAAGCTGCGAGCTCCGGGAGCGGGCCGGCTGGCGGTCAGGCCCGTGATGGTCGAGGTCGATATGGCTCAGGATGACGCTGTCTTCAGGTTCGAAGGTGCGCTCCGGGCTTTTTTTTTCAGATAGGTGAAGAGCATGCTGCCGGCCGCGGCCGATCCCGGAAAGGCGTGATTGTCCAGGATGGCCGCCTCGTCAGCCGACAATGACCGGTCGCTCTTTCGCTGGATGCCGAGAGACCTGGCGAGAATGTCGTCGATCCTGCCGTCGATCTCCTCGGGGCGGTCGAGCGGTGTTGCCGCCAGGCGGTGCGGCAGGACGAGACGGGCCACCTCGTGAAGTTCGTCGGCGGTTACCTCGGGTCTGTCAAGCAGGGCCGATAGCGCCCTGGCGGCTCTGGTCAGGGTGATCTCGGCCCGGTGCCCCTGGACGTCCGCTTCAATGGCGATTTCGACTGCCGACCGGTAGATGCCGTCCGGAACCCTGACCTGCTGGCAGTTCGCACGGGCTGACGCGATCTGTTCGCGCAATTGTATCTCCTCGGCCTTGTACCCCTGAACGAAGGCGTCGGGTGACTGCTCGAAGGCGATGCGCCGGCGGATGATCTCGGTTCTCTGCTGCGGGTCCCTGATGGTCTGCACGGATGTGCAGAGGCCGAAGCGGTCGAGGAACTGCGGTCTCAGGTCTCCCTCCTCGGGATTCATGGTGCCGATCAGCATGAACCGGGCCGGATGGCAATAGCGCATCCCCTCCCGTTCGACGATGTTGCTCCCGGATGCGGCGGCATCGAGCAGCAGGTCGACCAGGTGGTCGGCCAGAAGGTTGACTTCATCGACGTAGAGGATGCCGCGGTTGGCGGCGGCAAGCAGCCCCGGTTCGTAGACGCGCTCGCCTTTGTGCAGTGCCGCGGAGAGATTGAGGGTGCCGACGATCCGGTCCTCGCTTGCCGAAAGGGGGAGTTCGACCATCGGCGTCGCCGACGTGACGATCTCCGGCGGCTCGCCGGAGTCGATCCGGGCGCGGCATTCGTCGTGGGCGGAATCCGGCAGCGCCGGATCGCAATGGTAGGGGCAGCCTCGGATCGAATGGATCACCGGCAGCAGCGATGCCAGAGCCCGGGCTGCCGTCGATTTGCCGGAGCCCTTGTGCCCCCGGATCAGCACTCCGCCGATCAACGGGTCGACGGCGTTGAGCAGCAGGGCGGTCTTGAGCGCCTCCTGGCCGATCAATGCCGAAAAAGGAAAAGACGTGACCATGACTTCATCTAATCACAATCAGCGGCGCTATTTCAATCTCTAACGTGAACGATGCGGTTCAATTGAAAAGGCCGGAGAGGAAATTCCGGGACCAGATGCTGCCGGCATCCCCGATGTCAGCAGTACCCGACCTGCTCGTCGAGGGGGAGTCTGCTTTTCATGAAGGTGCCGCTCCCGGAAGCGACCAGCCTCTGCCGGTCGTCAAAGACGTCCCCCCGGGCATAACTGACGCTCCTGGATGTCGAGACGACGGCGGCCCGGGCCGTCAGCGTCCCCCCGGTGACCGGCGCGAAATACTGGATATTGAACGAAGAGGTCACGAGGAAATGACCGGATTCGATCGACTGGCAGGCGAAATAGCAGGCGTCGTCGAGGAGCTTGAAGCAGACCGCGCCATGCGCGGCATGGCCGGCGTGGAAGAATTTCGATCCGACGGCGAGGGAGATTTCAGCCGAGCGGTCGGCGACGGTCAGTGCCGGTTGGAAAAACTTGTTGATCCTGGCTGTCTGGAAGAACCTCTCTAGCTTCCTGAAATGTTCGGTGTCGTTCATGCATCGGCTCCGAGCTTTGCGGCAGCTGCAAGCAGGAGCCTTCTGTTTCTGTTGTTCAGGGTCTGCGCTTCGGATTGCGCCGCGAAGCCGATACAGACATTGGAAACCGGTCGGGCGCCGACGACCTTGGCGGTATAGCGCAGGGAATTCATGGTGCAGGAGGAAAGGCGGGCCATGATTCCCGGAGCAGCGCTGGACGTGATCAGGATGGCCTTCTTGGTCGGCGGGCTGCGCCGAAACTTCGGAGCGGGCGCTCCCCAGGGCCAGTACCCGTATCCGGTGAGTCGTTCGAGGAAGCGCTTGTAGAGCGCCGTGGCGGAACCGAAATTGACCGGCGACGCGAGGATCAGAGCATCGGCCGATTCGATTGCGGCGATAATCCTGCCCATGTCGTCGTCGAGCGGGCATCGGCCGACCTCCGGGCCCGGGTTCTGGGTGCACCGGCGGCAGTTGGTGCAGAATCCGATCCGGCAGCCGAGCAGATCGATCCGCTCCGTCTCATGCCCCCGGCTTCCGAGCGCACGCTCCAGTTCATCCACGGCCTGGTGGATGATGCCGCCGTTGCGATAACTGCCGGTGATCGCGAGTATTTTCACGGTTTCAATTCCTCCGGGGCGTGGTGCTTTGTGGACTGTCTGAATTATAATTGAACGGCCGATATTTCCAAGATTAAAATGTCGCTCTTGAGGGGGGCGTTAAGGAAGCATGTCCGGCAGAGACGGCCTTGCGGATACAGCCACCATGGGGCTGTTGCCGGTACGCACCTCCGCAGTCAACGGCAGGTTTGACGCCGTTTACGCCATGGTGAATGCCGGTTTCGGGTCGATTGCCGTCGGAACGACTTTCAGTGTCCGATACTTGAAACAGAAAGGAAAGGCCCCGCCAGAACGGCCGGGGCCATATTCAGTCTTACTGCAGTGCAATCTCCCTCTCGGCAAGGAGGGCCCCGGTTGAGTCGAGAATCTCGACCTTCAGGGTTCCCGGAGCGAGGTGCCAGACCTGCTTGGTGGACCAGGTCCGCCAGCGATCGGCGCCGATATTCAGCGCGACGTCGGCGATCTGGACATCGTTGTAATACCAGCGGTGCGTCACGGTCTGTCCGGAGCCGTTGACGATCTCGTTGAAGAAGTAGAGCGTCTGCAGCCCGACTTCGACCGTCTCGGGGGCGTCGACCGGTTCGTGGTCGGCAATGGCGGTGCAGAACTGGGCCCGTGATACCTGGGGCCCTTCCTCGGCAATGGCCGTGCAGGGAAGGGCGATGAGCAGGGCGGCGAGCAGTACGATGAGCTGTTTCATGAATATCTCCTTTGTGGGTGTTGGGCAGGAATTTATCAGAAAAACCGGAAATGTCCAGACCCGTACTCAATCTCTGTCGCTGATCAGCTCTCCGGCGACCGCGACCTGGTCCGGCCGGTTTTCCCTGATCAGCACGACAATTTTCTCTTTTGGCATATCGTAGGCCGCACAAGCGGCCAGGGTAAGGTCGCGGACGAAACCGCGACGCAATTCCATGTCGATGATTTCCGGACCTTCAATCGTAATAACAGGCATTTGCATCTCCTTTATTCGAAACTGGTTAATATCTACAAGGTGTCGACCCGGCGGTATAGCCAGCCGCCGACATAGAAGCTGACGCCGAGGATCACCAGGCATCCGATCCGGATGAGCGGTTCCGCCTGGTCGAGGTCGTACAGCATCACCTTGGCACCGGAAACGGCAAATACGAACAGCGATGATTGCGCCAGCATCCGGTCACTTGTCTTCAGGGCCGCGAGAAGTGAGAGAACGGCGAGCAGGGCCCAGTTGAAAGAGACGGGGAGCCGCTCGTCGAACATGTGGACCGGCGCGGCCATGGCCGACAGATGCCCCGCATAGAGGAGTGCGCCCGCAAGCGGCCTGCCGATATCCGTTTTCCGGACCAGGACATAGGCCACATAGAGTTCCGCCGCATAGGCCAGCGCGAGGTAGTCGCCGCCGGGAACACCCTTGAGATCGAAGTTGAGCGCGGCCCGCAAGGCATTGATGACGAACACCAGCCCCAGGGCGCCGACCAGCGGCCAGCCGGATCGAGCCGGCATGCCGCGGCGGAGGACGATCCAGCCCGCCATGGTGATTCCGGCCAGCAGTCCCGCCCCGGGAGCGTATGCATCCGGCAGCAGTTCGAGGTAGCCGGCATGGAACAGGACGAGGGCCGCGTAGGCACTCAGAATCAGCTGTCCGCCTTCCAGGCGGTATCGGAATCCGATGCGGGCCGCGGCGTAAACCGCGAGCAGGACTGCCAGGCTGCCGATGGCGATCCAGGGTGCGTAGGCGGGCAGGTAGCGGCTGAGAAGTCCGTATTCGAGCGCGTAGAAGAGCAGCAGCGGCGGCAGGTGGCCGAGTGCCGCCGGCTGGTCCAGCTTCTGGTCGTGGTGCAGCGTGTAGAATGCCGTGACGAAAGTGAAAATGACAAACTGCAACGCCTGAAACACCAGGGCCGCCTGCCACTGCGGGTGAGCGGCATGGTGCCATTGCTGGTACCAGATCAGGTCGAAGCCGAGCAGGGCCAGATAGGCTGCGACCAGGTAGATGCGGCGCTGCTGCAGCCAGATGGCGCAGGCGCAGTAGAGCAGGCTCCAGGCGGTGTAGTAGATCGCCAGGTCGACGACGTCGGCACGCAGTCCCTTCAGCAGCAGCGGGGCGGTGTAGGAGCCGACGATGGCGACATAGGCGTACATCTCGCTGGCGAAGTGCCGGCAGAGCCAGAGGGACAACAGGCAGACCAGGGCGACGGCGCCGGTGGCCGCCGGGAATTCGATCAGGCGATAGTAGAGGTGGGCGCCGTAGATTGACAGGAAAAGGATGGCGACGCCGCCCGCGGGGAGCAGGCTGGCATACTCGCGGTCGGCTCGTCTCAGCACGAGACCGGACCCGATCAGGCCGGCCCCGCCAAGAAAAGCGAGCATGACCTGCCTGGTCGGTGTCAGCCAGCCGAGATCGATGCCGAGCTTGATCAGATAGGTCGCAGCCAGGACGAGCGCCAGGACGCCGCCCCAGCCGAGAACCCTTGTTGCCGTCAGCGGCTCGCGGATGCTCCGTATCGGCCGGCGCGGGGGCGCCGGCCCCGGTCGGCCGGCAGCTTCCTCGACGAAGACGAAGTCACCGACATCCTCGTTCTCTGCCCGCGCTTCGAGCCGTGAAATCCGCCTTTCAAGTTGATTCAGCTTCTCGAGAATAACCTCCTGCTTGACATCGCTCATCCGTTTCCCCGTTCTTCTGCAGGTGTTGTTCAGAAAACAGACCCCGGTAGTGTTTGCGGCGCGGACCTTGATTCTTTTTATCGCTGCGCGGGGTCGCCCGGCAACCTGGCCTGCGAATATATCACCAGGAGTCGGCAAACCGGTAGTCTCTTCCGCCGATGCGGGCGCTGACGCCAGGCGGAAAAGTATACCGATGCGTGGTCGATCGCACCGTCACGGTCCAGGTCGATGCAGAAACCGCCCGTTTTCGGGCCAGGCGATCAGCAGCCTGTTCTTCGGAGTGATTTCGCCGGGAATTTTCCGGGTGACGACCCTGTACCCGGCTGCCTGCAGCCTCTGGGCGCGGGTCACGTCGACGGCCAGGGTCGGTTCCAGCCACCCCTCGAGGCTGCCGGTCGGGGAACTGTCGAGGTCGTGACAGCAGGGGAGCAGGGCCACTGCCGCCCGCGCAGCGATGGCGATCTCGATGATCCGGTCGGTCAGGCTGCCGCAGCCATGCACCGAGAGCAGCAGGTCATCGGATCCGGCCTCGAATTCATTCAGGTCAGATTCCCGGAATTCCAGTAGCGCCTTCAGGCGCGGCCACTCTTCGCGCAGTATTCCGCTCAGCACCGCCGCGCTTTTCGGAAGACTTCGGTCGACGGCCACCGCTGCCGGCGTGGAGCCGTCGAGAATCAGCATGATGTGGGCGAGCAGGCCGTGTCCGCAGGCCAGATCGACGACCCTCCGGCCGGAAATTCTCCGCCTGACCTGGCGGGCCACCTCCCATGCCTCGAAAAGCTCCTTGCGCGGCAGGCATTCCGCCCGGCAGACGGCTCGGGCGATCCTGTCGAACAGGGTTTCGCCCGGGAAGAGTCCGAGGTGTCTCCGGTTGAGCCGGTTGCGGGAGGAGCGGTCCATGGCGTCATTCGTCCGGATCGGAGTTGTTGTGGTGCATCATCTCCGGAAAGGCGTCCATGAGCCGGGTGAACCCCTGCAGCAGGGCATAGAAAACCAGGCAGATCGGCAAAATGAGCACAACCGCGACGAGCACGCCCCGGCCGCCGAAATAGTCGATGATTCCTTCGTAGAGGAACAGGCAGGAGGCGATCCAGAGCAGGGTGAGGAAGGTGCCGCCGATCGCCTTGATGATCTCGATGTAGACGATGAAAACCTTCATGCCGACGCCGCTGCCGCGATAGAGCAGCAGGTGACGGGCGACGTTGTCGCCGAAGAGGACGACGGCGACCAGGATCCCTCCCGATATGGCGATCTCGATCCATTGCATGAAACGCTCTATTCGCTGATTTTACCGCGGAGCGACTTGGTTGCCCCACGTCTGCTCTTGCTCTCCAGCCGCCGCTGCTTCGACGCCGCGGTCGGTTTGGTCGGTCTGCGCCTTTTCGGCGGCGCCGCTGCCGCGCAGATGATCTCCTTGAGCCTGTTCAGCGCCGATTGCCGGTTCCTTTCCCGGGTGCGATGCCGCTGCGCCTTGATGACGATGATGCCGTCTGTCGTGATGCGCTGGTCGGCGCGTTGCAGCAGCCGCTCCTTGACCCCGTCCGGCAGGGATGAGCTGCCGATGTCGAAGCGGAGATGAACGGCGGTCGCGACCTTGTTGACGTTCTGCCCCCCGGAACCCTGGGAGGTGATGAAGGTGATCTCGATTTCGCCGGGAGGGATCGATATCCGGTTGGTCACTTTCAGCATGGGTGTCGTCGCGGTCTATTCCGGCAAGGGGATGAATTCGTTCTCGCCGGGGATTTTTTCGTAGCGCCCCTCGCGCCAGTCCCGCTTGGCCTGTTCGATCCGTTCCGGACGGCTGGAAACGAAATTCCACCATATTTTTCTCTTCCCGAGCGGTTCGCCGCCGATGAGCGCCAGTCTCGTCGTTTCGGTCGCCTCGATGACGATCTCCCTTGTCCGGTCGAAAACGATCATCTGTCGTGGCTCGAGACTCCGCTCCCTCGTCCTGGCCTTGCCGGAGACAATATACAGGCCGCGTTCGCTGACGCTGTCGGGAAGGGTCAATTTTGCGCCGGGCTCAAGGGCGGCCTCGACGTAGAGGGTGGGGGAGAATGTCCGGACAGGAGATTTCAGCCCGTAGGCCTCGCCGATCATCACCCTCAGGGAGACACCGTTTTCGGTTACGGTCGGCAACCGGGAGCTCTCGTAGTGATGAAAGGATGGCTCGGTCTCCTCGTCCTGTTCGGGCAGGGCAATCCAGAGCTGCAGCGCGTGCAGCCTGTGGCCGCTCGCTCTCGTCTGGGGAGGCGTGCGCTCGGAGTGGACGATCCCCCTGCCGGCGACCATCAG
>JBFHOZ010000040.1:0-14318 GCA_041592975.1 Desulfuromonadales bacterium
AAGGTGGCCAGATCCGTTGCGTCGTCGAGGGCGAAGCGCGGCACGTCGACCTCAAGGGGGGTGTCGCTGGCGACACCGATCAGGGTCGGGTCGTGCCGGTCGCCGCGGCTGAGCAACGGCCGATTGAGAACGGACCTGTGAACCTCGATCTTCGGCAGGGGGCTCTGCTTGAAACCCTCGGTAAGAACGATGTCGACCTCGTCGTGAAACGGTCGCAGCAGTTCCTCCGGCTCCGGCGCCAACTCGTGCCGGTGGATGACGGCGGTTTGCGCCGGCGAACTGATGGCGGTCACCGCCGCGCCGGCGCGGGTCAGGCGCCAGGAATCCTTCCCGGCGTGATCGATCTCGAACGTGTGGGCGTCATGCTTGAGAGCGCCGACGGTCCAGCCGCGGCTTGTCAGGGCGGCGATCAGTTTCTCCAGCAGGGTGGTCTTGCCGGTTCCGCTGTGGGCGATGAAGGTCAGCGCCGGCGGCGGCTGCGAAAGCCGTTCGAGATCGGCCCGGCTGTTGAGATTGCGCAATGCGCGCCGCCAGCCCGGAGGGAGTTCCTCCTCATCGAGGTAGCGGACGTTCAACGCGTCGAGCAGATCGAGGAGTTTCGGTCGGCCGGAGAGGAGCCGGTCGGTGATTGTCGGCAGCGCGCTCTTGCAGTAGCAGGCGATCAGCGGTTCGCGGCCGAGACGGGTTCGCGGCACCACCGCGTCATACCGTTCGGAGCAGGCGGCCTGAAGACGCCGCAGCAGCGCGACCGACGGCCAGGGGAGATCGCAGGGGAGGACGGTGACCCAGTCGGTCGACGCGTGAGTCAGGCCGGTGTGCAGGCCGGTCAGCGGCGAGCCGGGAAAGGCGTCGGCAAAGCTCGGCAGGTTTTCGGCGGCGAGGTCGGGCCGGTCGCCGGCGATCAGCAGCTGCCCGCAGACGGCTGCCAGCGCCCTGCGGCTGCGTTGCCAGAGCGGCGCTTCGCGGTACGCCAGCAGCGCCTTGTCGGTGCCCATCCTCCGGCTGTGACCGCCGGCCAGGAGGACGCCGGTCGTGGGTGCGCTGCCCCCGCTTTCGTTATGCGTATTTTGCATAGCGACAGCCAGTATATCGGCGGGTAGGAGCGAATCAAGAAAAAAACGATTGTTCAGGTAGAATATTAGTTCATTCTCAGAAGCAATTGACTTTGGTCAAATTCTTTTTACCCGGTTCGGGTATTGTGAAAGCTGGTGCACTGTCGATGTCTGCTCCCTGCCGTGCGGGCATCGGCTCTGATCTTTTGAGTTCGGCTCACAATCAATAGACGAGGAGGTCCCATGCCGATCAGTGGAATAGTCATCCGTATCGATGCCGACAAGCGCGTGGATGTCACCGCGCAGATCGAAGCGATCCCGGAGCTCGAACTTGCGGAAACGCCCCCCGGCGAGCTGCTCGTCGCCGTGATGGAGACCGCAACCCTGGCCGATGAAGAGGCGCTGTTCAAGCAGGTCGCCGATCTGCCGGGGGTCAGCAATGTCACCATGTCGTACCACAATTTCGAGGATATCGTCAGCGTAGATCATTAAAAAGCCAAGCTGTCACCAGGAGAAAGGGGAGGAAGGTATGGAACTCAAGCGAAGAAGTTTTATCAAGGGGGCCGCCGCCGCTGCCGCCTTGACCGCCGCCGGACTGCCGGTCAATTCGATCCTGGCCAAAGATGCCGAAGCGGCCGACGCCGGATTGACCTGGGGCAAGGCCCCCTGTCGTTTCTGCGGCACCGGCTGCGGTGTGCTGGTCGGCACCCGCAACGGCCAGGTCGTCGCCACCACGGGGGACGCCAAGGCGCCGGTCAACAAGGGGCTCAACTGCATCAAGGGGTACTTCCTGGCCAAGATTCTCTCCGGTCCGGACCGTCTGACCAAGCCGCTGCTGCGCAAGGGGGAGACGTTCGTCGAGATCTCCTGGGATGAGGCCTACGACCGGATCGCCACCGAGATGCAGAAGGTGATCAAGGAGCATGGACCTGAGAAGATCGGCATGTTCGGCTCCGGCCAGTGGACCGTTCAGGAAGGTTATGTCGCCGCCAAGTTCATGAAAGCCGGCATCGGCAGCAACAGCATCGACCCCAACGCCCGTTTCTGCATGGCGAGCGCGGTCGCCGCGTTCATGAAGACCTTCGGCTCGGACGAGCCGATGGGGAACTACGACGACCTCGACCTCGGCGACACCTACTTCCTCTGGGGCGCCAACATGAGCGAGTGCCACCCGATCCTCTTCTCGCGCATGACCGCCAACCGGGTCAGGAACCCCGACGTCAAGATCATCGACTTCGCCACCCGCTACAGCCGGACCTCGAAGGAGGCCGACCACTACGTCGAGTTCCGTCCGCAGACCGACCTGGCGCTGGCCAACGGCATCGCCCACGTCATCGTCCGCGACAAGCTCTACGACCAGGCGTTCATCGACCAGAACGTCATCTTCAAGAAGGCCAAGACCGACATCGGCTACGGCGTCGAGGACAATTTCGTCTTCAACGACGAGGAGCATGTCATCGATTTCGCCGAGTACAGGAAAATGCTCGCCGAGTACACGCCGCAGAAGGTCGAGAAGATCTCCGGCGTGCCGGCAAAGACGGTCGAGGAGATGGCCCGCCTCTACGCCGACCCGAAGCGCAAGGTCTGCTCCTACTGGACCATGGGCTTCAACCAGCATGTACGCGGCACCTGGGTCAACCAGCTCGTTTACAACATCCACCTGCTGACCGGCAAGATCTCCCAGCCGGGCCAGGGCCCGTTCAGCCTCACCGGCCAGCCGTCGGCCTGCGGCACCGCCCGCGAGGTCGGCACCTTCGCCCACCGCCTGCCGGCCGACATGGTCGTCATGAACCCGGAGCACCGCAAGATCGCCGGCAGGATCTGGAAGGTCGACCCCGACAGCATCCCGGCCAAGCCCGGCTTCCACGCCACCGAGATGCTGCGCGCCCTCGATCGCGGCGACATCCGCTTTCTCTGGGTCCAGGTCAACAACCCGTTCCAGGCCGCTCCCAACGTCGAGCGCTTCCGCAAGGGGGCGCGCAAGGACGGCCGCTTCGTCGTCGTCTCCGATTCCTACCCGACCCGTTCGACCGAGGTCGCCGACCTCGTCCTGCCGTCGGCCATGTGGGTCGAGAAGGAGGGGATGTACGGCAACGCCGAGCGGAGGACACAGCAGTGGGACAAGCTGGCCGACGCCCCGGGCGAGGCGGTCGAGGATATGGTGCAGATCATCGAGGTCGCCAGGCGGATGGACCTCGGCCACCTGTTCGACTTTCCGAAGGACGTGCCGCTGCACCAGGCGATCTTCGAGGAGTATCGCCAGTTCACCCTCGGCACCGGCAAGGACCTGGCGCCGTACGAGGAGTACCGGAAGGCGCGCGGCCTGGTCTGGCCGGTGATCGACGGCAAGGAAGTCAAGTGGCGCTACAACGAGACGTACGACCCGATGGTCGAGAAGGGGAAGGGGATCCAGTTCCACAAGGCGAAGAAATACGGCAAGAAGGCCGCCATCTATTTCCGCCCCTACGAACCGGCCGCCGAGCCGCCGGATGCCGAGTACCCGTTCTGGCTCTGCACCGGCCGCGTGCTCGAGCACTGGCACACCGGCACCATGACCCGCCGGGTCAAGCAGCTGCACCGCGCCGTGCCGGAAGCGGTCTGCGAGCTCAACCCGGAAGATGCCAAGAAGCTCGGCATCAAGAACCGCGACAAGATCCGTCTGACCACCCGGCGCGGCACCCTCGAGCTGGCGGCGTCGGTCAACGAGCGGGGCGTGCCGGGCAAGGGCTCGGTCTTCGTGCCGTTCTTCGACGAGAACAAGATGATCAACAACCTGACGCTCGACGCCTTCTGTCCGATCTCGAAAGAACCGGACTACAAGAAATGCGCGGTGAAGGTCGAAAAGGTGTAGGGACTTCGCCAGAGCATCCGCGGCGGCGTTACGCGTCCTGCTCCCGGGTTCAACGTACGGATGTACGCCTCGCCCGCTCGCAGAACGCAAGCCTTGCCGGAAACGCCCTGGCTGTGCCCTGAAACGATCGTTAACTTATTGTGGCAGACATGGGCAAGGTTAATTCAACAAATAGCTCCCGGAAGTCGACCGGCGCCAGGGCGGCGCTGGTCGGCTCGGCCGCCGCTTATCTGCTGTTCAAGGCCGGCTCCGGCTACGGCTGGATGCTGCGGCCGCCCGGCGCGCTGGAAGAGGACGCGTTTCTCAAGAAATGCCTGCGCTGCGGCCGCTGTGCCCATGTCTGCCCGTACGACTCGGTCAAAATGGGGACGATTGCCGACGGTATCGCCATCGGCACCCCGGTGATCATCGCCCGCGAGACCCCCTGCTACCTCTGCAGCGACCTGCCGTGCGTCAAGGCCTGCCCGAGCGGCGCCCTCGACCCGGAGCTGAAAGACCCGCTCAAGACCCGCATCGGCACGGCGGTCATCACCGAGCGGGAGGAGTGCCTGTCGATCAAGGGGCTGCGCTGCGAGGTCTGCTACCGCGCCTGCCCGGCGATCGACAAGGCGATCACCGTCGAGAACTACCTCAACGTCAGGACCGGTCGCCACGCCATTTTCGAGCCGGTGGTGCACAAGAAGGAGTGCACCGGCTGCGGCATCTGCGAGAAGGCGTGCGTTCTCGACCGGCCGGCAATCGTTGTCGGGCCGCTGCAGCCGCCGACGGAGAGCTGGTATGAGAGTTAATCGCTGGACCATAGGACGTCGCATCGTTCAGCTGCTGGTGGTGGCGCTGCTGGCGACCCCGGCCTTCGGCTTCGCCTTCTTCGAAGGGAACCTCGGCTCGGCGGCGCTTTTCTCGCTCTGGCTCTCCGATCCGCTGGCGACGTTGCAGGTTCTGGTTCTCACCGGCACGCTGACGACGACCCTGGTTCTCGGTACCGTTGTCGTCCTGCTCTTCTACGGCATCCTCGGCGGCCGCGCTTTCTGCGGCTGGGTCTGTCCGGTCCACCTGCTGACCGACCTGTTCGACATGCTGCCGTGGGCGAAGAAGCGGGAGCGGATCAATCTGCGCTGGAAGGAGGCCGTTCTCGGCCTGATCCTGGTCCTCTCGGTGCTTCTCGGCCTGCCGGTTTTCGAGACGGTGTCGCCGATCGGTGTCGCCGGCCGCGCGCTGACCTTCGGCATCAGCGGTTCGCTGGTCATCCTGGTGCTGATCGTCCTGGCCGAGCAGCTGCTGGTCCGGCGCATCTGGTGCCGGTCGCTCTGTCCGCTCGGAGGGTTCTACGCCCTGCTCGGCAGGGTCAGCCCGGTGGCGGTCGCCTATCGTCCCTCGCGCTGCACCCATTGCGGGAGTTGCGAGAAGGTCTGTTTCGTGCCGGAAGTGCTGCAGCCGAGCCTGGCCGGGAGTTGTGAACGTGTTCATGCCGGGGACTGCTCGCGCTGCGGCGCCTGCGTCGGCATCTGCCCGGAAAACGCTTTGGAATTTGGCTTACGGAAACCTTTTTGACAGGGAGGAAGAAGATGAATAAATTGACCTGGATTGTTCTTCTCGCATGTCTTTCCGGAATGCTGCTGGTGAGCGGCTGTAAACAGGAGGCGGCAACCGTCGCCGAGAAGGAGGTCCCGAAGGCAGGATTGGCGGTGCCGGAAGGTTCCACCGGTGACCCGCCGATGATCCCGCACGAGGTGGCGGCCAGCGATGGCGGGGCCGAATGCCTGGAGTGTCACAAGGATGGTCTTGACGGCGCGCCGAAGTACCCGGCCTGGCATGACACCCTGACCGATTGCCGTCAATGCCACGCCCTGCTTGACGAGAGTGCAGAGGCGTTCAAAGTGAAGTATCACTAGTGCAGAATGCATCAGAGAAGAGGATGGGAAAAGCCCGGTTCCAATGAACCGGGCTTTCTGCTTCAGTTGAGGACCTCCTTGAGGTAGGCGGCAAACCGCTGCCACGATTTGGCGTCGGCATCCTTCCGGTAGCGGTCGGAACCGAAGACCGTGAAGGCGTGCGGGGCGCCGCTGTAGGTGATCATCTCGTGACGGACGCCGGCCTGCTCGAGTTCCGCGGCGAGGGTGGCGAAATCATCCATGGTGATGTTGGTGTCGGCGGTGCCGTGCAGGACCAGGATGCTCCCCGTCGTCGCCGAGTAGTCCTGCCCCTCCGGGGTGGAGAGGCCGCCATGGAAGGTGACGAATCCCTTCATCCCGGCACCGGAGCGGGCGAACTCGAGCACCGCCGCACCGCCGAAGCAGTACCCCATGGCGACGGCGTTGCCGGCGTTGCCCCCCCGCTTTTTCGCCTCGGCCAGGGCGCCGTTGAGCAGACTCCGCATCCGCTGCCGGTCCTTGTAGAGCTCGCCGGTATGCTGGCGCTTGTCCTTCATCTCGGTCGGCCGGATTCCCTTGCCGAAGAGGTCGGCGGCGAAGACCGCGTAGCCCATCTCGGCGAGCATTCCGGCCCGCCTGATCTCGTAGTCGGTCAGGCCGTCCCAGTCATGGATCAGGATGACCAGCGGCGCATCCTTGCCGGGGCTGACGTAGTACCCCTCGAACGGCTCCCCGTTCACCGTGTAGGTGACCGCGCCTCCGGCGGCGAAGGAGCTGACGGCGGTCAACAGCAATGTTGAAAGAAGGCAGAATCTCTTCATGTCCGTTCTCCCTGATTCCGGCTTTCGCGTGACGCCATTGTCACGTGCCACCCAGTCTATCACTTTGTTCCGACATTGCATCCGGCAAGCCCTTGACACGACCTGCGCACATCGCTAGACTCAGCGCCGGATAAATCACGCCAAGGCACGGAGAAACAGATGAGCGACTGCCCCTGCGGCAGCGGCGCCCCCTACGACGCCTGCTGCGAACCGATCATCACCGGAAAGAAGACGGCCGAGACCGCCGAGCGGCTGATGCGGGCGCGCTACAGCGCCCACGAGAAGGTCGAGGTCGACTTCCTCTACGAGTCTCTTCACCCCGATCATCGCAAGGATTACGACAAAAAAGCGACCCGCAAGTGGGCCGAAGAGTCGGAGTGGTACGGGCTCGAGATCGTGGACGTCAAAGATGGCGGACCGAAGGACGAGACCGGCGAAGTCGAATTCGTCGCCCGCTTCCGGGACAGGGACGGCCGCCGCACCCACCACGAGCGGGGAAAGTTTCTGAAGCACAAGAAGAGGTGGCACTTCACCGAAGGGGCGATGGTCAAGGGGCAGCCGCTGAGCGTCACCAAGACCGGTCGCAACGATCCCTGCCCCTGCGGCAGCGGCAAGAAGTACAAGAAGTGCTGCGGCTAGAGCGGCTTCCTGAAGATGGCGGGCCCGGTTCGGAAGAACCGGGCCTTTTCTGTGCCCCGACCGGGGCTGCTCGGCGCATTCGCCAGACATCCCAAAAGTGTTAATAAATTCGCACCGCTTGTCGCACCCGCAGCATCCACTAGAATTGTAGTAACGGCTCTTCCCCTCTTGCCGTCTTCAGGAGGATGCCATGGCTGCTGGTGGAGGCTACTGGAAAGACTGGAAGGACCCCCGGGTTCATCTCTTTCTGCTGCTCGGCTCGCTGCTGCTGATCTTCATCTCGGTGTACAACAAGACCCCGACGCCGGAGGTCGCCGAAGTATCAAGCCGCGCGGCCATCGCGTTTTTGCACCGTGTCGATGCCGGAGAGTACGCCCGCTGCTGGGAGGAGGCTTCGGAGCTGCTGCAGAAGATGCTCTCCAGGGAGGAGTGGGTCGATCAGCTGGGGAGAATCAGGGCGATCACCGGGCCGATCCTCGAACGGACCACCGACCGGATCTCCTACACCGATGCGGCGATCGACGCGCCGCCGGGCGAGTACGTGGTCGTCACCTACGTGTCGAAATTTGCCCTCAAGGGGTTCGTCATCGAGACCATCACCCTGATCCTCGACCGAAGCGGCGAATGGCTGGTGGCCGGGTATTTCCTCAAGTAGTTCGCTTCGTTTTCTACCACCACTTCCAGCAGGCGAGGATGAGAACGATCAGCAGGACGAAGCCGAGGTTGACGTAGGCGATGGTGTAGAAAACCCTCTGCGGCAGCGTCAGGGATTTGTTCTCGCCGCTGCGCAGCCTGCCGACCTTCGGCAACGGCAGAACCTTTTCTTCGCCGTGCGGCGCCTGGCCGAGGGCGTCGGTCAGGTCGCTCCCCGCCGGGTGCCGTCCCATGTGGACCCCGCTCTTCCACAGCGGGCTGTCGGTAGCGTCGTAGATCTCCCCCCGGTAGGCGAAGTATGCCCGGCGACCTTGCCGTCCGTCATGCTGCTCCAGCTCTGTCAGGCTCATCTCGCCGATGGCGAACTCCGCGAGTTCGCCGCGCCTCTTTTTCAGGCGCGGGCCGATGAAAAAAACGGCGAACAGGGCCGAGAGGACCATGATGAGGTAGAGGATTATTTTCGCCAGGAGCAGGATGCCGAAGCGGCTCTCGAGCAGCAGCGACGCGTCAGGAACCCGGTAGCTGAAGAGGATCGCGCCGGTGATCCCCATAATGACCATCGCGGCGAGGCCGAGCTTGACCTCGCCACGCGGGAGGCCGCGGGAGGCGTAGGCCGGTTTGAGAATCAGGTGGACGTAGAGGATGGTGCCGAACCAGAAGAAGGCGAAGAGGATGTGCAGGTAGCCGATCAGCAGGCGGAACAGCTTGCCGGTAACCGGCCTGTCTCCAGGCGCGGCCGGGAGATCGGCACCGAAGGAGAGGGCAAATCCTGTCCCTTGCGGGGTCAGTTCGCCCCCGCCGGAGGGGTCGAGATGGCAGATGCCGCAGTCTCTGCCGGTCTGCTCGGCATACTTTTCGGTGGCGTAAAGCGGTGATGTCGCCAGCAGGAGCGCCACCAGCAGAAACATCGGTATCGTCGATCGGAGCATCGGCACCTCGTTTCGGTGGAGAATCGTTCCGAGAGTCTACAGGAAACGGCGGCGAATTTGAAGGTCTGTACCGCAAGGAGCGTCGCTGCGAGGAAACGATCCGTTGCCGAGACGGATCGATGTATTAAACTTGGGGTGTCAACAAAGATACTGGCAAGAATGCAACATCGGCGAGAATCGCCATGAAGCTCTGTTTCTTTGCGCCGTCGCATCACAGCCGGCATCCCCTGGAGCGGCCTGAAGAAGACAAGGTCTTGGTATGCACTCGTTGCGGAACTGCCCGGATGGTCTTTCGGAGCACCGGAGGCATAACCTCACTTTAAGGTTGACCGGAAAGCCGGCAATCTGCTTAGATAGGCGGCTCAGATACAGATATCAGACAAGGCAGGCGCAGAAATGGCAAAACAGAGAGCATCGAAAAAGAGTGTCAAGAAATGGAATACCCGGATCCATTATTTCCTGATTGCCGGGTTCCTGTTGCTGATCCTGGTGCCGATGATCAACAAGACCCCGCGCGAGGAGGTCGTGGTCAGGTCGACCGATGCCGCGGTCCGGTTCCTCTACCTGGTCGACAACCGGGAATACGACCAGAGCTGGGAGGTCTCCTCCCGGCACATGCAGCAGACCATCTCCCGGGAGGAGTGGGGGACGAAGATCGCCGAAATACGCGAGGCCGTCGGGCCGATCGTCGAGAGACGCAAGGACGATGTCACCTACATGGAGGCGCCGGCCGACCTGCCGGAGGGGGAGTATGTCGTCATCACCTTTGTCTCCGAGTTCAGCCAGCGCAAGCGGGTGACCGAGTCGGTGACCCTCTACCTCGAAAAGGGCGATGACTGGAAGGTTGCAGGATATTTCCTCAAGTAATTACCGACAAATAACGGGCACAGGGGGCGCTTTGCAAAAGGCGCCCTTTTTTATTTCTCGCCGGCGGCGGCAAAGAACTCGCGAATGGCGGACTGGACCTCGTCGCCCGCCGCCGCCCGGACCGGAACGTCCGGAAGAGAGTTGAGAAACATCCTTCCGTACCCCTTCTTGACGACCCGGTTGTCAAGGATCAGCACCACGCCGCGATCCCCCCGGTGGCGGATGAGGCGGCCGAACCCCTGCTTGAAGCGGATCACCGCCTGGGGAACGGTGTACTCCATGAACGGATCGCCGCCGGCGCGCTCGATCGCCTCGGCGCGCGCCTCGAGCACCGGCTCCGACGGGACCCGGAACGGAAGCCGGGCGATAATCACCAGTTCCAGCGAACGTCCCGGCACGTCGACCCCTTCCCAGAACGAGTCGGTGGCGAACAGGATGCTCGCCGGATCGGACTGGAAGGTCCTGAGCAGCTTGTGGCGGTTCATCTCCCCCTGGCGCAGGCAGCGGTACCCCTGCGGTTCAAGAACCGGCGCCAGTTCGGCGTGGATGCGGCGCAGCATCGCGTAGGCGGTAAAGAGGACGAAGGTGCGGCCGCCGGCGGCCCGGATCGCCCGCTCGATCTGCTCGCGCAGCATCTCCGGGTAGCCGTTCTGCCCCGGCGACGGGTTGTCGGCAGGGACCGCCAGCAGCGCCTGTCGCCCGAAGTCGAAGGGGGAGGGGAGGGCCAGCTCGATCAGTCTCTGCGGCTCGATGCCGTCGAGGCCGGTGCGCTGCCTGAGGTAGTCGAAGCGGTTGTTGACCGCCAGGGTGGCGCTGGTCAGGACGACGCTCCTGCTCCGCTCGAAAATTGTTTCGCGCAGCAGCCTGTCGACCGCCAGCGGCGCGCAGCAGAGCCGGGTGACGATGCCGCGACCGCGGCCGATCCGCCCCTCGCGGACCTCCATCCAGGCGCAGGAGCCGTCGTCAGCAGCGATAAAGAGGCCGAGGTCGGCCGCCAGTGCTTCCAGTCTGCGGCCGAGTCCGCCGAGGTCGGTCAGGCTGGACACAAACTGTTCGTAATGCTTCTCCGGGATCTCCTCGCATCGCTTCAGCAGGCCGCTGATCGCTCCGGCCAGCAGCGAAGTCCTCTGGGCCAATTCCTCGATCTCGCTGACCGCACTCTGCCAGAAGTCCGTGGCGCGGAACGAGGGAACGATGCGGTGGCGGATATCCTCATGGTCGGGGACGGCGACTTCAAGGGCGGCCGCCAGGCCTGCCCCGAGATTCTCCAGGGAGGCGACGGCCAGGTCGAAAAGCTCCGTGCGGGCGGTCAGGATCTCCTCGATCCGGGTGTGCAGCCCCCGGTAGAGCTCGTCGCAGCTGTCGGGCAGCTTGCTGCCGAGCTGGGCGAAGAGCCGTGGCAGCAAGCCCTTGTCGGCCTTGCGCGGGTGGCGCAGGCGGTTGAGGATGCGGGCGAAGGCGAAGCGGGTGACCCGGGCCGAGAAGTAGCTGGTGGCGACATCCTCGATATGGTGCGCCTCGTCGATCACCAGCCGGTCGCAGGGCGGCAGGACGGCGGCAGCGGAGTAGTTGTCGGTCGCCCGGCGCAGGGCGAGATCGGAGAGCAGCAGGGCGTGGTTGACCACGAGGATGTCGGCCGCCGCCGCATGTCGGCGCGCCCTGTAGAAAAAACAGTCAGCGTAGAACTCGCAGCGGGCCCGGGCGCACTGGTCGACCTCGCAGCGGACCTCCTCCCACACGTCGTCGTGCGGCGGCTGCGGCAGCTCTTCGCGCGAACCGTCGGCCGTCTCTTCGGCCCATCTCTCGAGAGCCGCCAGCTCCGAGGCCTGGGCAGTCTCGAACAGGCCGGGTTCGGCGACGGCATTCTTCAGACGCCTCCGGCAGAGGTAGTTCCCCCGCCCCTTGACCAGCGCGGCGCGGAACTCGATCCCCGCGGCACGCTGCAAGTAAGGGATATCTTTGCGGATTAACTGTTCCTGCAGGTTGATGGTCTTGGTCGAAATGATGACCCGCTCCTCGTTGCCGCGACTCCAGAGGATCGCCGGAACCAGGTAGGCGAGCGACTTCCCGGTGCCGGTGCCGGCCTCGATGACCGCCACCCGGTCGCGGTTGAAGGCCTCGGCGACCGCCAGGGCCATCTGCAGCTGTTCGGGACGTTCCTCGTAGCCGGGGAGGGAGCCGGCGATCGCCCCCGCGGGGCCCAGGATTGAAGCGATATTTTCCGCGGCAACGGGGCGCTGCTCCCGGGGCGGGAAAATCTCGACCACCTTGTACACATTTTCCACAAGGTTGTCCACAATATGGAAGCCGACGCCGAGGGCGCCGAGACGGGAGGCGATTTCGATATCGGCCGGCGATGGCTCGAGGCGGCCGGAGGGGTGGTTGTGGATAACAACGTCGCCGTGCGCGCAGGCCTGCAGAATCGCCGGCACCGCATTGGCGGAGCCGCGGGCGAGGACATCGACCGACAGGACCTCCCGGTCGACGCCGGCGCTGCCGAGGAAGAAGACCTCGTTGCCGCGGGCCTGCTCGATCGCTTCGCGGATCTGCAGGATCGCGGTCTCGGAATAGTCGTTGATCAATCTGGGCTCCTCAAAAAAAGTAGGACATCATACGCCATCTTTCCCCTTTAGAGAAGGGGCGCGAAACAGTTTCGTCCGCCTCGCGTCCGGTTGCGGTTCTGATATACTGAAGATTAGGAGATGCCAATGATTTGAGGGGTTTGTCATGAATGACGGCATGCTGCACGACATCCTCGATATCGAACGGCAGATCGAGGCCGACCTGGCAGCGGAGCGCAGGAGGGCCGGCGCCTGGCTGGCTCTGCGCAAAAAGGAGATCGATCACCGCTGCGGCGAGCAGCTCGAGGTTGCCGCGACCACCGCCTGCCGTGACGGCGAGAAGCGGTGTCAGGCGGTCCGTGCTGCCGGCGCAGCGCGAATCCGGGACATGCGCCGGCAGGCGCGCCGACTGAAGACTTTCTCCGACGGGATTCTCAGGCAGGTGGTGCAGCGCCATCTGCCGCAGATCATAGGTGGGGTTCCTGATGATCATCCGGATGGCCAAAATTGAGGTTGCCGGTCCGAAGGAGCTGCTGATGCCGGCAATCGATTCCGCCCGCCAGCTCGGTGCCCTGCAGCTTGAACCGGAAATCGAGGCGCTGGGCGCCGAAGCGGGGGATGCACTCAAGTCGCTGATGCTCAGCGACGAAGAGCTGAGCGAGCACTTCTTCTACGCGGAGTTCAAGGAGAAGATTGCCGAACTGCTGAAGATCTGGCCGGCGATCGATGTGCGCGAAAGTTATCTGGCGCCGCTGCCGGTCATCGACATCGTCGCCGCCAAGGTTGACGAGCACCTGAAGCTGGGTCGCGAATGGCAGCGCGAGGAGGAGGATCTGCGTGCCGAAGAGGTGAACCTGCGGCGCTACCAAGATCTGCTGCCGGCACTCGAATCGCTGCTTGGTGACGTGGGAGAAGAAAACGGTCTGCTTGCCGTCATCGGTGTCACCTTCAACAGCCGCGAGATGGTGACGCAGCTGGAAAAGATTTTCAACCGGCTCTGCACCGGTCGCTTCGACATCCTGACCGCCGAAACCGCAAAGGGCGATCTGGTCGGCATTATCGCCGTCGAGCCGGAATTGGCGGAAACCATCAAACGGTCGCTGGTGGACGAACAGGTGCCGGAACTTACCTTCCCCGATGCCTTTGCCGATTTGAAGTTGCCGGAAAAAATCCGTTACCTGAGAAAGCGCATGGCCGAGATCGGTCAGCAGCGCCAGCTGCTTGCTTCCCGGCGCGAGACACTGGCGAGACGTTGGCTGCCGATCTACCGGCGGGTCGATGCCTGGCTCGATCGGCAGCTGGCGGTGCTGCAGGCCACCGCCTCGGTCTTCGAAACCGGCCACTGCTTCGTCATCGTCGGCTGGATCCCGGAGAACCGCCTCGCGGAGCTGCGGCAGAGGTTCGAGGAAGACTTCGGCGGCCGGATCGCCGTTGAAAAGCTCGATCTGCTCGAGAGCGACCTCGAGCGGGTTCCGGTCGCGCTGATGAATCCCCTCTACTTCAGGCCATTCGAGATCCTGACCCGGCTGTTGCCGCTGCCGAGCTACGGCTCGTTCGATCCAACCCCTTTCCTCGGCATCTTCTTCCCGCTCTTTTTCGGCATGATTCTCGGCGATATCGGCTATGGCATGCTCCTGGTGGTTCTGACGCTTTTTCTGCTGGCCGTGCCGCGACGCGAGCCCTGGCACGATGTCGCCCGGGTGCTCGGCGTCTGTGCCGCATATACCATCCTGTTCGGCCTGCTGTACGGCGAGCTTTTTGGCGACTGGGGAACGGCAAAGCTCGGTCTTCACCCGCTGCTGTTCGAGCGGAGCGAGGCGATCGCGCCGATGCTCTTCTTCTCTCTCGCCGTCGGTGTGATGCATGTCCTGCTCGGGCTGCTGCTCGGCCTCTACAAGGCATGGCGGCATCGACAGCCGCGCAAGGCGATGTTCAAGATGCTGCAGATCGTCGTCATCGTCGCCCTGGTGCTGATGGCGCTGATCGCCCTCTATCCTGAGTTCGAAATCGGCTTCGGTCCGATTCTCGTTCTGGTGGTGGCAGCCATCCCGCTGATGGTGCTCTTCGGAGGGA
>JBFHOZ010000041.1:0-14120 GCA_041592975.1 Desulfuromonadales bacterium
CGATCACCTCCCGCACGGGGTTAAGCTTGAGCTTGACTCCGAAGTGGCGGATCGACTGCTGAGGCTCGATGAAGGTCCGGCCGACGTAGTGGTTGCGGATCATGCCGAGCTGGAACGGTATCCCCGACTCCTCGGCGTAGCCGATGGCCGCCGGCACGCCGGAATCGGGGACCGCCATGACGACGTCGGCCTCGACCGCATGCTCGCGCGCCAGCTGGCGGCCGAACTCCTTGCGCACCTTGTAGACCTGCTGGCCGAAGATGGTGCTGTCCGGGCGGGCGAAATAGATGAATTCGAAGATGCAGGGGGAGTGCTCGACCTTGTCGAACGGCATGAAGGACTTCAGGCCGTGCTTGTCGATGACGATCAGCTCGCCCGGCTCGATTTCACGGATGAACTCCGCCTCGATCAGGTCGAAGGCGCAGGTCTCCGAGGCGACCACGTAGGCGCCGTCGAGCTTGCCGAGGCACAGGGGGCGAAAACCGTTCGGGTCGCGGGCGGCGACCAGCCGGGTCTCGGTCAGGAAGACCAGGCTGTAGGCCCCCTTGACCTGCTTCAGAGCCTCGACCACCCGGTCGGCCAGGGAGTCGGCCTGCGAGCGGGCCAGCAGGTGGATGATGCACTCGGTGTCGGCGACGGTCGAAAAGATCGAACCGGTCTGCTCGAGCTCGTTGCGCCGCTCGCGGGCGTTGACCAGGTTGCCGTTGTGGGCGATGGCGATGCTGCCGCGGTGGTAGTCGACCAGGATCGGCTGGCAGTTCTTGACGTCGGAGCCGCCGGCGGTCGAGTAGCGGACATGGCCGATGGCCGATTTTCCCGGGAGGTTGTCGAAGATCGTGTCGTCCTTGAAGACGTCGGCGACCAGGCCGTAGGCGCGGTGCGAACGGAGCTTGTTGCCGTCGGAGGCGACGATGCCGCAGCTCTCCTGGCCGCGGTGCTGCAGGGCGTAAAGGCCGAGATAAGTCAGATTGGCCGCTTCCGGGTGGCCGAATATCCCGAAAACGCCACATTCATCCTTGAACTTGTCGTACATCCTGAAGGAACTCCTTGCCGGCAGGATCGCCGGAGAATTGATGAGACCAACGTGAAAATAGTAGCACAGCCAGCAAAGAAAAGAATACCCCCTACAACAGCTCGTTTCGAATAAAGTCGACCCCGTTCCGGTAGAGCCAGAGCCCCATCCCCTCCTCCGGCAGCTCCGGCTCGCGGGTCCAGCGCGGGTGGTGGGTGCGATGGGTGTACGCCTCGGGGTGCGGCATCAGGCCGAACAGTCGCCCCGACTCGTCACAGACGCCGGCAATGGCGTTCTGCGAGCCGTTCGGGTTGAGCGGGTACGCCATGGTCGCCGCGGCGCCGTCCGGGGTGCTGTAACGGACAACCCCCAGATGTTTCTCCTCGATCGCCGCCAGGGTCTCCGCGCCGGCGAGGAACTTCCCCTCGCCGTGGCGGACGGGGAAATAGAGCGTGTCGAGCCCCCTGGTATAGACGCAGGGAGATTCCGGGTCGACCTTGAGAGTGCACCAGCGGTCCTCGAACCGGCCGCTGTCGTTGAACGACAAGGTCGCCGTCTGTTCCCGGTAATCGCCGCCGATGGCCGGCAGCAGCCCCATCTTGACCATCAGCTGGAAGCCGTTGCAGACCCCCATGACCAGCTTGCCGTCGGCAATGAAGCGCTGCAGCTGATCGGCCAGCTTCTCCTCGGAGCCGCTGATCGCGGCGTGCCGCAGGCGATTGGCGCCGGCCTTGGCGCTGCCGAGGTCGTCGCCGTCGAGAAAACCGCCGGCCAGATGCAGAAAATGGTAATCGTCCAGGGAGACACGACCGGAAAGCAGCTCGGCGACATGGACGATATCGTAGATGTCGCTGCCGGCCAGCCGGCAGGCGTTGGCGACCTCGCGTTCGCAGTTGGTGCCGTTGCCGGAAATGACGATGCTTTTAACAGTCTTGCTCATATCACAGCTCCCGGAGAGGCGCTTGCCAGGCCTCCTTGAGGTCTTCCAGCTTCGATGCGACCAGCAGTTCCCCCTGCAGGCCGACAATGGTCAGCCCGCCGTCATCGACGACTTCGCCGATGTGACGGCACGACTGGCCGGTAAACAGCTTCTCGAACGCCGCCCGGTCTTCCGCTCGGACGGTCACCAGCAGGCGGCTCTGCGACTCGGAGAAGAGCAGCGCGTCGGCGCGCATGCCGGCCGGCGCATCCACCTTCCGCAGGTCGGCCCGGATGCCGAAGCCCCCGGCGAAGGCGGTTTCGGCCAGGGCGACGCCGAGTCCGCCGTCGGAGAGGTCGTGGCAGGAGGCGATCACCCCCTGCGCCTGGGCCCGGTTGACGGTGCGGTAGCGCCGCAAGGCCGCGGCGGCATCGACCCGGGGGACGTTGGCGCCGAGAAAGCCCTGCATGTCGTAGTATTCGGAGCCGCCGAGTTCATCGAGCGTCGCCCCGAGCAGGTAGACCAGATCTCCGGGGCGCTTGGCGTCCATGGTCGTCGCCCGGCGGACATCCTCGATCTTGCCGATGACCGAAAAGAGCACCGTCGGCGGAATCGAGATCTTGGTGTCGCCGATCTGGTAGTCGTTCTTCATCGAGTCCTTGCCGGAGATCAGCGGCACGCCGAAAGCGACGCAGTAGTCGTAGAGCGCCTTGTTGGCCCGCACCAGCTGGGCCGCCTTGTAGGCGCCGTCCGGGGTCTTCTCGCTCTCGACCGGGTCGCACCAGCAGAAGTTGTCGAGGCCGGCGACATGGTCGATGTTGCCGCCGGTGGCGACGAAATTGCGCAGCCCCTCGTCGATGGCGCTCGCCATCATGTGGTAGGTGTCGATGTCGCTGTAGCGGGGGCAGAGTCCGTGCGCGACGACGATCCCCTCGAACGAGTCGAACAGCGGCCGCACGACGGCAGCGTCGGAGGGGCCGTCGTTTTCGGCGCCGGTCAGCGGCTTGACCACCGTGGCCGCCTGGACCTCGTGGTCGTAGCGGCGCACCACCGACTCCTTCGAGCAGATATTGAGACGGCCCAACATGCCACGCAGGGTGGCGTCCATGTCGGCAGGCGGGTCAAACTGCGGCTCAGTGTGCCCCCTGTCCTCCCAGCGGGCCGGGATCTCCATCTGCGGCACGCCGTCGTGGATGAAATCCATCTCCAGGCAGCAGACGGTCCGGCCGTCGTAGAGGCAGTGGAAGAGTCCGCTGTCGGTGAAAACCCCGAGATCGGAGACCTCGACGTCCATCTCCTCTGCCAGCGTCATGAATTCATCCAGCTTCGCCGGCGGCACCGCCATGGTCATCCGCTCCTGCGCCTCGGAGATCAGGATCTCCCACGGCTGCAAGCCGGGATACTTGAGCGGCGCCCGGTCGAGATGCAGTTCGAATCCGTTGGTGAACTCGGCCATCTCGCCGACCGACGAGGAGAGGCCGCCGGCGCCGTTGTCGGTGATGGCGTTGTAGAGACCGCGATCCCGGGCGATGATGAGAAAATCAAACATGCGCCGCTGGGTGATCGGGTCGCCGATCTGCACCGCGGTGACCGGCGAACCCTCGTGCAGCTCCTCCGAAGAGAAGGTGGCGCCGTGGATGCCGTCCTTGCCGATCCGGCCGCCGGCCATGATGATGTGGTCACCGACTTTCGCCTCTTTCTCGTGACACGGCTTGCCGTTGACGGTGCGCGGCATGATCGAGCCGGTGCCGCAGTAGACCAGCGGCTTGCCGGCGAAGCGCTCATCGAAGTAGATCGAGCCGTTGACCGTCGGGATCCCCGACTTGTTGCCGCCATGCTCGACCCCCTCGACCACCCCCTCGAAGATCCGCCGCGGATGAAGCAGGCGCGGCGGCAGCGGCTTGTCGTAAAACGGCGAGGCGAAGCAGAAGACGTCGGTGTTGAAGGCGAGACGCGCCCCCATGCCGGTGCCGTAGGCGTCGCGGTTGACGCCGACGATGCCGGTCAGGGCGCCGCCGTAGGGATCGAGGGCGCTCGGCGAATTGTGGGTCTCGACCTTGAAGACCATGCTCCAGTCGTCGTTGAACCTGACGACGCCGGCGTTGTCCTTGAAGACCGACAGGCAGATGTCGTCGTCCCCCCGGGCGGCGCGGATATCGGCCGTCGCCTTCATGATGTAGGATTTGAACAGGGAGTTGATCGTCTCGGTGCGCCCCCCGCCGTCGTCGTACTCGATTTTCGCGGCGAAGATCTTGTGTTTGCAGTGCTCGCTCCAGGTCTGGGCCAGCGCCTCGAGCTCGACATCGGTCAGCCGGTCGGAGAGGCCGAGCCTTTTGCGCCTGGCGACGACCTCCGGATCGCGCACGTAGGCCTGTATGGTCTTCATCTCCTCGAGATTCAGCGCCAGCATGCCGTCGCGGCTGATCTGCAGCAGCTCCGCGTCGGAGACCTCGAGGTCGATCTCGCGGACGACCGGCGCGCCGCCGCCGGCAACCTTCGGCACCGAGGCCGGGATGCCGCCGCTGGCGGCGAACTCGGCGGCGTCCATGATCGTCCAGCGCTGGATCAGGCCGTTGGCGAGAAAGCCGGACGCGATCTTTTCGGCCAGGGCATGGTCGACATCCCCTTCGAGCAGGTACTGGACCGAGGTGTAGACCGCCTCCCCGGCGGCAAACCTGCGACCGGTCTGGTACTGGATCGCCTCACGGGCGGTGCGGCCGACGTTGTCGGTCACACCGGGCCGGAAGCCGACCTCGATCAGCACGTCGAAACCGCTCGCCAGAGGCTTGTCGATGGCGTATTGCTGGATGATCGGATCGCTGAAAGGACCGGCCGCGGCCGCCTCGATCTCGGCCTCGCTGAGCTGCGCGTCGATGGTGTAAACGTCGATGGTGCGCACCGCAGTCAGCTCGATGCCGAGGTGCTCGCGGATCTCCCGCTTGACCCGTTCACCGCGCGCGTCGCGAATCTCGTTTTTCAGACCGACCAGGATTCTCCGGGCCATTGCTTCTCCTTGAAATGGTTATCGACAACAAAGCTATAACGCAAAGGCGCAAAGAAGAGAAAAGGGCGCAAAGCAAAAGTCACCAAACCACAAAAGCTCTACCCTTGCGCCTTTGATTTCCATTTCCTTACCACTTTGCGTTTAAAACAGCCTCACAGGTTTCGCTCCACATGCCACACTACTATTCTTCAAAAACCCTTTTGAAAATCGTATCGACATGCTTCAGATGGTAGTTGAGATCGAACGACTCCCGGACCTTGTCGACACCGAGGGCCGAGACGACCTCCTCGTCGGCGAGCAGTTCCTCCTGGAAGTCCTTCCCCTCTTCCCAGACCTTCATGGCGTTGCGCTGGACGATGCGGTAGGCGTCCTCGCGCGAAACCCCCGCCTGGGTCAGGTCGAGCAGGATCTTCTGCGAGAAGACCAGGCCGCGCATCTGGTTGAGGTTCTTCATCATGTTTTCAGGGTAGACGACAAGGTTTTTGATCAGGCCGTTGAGACGACGCAGGGAGAAATCGAGGGCGACGGTGGCGTCCGGTCCGATGTAGCGCTCGACCGACGACTGCGAGATGTCGCGCTCGTGCCAGAGGGCGACGTTCTCCAGGGCCGGGATGCACATGCCGCGGATATAGCGTGCCTGGCCGGTCAGGTTCTCGGTGAGGATCGGGTTGCGCTTGTGCGGCATGGCGCTCGACCCCTTCTGCCCCTTGGAGAAGAACTCCTCGGCCTCGAGAACCTCGGTACGCTGCAGGTGGCGCACCTCGACGGCGATCCGCTCCATGGTCGAGGCGATCACCGCCAGGGTGCAGAAGAACTCGGCGTGGCGGTCGCGCGGGATGACCTGGGTCGACACCGGCTCCGGCTTGAGGCCGAGCTTCTCGCAGACGTAGGCTTCGACTTCCGGCGGAATATTGGCAAAGGTCCCGACGGCGCCGGAGATCGCCCCGGTGGCGATCGACTCGCGCGCCGACCTGAGACGGCGCCGGTTGCGCTTCATCTCGGCGTACCAGCTCGCCAGCTTCAGGCCGAAGGTGACCGGCTCGGCATGAATGCCGTGCGAGCGCCCCATGCAGACGGTATCCTTGTGCTCGTAGGCCCGCTCCCGGATCGAATCGAGGACCATGTCGATGTCGGCCAGCAGCTCGTCGGCCGCCTGCACCAGCTGCACCGAGAGGCAGGTATCGAGCACGTCGGACGAGGTCATCCCCTGGTGGATGAACCGGGCTTCCGGACCGACGAACTCGGCGACCGAGGTCAGAAAGGCGATGACGTCGTGCTTGACCTCCGCCTCGATGGCGTCGATCCGCGCGATGTCGAAATCCCCCTTCTCGCGGATCACCTTGACCGCCTCTTCCGGGATGATGCCGAGATCGGCCATTTTCTCGCAGGCGAGGGTTTCGATTTCCAGCCAGATCCTGAAGCGGTTTTCCGGCTCCCAGATGGCCGCCATTTCCGGGCGGGTGTAGCGCGGTATCATTGCAGACTCCTTTTAGCGTTCCAATTCGTAACAGTAACTGACATGATCCTGGGACCCGACAATCAGCTCGGGCTGGCAGACGCTCTGACCGGCCAGAATCTCCGCGGCGCCGGCGTAGGCCATCTCGGGATCGTTGTTGATTTCGCTGAGGTGGGCAAGGAACACCGCCTCCAGCCCCTCCCAGAGCAACCCGCCGAGAAGTTCGGCCGAAGAACTGTTGGAGAGGTGTCCGTGGCTGCTCCGGATGCGCTGCTTGAGATGCCAGGGGTACGGACCGTCCTGCAGCAGCTTCTCATCGTGATTCGATTCGAGCACCAGCACCCTGCAGCCTTCCAGGTAACCGGACACCAGGCGCGTGGCGATGCCGAGATCGGTTGCGATGCCGACCTTCCCGGACGGGGTGTCGACAACAAACCCCACCGGCGCGCTGGCGTCGTGCGTCACGGGGAACGGCGTAATCGCCAGATCGCGCAGGACGAACGCCGCGCCGGCGTCGAACTCTTCCAGCCGGCCGATCTTCCCGAGTTTCGGCAGTGCGCGGCGGGTGTCCGGGTGGATAAAAAGCGGCAATCCGTGCCGGCGGGCCAGCGGCCCCACGCCCCTGACATGATCGAGGTGCTCGTGTGTCACCAGGATGGCGTTCAGGGTGCCGGCCTCGACGCCGATCAGCGACAGGCGCCTCTCGATCTCACGGGCGGAGAGCCCGACATCGATCAATATCCGGGACTCCACGGATTCTATGTAGACAGCATTCCCCTTGCTGCCGCTGGCTAACAGACAGACACGCAAAAAAGACTCTCCCGACCCTGCGAGGCGGTGAATTTATACCGCATCCGTGCGCGCCGCCGCAAGCAAAAACCGGGTCGCCGGGGGTGAAACATGAGCGCGGATTGAAAATCGGCGCCGGCCGGTCAGGCAGGTGCGCGCCGAAGGGGCTCGAGCGGCTTCTCCACGGCCGGGAGCAGGACGAAGAACGTGCTCCCCGGGCAGGTCTCCGGGTCGTAGCCGTCGCTCTCCACCCAGATCACCCCGTCGTGCAGATCGACGAACCCCTTGGCGATGGTCAGGCCGAGGCCGGTCCCCCTGCCGCGGAAGGCCGACTGGGCGGTAAAGTGCCCCTCGATGTCTCCCGCCTCGTAGAACTTGTCGAAAATGTGCGCCTGGTCCTTTTCGGATATGCCGATGCCGGTGTCGGTGATCGCGATTTCGACGTAGGGGTAATGCGTGCTGCTGAATTCGACCGCCCCGGGAATCTCCGCCTGCCGGGCCGCTGCCATGGGGCGATGCACCGAATGATAGCGGGTCGAGATCGTCACCGTCCCCTGGTCCGGGGTAAACTTGATGGCGTTGGTCAGCAGGTTGGTCATGACCTGGCTGATCCTCTCCTGGTCGCACCAGACACCGGTGACATCCTTGCACAGGTCGAGCAACAGGGACTGTTTTCTCTTCTGCACGAAAAATTCCATCTCGGCGGCAACGTCTCCGATCAGCTTTCGCAGGTCGACATACTGGCAGCGCAGGCGGATGTTCTGGTTGTCGAGCAGGGTGACGTCGACCATATCCCTGACGATGGTCGAAAGCCGCTCGGCCGAGCGGTTGATGTGCTCGACCATCGGCAGCACCTGCTCGCCGACCAGCGGCGACATCTCGCCGAGAAGCAGCTCCGTGTACCCGAGGATGACCGTCAGCGGGGTCTTCAGTTCGTGCGAGGCGACGCCGAGAAAGGAGTCCTTCATTTCGTTCAGCCGCTCCAGTTCGGCCGCCGAGCGCTCGAGGTTCTCCTTGACCTCGCGCTCACGGGTGACATCGCGGACGATCGTCTGCACCACCCTCCTGCCGTCCTGGTCGACGATCGACGAGCACTTCGCCCAGCCGATCATCGCCATCTTGTCCGATGGACGGACAAAACGGATCTCGGTCTCCAGCGATTGTCCGTGCAGCACGTTCAGGAACAGGGACGCGATCCCCTCGGCCTCCTCGGCCTCGAGCTCGGAGAGGAAATCGATCAGGCCGATGCCGACCGCTCGCCGCCGGGAAACGGCGAAGAGAGCCTCGGCCGCCTTGTTGATCATGACGATGCGGTTTTCTTCGTCGCTGACCATGATCGCGTCGCTGGCGTCCTCGAGCAGCGATCGGTACATCTCCCGGCTCCGCCCGAGTTCGCGGCCGATCTCCTCCTGCCGGATGTTGGCGTCGCGCAGCTGCCGGTTGGAGTCCTCCAGCTGGATATAGTTCTGGTACAGCTCCTCATCGCGGCTCCTGAGCGACTGCGCCATCTCCTTGAGCGACTTCGCCAGCTGCTCGAACTCGAGGATGGCCGGCTGCGGAATATCGACCCGGAAATCGCCGCCGGCGATTTCGGCGGCGACCTGCTCGAGGTCGCGCATCGGCCCGACGACATCCCGCTTGACGAATACGATGATCACGATACAGGCCAGGGCGATGGCGCCGATGAGGACCACGATCGACCGCCTGATCATTTCCGACGACTTGTCGTGCAGGATCTGGGTCGGGAAACCGATCCGGACACGACCGGCCACCTCGTCGTCATGCGTCGCCAATGGATGCTGGATGTCGTAGAAGTCGCCGGTCGACGGGAACCTCAGGATGATGTTCTGATCGTCGCCGACGACGAGGAAAGCCAGAGTCGAATCGAACCGGGCGTAACCGTCGGAACCGAATATCGGCTGGCCGCTTTCGTCCTCGACGACGCAGTAGACGATCTCCGGGTCGGAGGCGACGAGATCCGAACAGCGTTCGTCGATCCCGGACAGCTCGTCGAGGGAGAGGCCGAAGTCGAGCACCTTTTCGATCGATCTTGCCAGCCCCTCGGCCTGCGAGTGGGTGCGCAGAAGCAGCGAATCGCGGTAGTCGCGGCGGT
This sequence comes from Desulfuromonadales bacterium, assembly GCA_041592975.1. Lineage (GTDB taxonomy): Bacteria > Desulfobacterota > Desulfuromonadia > Desulfuromonadales > UBA2294 > BM707. Next base: position 9,294 of record JBFHOZ010000041.1, read on the forward strand.
AGTTTTCGATATTGAACGCGGTGTTGACGACGATGGCGACCGTCAACGAGAGGAACGCGAACAGAACGATTCTTTTTTCAAGTGTTCGAAACATGCGGATCCGCAACCCTACATACGCAAAATAACAGCACATTTAATAGCACATCGGGACCCGTTTGGGCAACCGCGGACACGCAGTGCAAGAAGGGTTGACTGGGCCGGGATGATTCGCTATCATCCCGCAAGCCAGATGGCAGATAATTCAGGCAAATCAAACAACTTTTCAGTGCCCCGGGAGGTAATCAGATGTCGGTAAAAGTGGCGATAAACGGATTCGGCCGGATCGGCCGGAATGTATTTCGGGCGGCGGCCGGATCGGACAGGTTCGAGATTGTTGCCATCAACGACCTCACCGATGCGGCCACCCTGGCACACCTGCTCAAATACGATTCGGTCCACGGCATCTTCCCCGCCGACATCGCCGTCGACGGCGACACCATCCGGATCGACGGCAAGCCGGTCCGGGTCTGCAGCGAGCGCGATCCGGCGGCCCTGCCGTGGCAAGAGCTCGGCATCGACATCGTCATCGAGTCGACCGGTTTCTTCACCAGCCGTGACGCCGCCGCCAAGCATATCGCTGCCGGCGCCGGGAAGGTCATCATCTCGGCCCCGGGCAAGGATGTCGACCTGACCGTCTGCATGGGGGTCAACGAGGGGGACTATGACGCCGCCAGCCATCACGTCATCTCCAACGCCTCCTGCACCACCAACTGCCTGGCGCCGGTCGCCAAGATTCTGCTGCAGGAATTCGGCATCGTCAAGGGGCTGATGACCACCGTGCACGCCTACACCAACGACCAGCGCATCCTCGACCTGCCGCACAGCGACCTGCGCCGCGCCCGCGCCGCCGCCGTCTCGATGATTCCGACCTCGACCGGGGCCGCCAAGGCGGTCTCCCTGGTCCTGCCGGAGCTGAAGGGGAAGCTCGACGGCATGGCTGTCCGCGTGCCGACCCCGAACGTCTCGCTGGTCGACCTGGTGGTCACCACCGAGAAGGAGACCACGGCCGACGAGGTCAATGCCGCCCTCAAGAAGGCCGCCGACGGTCCCCTCAAGGGGATTCTCGACTACATCGAGGCGCCCCTGGTCTCCTGCGACTTCAACGGCAACCCGGCCTCCTCGTCGGTCGACGCCCTGTCGACCGCCGTCATCGGCGGCAACATGGTCAAGGTGCTTTCCTGGTACGACAACGAATGGGGCTACTCCAACCGTATCTGCGATCTTGTCGCGCTGGTCGCCTCGAAGTAGACGGAAGTCCAATTCTCGGGCAGGGCTACGCGGCCCTGCCCTTTTTCATCCGCACAGGGAATGACCCATGGCAAGCAAGCTCGGACTGAACGATCTCGATCTCAAGGGCAAGCGCGTATTCTGCCGCGTCGACTTCAACGTGCCGATCAACGAGGACGGCAGCATCGGTGACGACACCCGCATTTCCGCGGCGCTGCCGACCATCCGCCACATCGTCAACGCCGGTGGCAAGCTGATCCTCGCCTCGCATCTCGGCCGCCCCAAAGGGGAGCCCGACGCGAAATACAGCCTCGCGCCGGTCGCCCCCTACCTGGGGAAACTGCTCGGACGGCCGGTCGCCATGGCGCCCGACTGCATCGGCCGGCAGGTCGCGGGGCTCGTCGACGGACTCCAGGAGGGAGACGTCCTGCTGCTGGAGAACGTCCGTTTCCACAAGGGTGAAACCGACAACGACCCGGAATTCAGCAGGCAGCTCGCCGCCCTGGCCGACATCTACGTCAACGACGCCTTCGGCACCGCTCACCGTGCCCACGCATCGACCGAGGGGGTCGCGCGTCTGCTCGAAAAGGCCGCCGCCGGGTTCCTCATGGAGAAGGAGCTCGACTACCTGGTCGGCGCCCTGGCCGCGCCTGAAAAACCGTTTGTCGCCATCATCGGCGGCGCCAAGGTCAGCGACAAGATCCTGGTCATCGAAAACCTGCTCGGCAAGGTCGACCGTCTGATCATCGGCGGCGGCATGGCCTACACCTTCCTCAAGGCCCAGGGGTACGAGATCGGCCGGTCGCTGGTCGAGAACGACCGCCTCGAAATGGCCCGGCAGCTGCTGACCTCGGCAATGAGGAACGAGGTCGAGATCCTGCTGCCGATCGATCACCTGGCGGCCGACGAATTTTCCGCTGACGCCTTCTACCAGGTCTGCAGCAACGAGGAGTTCCCGTCCGACGCCATGGGGCTCGACATCGGCCCGGAATCCATCGTCATGTTCAGCGAGGCGATCGCCGAGGCGGGGACCGTCGTCTGGAACGGACCGATGGGCGTGTTCGAGTTCGACGCCTTTTCCGAGGGGACCTGCGCCATCGCCCGGGCCCTGGCCGAATCCGGCGCCCTCTCCATCGTCGGCGGCGGCGACTCGGTCGCGGCCGTCAACAAGACCGGCCTGGCCGACAGGATGACCCACATTTCCACCGGCGGCGGCGCTTCGCTCGAGCTGCTCGAAGGGAAAGAGCTCCCCGGCATTGCCGCGCTGACCGACAAATGACCCTCTAACCAGGAGCAAACAATGCGCACCCCCCTTATCGCCGGCAACTGGAAGCTGAACAAGACCCTGTCCGAAGCCGTCGATCTCGTCGGCGAGCTGAAAACGGCTGTCGGCGACGTCGAGGGCGTCGAGATCCTCATCGCCCCGCCGTTCACGGCCCTCAGTCTTCTGGCCACCAGGCTGGCCGGGAGCAACATCAGGCTCGGCGCCCAGAACTGCTGGCACGAGCCGTCCGGAGCCTTCACCGGCGAGGTGTCCGCCCCGCTGCTGAAAGACGCCGGCTGCGATTACGTCATCATCGGTCATTCCGAGCGACGGCAGATTTTCGGCGAAAACGACGAGACCGTCAACCGCAAGGTCAAGGCGGTCCTCGACGCCGGACTTGCCTGCATCCTCTGCGTCGGCGAGACCCTCGAAGAGCGGGAAAACGGCGACATGTTCGACGTCCTGACCCGCCAGGTCAAGGACGGCCTTGCCGGCGTCGCCGACATGGCCGCTATCGTCATCGCCTACGAACCGGTCTGGGCAATCGGCACCGGCAAAACGGCAACCAGCGAGCAGGCCCAGGAGGTCCACTCCTTCGTCCGCGGGTTGTTGCAGGGGCTCTACGACCAAGGGACGGCCATGGCCACCCGCATCCTCTACGGCGGCAGCGTCAAGCCGGAGAACGTCGACGAGCTGATGAGCATGGACGACGTCGACGGCGCCCTGGTCGGCGGCGCCAGCCTCAACGCGCGGGACTTCGCCAGAATCGTCAAATTCGGGTAGATTTCCAGGGTTATTTGTGCTAAGGTTCGCGCTTGTCAAATCAACAGGTTGGAGTCGTTAAATGTCCACATTGCTTATCGTTCTGCATGTTCTCGTCAGTCTGGCACTGATTTTTATCGTTCTGCTGCAGTCCGGCAAGGGAGCCGAAATCGGCGTCTCCCTCGGCGGCGGCGCCAGCCAGACCATCTTCGGTGCCGGCGGCGGCAAGAACTTCATGCACCGCGTCACCGTCAGCGCCGCGGTCATCTTCATGCTGACCAGCCTGACCCTCGCCTACTTTTACGGCAAGCCCGGCTCGTCGAGCATCATGCCGTCCCAGGTCGCCCCGGCGGCCGAGACACCGGCGATGCCGGCCCAGGACGCGCCCGCAGCTCCGGCCGAGGACGCGGCGAAACCTGGCGAAGAGAAAAAGTAGCGCCAGCCCTGATTCGCTATTGACAGTACCGGGCCGAATCAGTATAAATATTGCTCTTTTAGCCGAAGTGGTGGAACTGGTAGACACGCCATCTTGAGGGGGTGGTGACCCAACGGTCGTGCGAGTTCGAGTCTCGCCTTCGGCACCAGAAGCGACAAGGGCCTGTGATCACGCGATCACAGGCCCTTTTTCTTTCCGCCTGCTTGCAAATGGTCGGCACACAGACGATAATTAACGCACCCCCCAAGGAGATGCCACAGATGAGAACCCTGTTTCCTGCCCTGCTGCTGGCAGCCACGCTCCCCTCCCTGGCCGCGGCAACCGAGGTGCCGACCTTCGAACTGGGAAAGAGGCTCTTCCATGCCACCAGCCTCGGCGCCAGCGGTTACAGCTGCGCCTCCTGCCACCCGGGCGGCAAGGGGCTCGAGGAGATCGACGCCTACGACGACGGCATGCTCAGGGAGATGGTCAACTTCTGTATCCGCGACGCGCTCAAAGGAGAGATGATGGACCTGGAGTCGACCGAGATCGAGTCGTTCCTGCTCTATCTGCGCAGCCTGAAATAAGCTGAGAGCCCTGGACGGGATTCTACCTTAACAACAAATCCCCAACCTGCCGAAAAATCTGATTTTTTTCAATTGAACCTGCTGAACGAAGGACGAGAGCGGGTCAGATGCATGGCGACCTGAGGTTGAAGCGCAAGGCACACCTGAACAGGCAGGTCGGACGCGTAAATCAAGGTGAACGCAGCCGATGACCCGTATCGGCCTTCGCCTCGCTAACATCCGCACCCGCAGTTATGGCAGGTCTTCCGGTGCTCCGCATCCGGCACGATCGTCTCGGGAGCGAACGCCAGCCGCTTGACCCCGCGCCGGATATCGGCCAGCAGGTCGCAGTCCGGAGATTCGCCGATGATGTGGCCGAGGCAGGGGTTGCCGCTCCCCTTTTCAGACGAACGCAGGCGGATGCTGTTGAGGACATCGCCGTAACCTCTCACCTCCACAGCGACATCCTCCTCGGTGACGAAGCCTACGGCCACTCCGGCACCGTTCAGTTCGGCGCTCATGTCCGCAGCCAGGGCCGCTATGGCGGCCGGCTC
>JBFHOZ010000042.1:0-13991 GCA_041592975.1 Desulfuromonadales bacterium
ACAGATAGAGGGGGCAAATCAGTTTTCAGGATTTTATCTGCTCAGAATCACAAGCTGCCTGGAGGCCTCCAAGTAAAAAAGGGGACAGATTTATTTTTTGACAAAAGAAGATCAGTCCCCTTTTTCTGATCAACAATTCAATTCCCCATATCTCCCTATCATTCTTTACCAAATCTTTATCGACCCTTTATCCTGGAATGATCAGCGCGCGGTACACTCGCCTCCAAAGACCAATGCGATATGGATGTGCCGAATGAAACGAACGCTCCTGATCCTTGCCGTTCTCCTGATCTTGCCCTGTGGGCTCGCCGCGCGGGAACACCCGATCGAAATCGGCACGGTGAACTGGGGGCGCGATCTGGACCAGGCGTTGAAGGCAAGCGGCCAGTCGGGCCGGCCGGTCTTTTTGCTGTTCCAGGAGGTGCCCGGTTGCAGCGGCTGCCAGGATTTCGGCAAGACAGTTCTCTCTGACCCGCTTGTGGTCGAAGTGATCGAGAGGGAGTTTATTCCCGTGCTCGTCTACAACAACCGGGGCGGGGAGGATCGCAGGCTGCTCGAGCGCTTCAACGAACCGGCCTGGAATTTCCAGGTCGTCCGGTTCCTCGACTCGGAGGGCCGCGACATCATCCCCCGTAAGGACCGGGTCTGGACGGTCCGGCACCTGGCGGCCCGCATGATCGCGACCTTGCAAGCGGTCGAGCGCCCGGTGCCGGACGCGCTTCGCAAACTGGCCGAGGCGAGCCCGCTGAGGCGATAACCGAGGCGCCTGTTCCCCTGAAATCTTTCAATCCCTTTCTGCCACTCCCCCTTTCCGCATCCGCCGAACAAGGCTATACTCATCCTGTCACTCTTCCCTTGGCCTGCAGGGCGGCAGGAAAGCGGAGCAAAGCCCGGGCTGCAAAACGGCGACCCGGGCGCGGGGGACGATCCCCGACTGGCGCGAAAGGATGGCCCGAACCGATGAGCGACAAGCCGACCGACCCCAATTACGACATCGACCGCATGGAACGACGCTCGTTCCTGATCGCCCTGGCGCTGGTGAGCATCGCCTTCTTCTACCTGCTGGCGCCGTTTTTCGGGGCGATCTTCTGGGCCTGCGTGATCGGCCTGCTGTTCAGCCCGCTGCAGAGCTGGCTGCTGCAGCGCTGGGGCGACCGGCGCAACCTGGCGGCCGTGGCGACCCTGGCGGCGTGCCTGACCATCGCGGTCATTCCGGCGCTGTTCATTGCCACCTCCATCGTGCAGCAGGGGGCGAGCCTGTACGAACGTCTGCAGTCCGGCGATATTGACCTCGGCCAGGCCGTCGAGCGGGTGCGCGCCGGCTTCCCGCTGGTGCAGCAGCTGCTCGACCGCTTCAACATCGACCTCGCCAGCCTCAAGTCGGCGCTCTCCTCGGGGGCCGTCGCCACCAGCCGCTTTCTCGCCAGCAACGCCGTCGAGTTCGGCCAGAACACCGCCCAGTGGTTCGTGAGCTTCGGGCTCATGCTCTACGTCGCCTTCTTCATGCTGCGCGACGGCGCCGCCCTGGTGCGCCTGCTCGGCCGCGCCCTGCCTTTGGGCGATGCGCGCGAGCAGCTGCTGTTCGAAAAGTTCGCCGAGGTGACCCGCGCCACCGTCAAGGGGAACCTGGTGGTCGCCGCGGTGCAGGGCTCGCTGGGCGGCATCACCTTCGCCCTGCTCGGAATCCCGGCGGCGCTGTTGTGGGGGGTGGTGATGACCGTGCTGTCGCTGATCCCGATGGTCGGCGCCGGGCTGGTCTGGGCGCCGGTGGCGCTCTACCTGTTCGCCGTCGGCAGCTGGATCAAGGGGCTGGTGCTGGTCGGCGTCGGCGTCGGCGTCATCGGCCTCGCCGACAACGTGCTGCGGCCGCTGCTGGTCGGGCGCGACACCAAGCTCCCCGACTACCTGGTGCTGCTCTCCACCCTCGGCGGCTTCGCTTTGTTCGGCATCAACGGCTTCGTGGTCGGACCGCTGCTCGCCGCCCTGTTCATTGCCTTCTGGCAGATCTTCATGCGCGAGTTCAACGTGGCGGGCGACGGGGACGGGGAGGAGACGTCGGCCGGGGAGTGATGGTGGCCGGACCCGCCGGCAGTGGAATTTCTGCTCACTTAAGCCGGGCACCGATGCGCCGAAAGGAAAAAGGGGACAGATCTATTTTTGACAAAAGAAGATCAGTCCCCTTTTATCGGAAGTTATCTCCCCCCGAGCAATTTCCACAAACAGGCTCTCCTCTTGAGTCTCTATCCTCCGCAAATGGTAGAATAGCCATGTGTAACCACGAAGGAGGCGCATATGGCACAATCCGAAAGAGCCCGCGCGGTCGGGATCAATCACGTGGCGCTGGTGGTCGGCGACATCGAGGCCGCGCTCGATTTCTATGCCCGGATCTTCGAGCTGAAGCTCCGCGGCCGCGGCGACGGCATGGCCTTTATCGACCTGGGGGACCAGTTCATCGCCCTGGCCGAGGGGGCGCAGGGGGAGGCCGACACCAAGAGGCATTTCGGCCTGGTGGTCGACAGCAAGGAGAAGGTCAAAAGCCGTCTCGCCGAGGCGGGGGTTGACATCCTCCCCGGATACGGGCTGAACTTTCTCGATCCGTGGGGCAACCGTTTCCAGGTCGTCGAGTATGGCGACATCCAGTTCAGCAAGACGCCGTACGTGTTGCGGGGGATGGGGATGGATGACCTGCAAAAGAGCGCGGACGCCATCCAGCAGTTGACCGACAAGGGGATGGCGCCGGACTAGCGGGGGGAATCCGGGGACCGCAGCATCGAAACTGAAAAGGGGGCAGGCTGCTTTTCTTGAATTTGCATGTCCCCTTTATCGCTCTCCTTTTACAGCCCGAGATCTTCTTTGCGCTGCCGGTACTCCTGCCGATCGATCTCGCCATTGGCGTAGCGGCGGTTGAGAATGTCGAGCGGATCGATTTTCTCGTTTCGCGCCGAGGCGGCGGCGCGCGGGCCGGCGACCAGGGTGCGGATCAGCAGGTAGAGAAGATACAGGGCGCCCGCCCAGAGCAGCAGATGAAAAAGCCCGGCATGGGCGAAGGGGAAAAAGCCGCCCGGGCCGCAAATCCAGTTGTCGTGCAACGCGGTATGCATCATCTTCAGTCCCCTGGTGTCGGTGTTGAAGTGTCGTTAACGGTGATTCGGGCCGCAATGATGATCGCCGGCATGTTTGTGCGCGTGTCCGCGACAGTGGTGAAACCAGCCGCAGCCGCCGAGCAGCGCCAGCAGCGCGATGAGAAGAAGTGCGGTGACGAGTCGAGACATAATTCCCTCCTTTTGTTTGGCAGGTCTCATAATCCCTTGGACGAACCGGGATGTCAACGGTTGACACGGCCGGGCGTTTTTTGCCGAATTCGGCAGCCGCCCGGCGGCTGCCGATAACGGATCCATTACCGGCCAGCCGCGTCAGGGAGGGGACATTAGGGTTTACGGGGGAGCAGCGGGCATTCGAAGTAGATGCCGGTGTCGACGATTTCGAGGTGACCGAGGGTGACGTGGTGATAGAGGTCGTTGACGTTGGTCAGTTCGAAATTGACCGCGCCGTCGCCGTCCGGATCGTGCACGGCCCGGCCGGTGTCGGTGAAGATCGCCAGCTTGACCGCCCAGCGGCCGCCGTTGAAATCACGGTCGCCCGGTCCGCTTTCGGAGACCGATCTTTGACCGGTCAGTCCGCTCATGGCAAAATTGTAGAGCGTGTCGGTCGATTGGGCCGGTGGCAGATGAAAATTGGTATCGGTAAAGTCTGATGTCGCGGATCGGGCTCTGCCGGCCAGGGCGGGACTCAGGCCGGAGAGCGCTTACGCGCCGGCCAGCGCAGCGGAGGGCACCGCCCATGGCAAAGACGGAAAACGACAACGGCTTCGAGCTCGGCCCGATCCGGCCGCCGAGCGAGGCGCGCAGCCTGCTGCTGCGCATCACCCGCAACTGCCCCTGGAACAGGTGCACCTTCTGCGGCCTGTACAAGCACGAGAAATTCAGCATCCGCCCGGTGGAGGAGGTGAAGCGGGATATCGACCTCGTCCGCCGCTACGTCGACGCCATCGAACATCTGCAGCAGCGGGGCGGAGCGACCCGCCGGCAGCTGATGGCGCTGCTCGAAGGGCGACCGGCCAGCGACCGGCTGGCCCTGGAGTCGGCCCTGCTCTGGCTGCAGGGGGGGATGGAGTCGATCTTCCTGCAGGACGCCAACACCCTGGTCATCAGGCCGGACGACCTGGTCGAGATCCTCGCCTACGCCCGCAAGGTCTTCCCGTCGGTCCGGCGCATCACCTCCTACGCCCGCTCGCACACCATCGCCCGCATCAGCGACGACGACATGGCCCGCCTCGCTGCCGCCGGGCTCAACCGGATTCACATCGGCATGGAGTCGGCCTGCGACGCGGTGCTCGACTTCGTGAAGAAAGGGGTCGACAAGGCCACCCACATCGCCGCCGGGCAGAAGGTCAGGCGGGCCGGCATCGAGCTCTCCGAGTACTTCATGCCGGGGCTCGGCGGCGCCGCGCACTCCAGGGAGAACGCCCTGGAGACCGCCGATGCGCTGAACCGGATCGATCCCGACTTCATCCGCATCCGCACCCTCGGGATGCCGGAGAACATCGAGCTGTTCAAGGATTACAAAGCGGGCCGCTTCGCCAAGCTCGGCGACATCGCCATGGCCGAGGAGCTGCTGCTGATGCTGGAGAACCTGGAGGGGATCACCAGCACGGTGAAGAGCGACCACATCCTCAACCTGCTGCAGGAGGTCGAGGGGACGCTGCCGGGAGACAAGGAGAAAATGACCGCACCCCTCAAAACCTTCCTCGCCCTCGACGCCGACGAGCAGCTGCTGTTCATGGTCGGCCGCCGCTGCGGCATCTTCAGCCGGCTCGACGACCTGCGCGATAGCGAGCTGCGCCGCCACGCCGAGAGCAGCCGCGATTCCTGGCGGGTGACGCACGACAATATCGACGCCTTCACCCTGGAGATGATGCAGCGCTTCATCTAGGACAGGTGCTCGTCAGACCATTTCCCCATCCCCCCGGCTTGCCTTCAACCGGCATTCGATTAGACTTGGCCGTACATGCTGTTTCTTTCCATTATCCGCAGAGGAGGAAATCATGCCGGTCGTCCATAGCCTGTATCGGGAATCAGGGAAAACCCTTGTCGACTTCAACCGCTGCAGCGCATGTGGACAGTGCGTCGAAACCTGCCCCGCCAAGGTCCTGGACCTGGCCGGTGGCGAGGTGCGGCAGGTCGATGAAGGGTTCGGCTGTATCGCCTGCGGCCACTGCATGATGGTCTGCCCGGAGGAATGTATCGAGGTCAGGGGGCGGGGAATAGCGATGGCCGACCTGATGCCGTTGCCGCCGAAGGAGAGCCGGGCCTCTCTCGAGGCGCTAAGGAACACCATGCGTTCACGGCGCAGCGTGCGGCGCTTCGCCGACCGGGAAGTATCACCCGACCAGCTGGAGAGGGTCGTCGACATGGCCGCGACCGGTCCGATGGGCATTCCTCCCTGGGATGTCGGCGTCGCGACCGTCGCCGGGTTTGCCGCGGTGCAGGAACTGGCGGCCGAAATTATCGACGGCTACCGGCGGATGCTCAAGGTCATGCGTCCCGGCCTGCTCGGTCTGCTCGGCCCGTTCATCGGCCAGGTTCGCAAGGAAAGGTTCAGCGAGTTTATCGTGCCGATGGCCGAGATGTTCATCAAGCATATTGACGAGGGACGGGACACCCTTTTCTGGGGTGCACCGGCCGTGCTGCTTTTTCACCGCTCCGCTTACGCCGAAGAAGCGGATGCGACCATCGCCTGCACCTACGCCATGCTCGCCGCCGAAGCGGCCGGGCTGGGGAGCTGCATCATCGGCAGCGCCGCGCCGGTTCTCGAGCGCAAACGCGACCTCTGCCGGAGGCTCGGTATCCCCGACGGCAACCAGCCTTCCATCGCCCTGGTCCTCGGCTACCCGGCGGTACCGTTCAAGCGGACCATCCGGCGGCGCTTCACCCACCAGGTGTGAGAAAACATCCCGGGCCCGCACACCCTGCCAGGCGCCTGGCTCCTTGCAGGGTGTGGTTTGCCTGATCCACGGAGGCGTTTGACTCGAACCTTCCTTGAATCCCGCCGCCCCTTCCGATAAAATCGACGGACACACCAAGGGAGGGCTGCATGAAAATCCGCAAGCAATTTTTCGACTTCGAATACAGCGAGGTGCTCGACATCAAGACCCGCGAGCTGATCCGCGTCGCCTGCGCCGTGGCGGTGCACTGCCCCGACTGACTGAAGAAGCACTTCGCGGTCGCGAAGGAACATGGCGCCAGCGAGGAGGAGCTGCGCGAGGCGATGGCCTACGGCATGATGGCGCCGGGGGGGCGGGCGAAGAACTTCGCCCGGGGGATGCTCGACGAGCTGGAGGAGTAACCGGGCCGGAAACGGAAAGCGGGGCAGGCGCCCGGAAGCGCGCCTGCCCTTTTTTTGTCGTTTGTCCCGAAAGAGGGTCAGATCAGCAGGAACAGCAGCGGCAGGGTGAGGAAGGCGAGGGCCATGCCGAGGCTGACCAGGGCCGCCGCCAGCTCCGGCAGCAGGCCGGCGGCGATCGCCAGGGCGCCGGCGGTGACCATGGGGGGCATGCCGGCCTCGAAGATGCTGATGTCGGCGGCAAGGCTGTCGAACCCGAACAGGCGGCAGAAGAGCAGCGCCGCCAGCGGCGCGACCGCCAGCTTGATCGCCAGCCCGCAGCCGAGCGGCTGCAGCACACCGGGGCTGAGGCGGATGCGGAGCTGGAAGCCGATCGCCGTCATCACCAGCGGGGTGAGCATGCCGGCGAGGTTCTCCAGCCCCCGGGCCAGCGGCTCCGGGTAGGGCCAGCCGCGCAGCAGCAGGCCGGCGAGCAGCGCCGTGGTCGGCGGGAAGAGCAGGGCCCGCTTCGCCACCTCAAGGACCTTGATGCTCCCCTCGCGCCCGAACAGGGCGAGGATGATCGAGCCGTAGACCGCGAAGATCAGCATGGTGCCGACCTGGTCGTAGATGATCAGGTAGGGGATGCCGGCCTCGCCGTAGAAGGCGTTGACCATCGGCACCCCCATGAACGAGGTGTTGCCGATCGGCACGATCAGCAGCAGCACGCCGACCGTCTCGCGCGACCAGCCGAGCTTCTTGCCGGCCGCCACGACCAGCAGCGCCGACAGGGCGAGCATCCCCCAGGGCATCAGCGCCGGCAGGACCATGTCGCCGGAAAAGTCGAGCTGCGGGACCTTGAGCAGGATGACCGCCGGCAGGGCGACGTAGAGGGCGAACATGTTCAGCGCCTGGGCGGTCTGCTCGGGGAAGGCCCTGATCTTCCGGAACAGCATGCCCAGGCCGACGAACAGGGCGATCAAAATGAAGTTTTCCATCTTCCGCTCGCGTCGCTTTCCGCCGGCATGGCGGCAAAGATAGTAGATGTACACCATTGCGGACCCGGGATGCAAACGGAATCATTTCCGTAGAAGGGGGTGACGCGCCAAGCCGGGTACGGAAGAGCGATGTTCACACAAAAACGGGTCACTCTGTTCGCAGTGACCCGCATCCGATTGAAACATGAAACCGGCGTTGTCCGGCCCGGCGCTACCCCTCCTTGATCATGTCGCGCAGGTGCTCGCGCAGGTGCTCGGTATTGGCGGCGCCGTGGACGTTGATGGCGTGGCGGCCGGCGAGCTCGAGCAGCTCCTGCTCGGTGTCGGCGCTGAAGGTGGCGTGACAGGGCGTGCCGCCGGGCGACATCTTCTCATTGCACTCGATGAATTTCTGTCCCATCGCTCTTCTCCTTTCGAAAATGGCTTTCTCCGGATCGGGGTCGTGGGGGGACGGGGCGGGGTGGATGTCTCCAGCGGGAAAGCCGGTTACGGTTAGTGCCATTATACCCCAAAACGGCCGCAAGTTCCCGGAACGGGGCGGAAAAGTCCGCCCGCGCCGAAACGGCGGCGATGGCGGCGGAACCGTTCGCAGCCGCTCGCCGGCCCGCATTCTGTTGTTGTCTTCGCCCCGATTTGTGCTAATCTGTGCGCCGATATGTCCGACCTGCTTGCAAATCCCGTCTTTTTGCTGTTCGCCATCGTCATCGTCGGCGAGGCGCTTGGTCACGTGCGGATCAAGTCGTTCTCCTTCGGCTCGGCGGCGATCATCTTCGTGGCGATGGTCTTCGGCCACTTCGGCTTCAGCCTGCCGCCGGAATTCCAGACCCTCGGCCTGGTGCTGTTCATCTACGCGGTCGCGGTGTCGGCCGGTCCGGGGTTCTTCACCTCCTTCAAGAAGCAGGGGGCCGGCCTCGCCGTCGGGGCGGTGGTCATCATCGTCGTCGCCGGGGTGATGACGGTGCTGAGCTGCTGGCTCTTCGGCTTCGACGTGTCGACCGGGGCCGGCCTGTTCGCCGGCGCCCTGACCAGCTCCCCCGGCCTGGCGGTGGCGGTCGAGGCGGTGGAGGGGAACGCGGCCGCGGCCTACGGCGTCACCTACGCCGGCGGCATCATCGGCGTCATCCTCTTCGTCAACTTCCTGCCGAAGGTGATGCGGGTCGACGTGCGCGCCGAGGAGGAGCGGCTCGACCGGGAGCGGACGGAGAACAACCCGCCGTTCACCTACCACCACGTGATGGTCACCAACGCCAACCTCTTCGGCCGCCGCATCCGCGACCTCAAGCTGCGCGAGATCGCCCCGGTGGTGCTGACCCGGCTGCTGCGCCGGGGGGCGACCACCCCCGAGCTGGTGAACGGCGACACGGTGCTGCAGGAGGGGGATACGCTGCGCATCGCCGGCCGCGAGTCGGACCTGGACCGCATCGAGCTGTTTCTCGGCAAGCCGGTGGCGGAGGAGATCGCCTTCAACCGGGGGCTGACCAAGCGGAGCATCGTCGTCTCCAAGCGGAGTGCGGCCGGGACCACCCTCGGCTTTCTCAACCTGCGCGAGACCTTCGGCGTCCAGGCGACGCGGATCACCCGCAACGGCATCGACCTGCCGGCCTCCGCGACCCTGCGGCTGCACATCGGCGACATCCTCCATGCCGTCGGCGAAGAGGACGCGCTGACCAACGTCAGCAAGATCCTCGGCAACGACATCAAGCAGACCTACCGGGTCAGCCTGCTGCCGATCCTGATCGGCCTGGTGGTCGGCTTCCTGCTCGGCGAGATCCCCTTCGACCTGCCGCTGGTCGGCCCCTTCACCCTCGGGACCACCGGCGGCGTGCTGGTCTCCGGGCTGATCCTCGGCTACCTGTACAAGACCGGACCGTTCATCTGGGAGATGCCCGATACCGCCAACGCCTTCATCCGCGAGCTCGGGCTGATGTTCTTTCTGGCGACGGTCGGCACCAAGACCGGCGCCACCATCGTCGACACGGTGGCGGCGCAGGGCGCGGCCCTGCTGGCCGCCGGCCTGATCGTGACCCTGGCGCCGATGGTGGCCTGCGTGCTGGTCGGCACCTGGCTGCAGAAGATTCCGTTCCTGCGGCTGCTCGGCGTGCTGACCGGCGGCATGACCAGCACCCCCGGCCTGGCAGCGGTCAACTCCTATACCGGCTCGTCCTACCCGGCCTCGGCCTACGCCACCGTCTACCCGGTCGGCCTGATCGGCATGATCCTCGGCACCAAGCTGCTCGTCTTCCTGCTCGCCGCCCTCTAGGGGACCAGGGATGTCGCACCCCCGGCATATCGTCGTCGTCAGCTGCCTGGTCCGTAACGCGGACGGCGCCATCCTCTGCGTGAAGCACGAAAGGCGGGGCTGGGAGCTGCCGCAGGGGCGGGTAGAGGAGGGGGAGGCGCTGCTCGACGCCCTGCACCGCGAGGTGCGGGAGGAGACCGGGGTGAGCATCGCCGCGCCGCGCCTGGCGGCGATCTGGTCGAAGCTGAGCGCGCCGGCCGCCGTCATCCACGGTTTCGTGGCCGGCCATGCCGCCGGCGTGCCGACGCCGAGCGAGGAGACCCCGGAGGTCGCCTGGCTGGACGAGGAGGAGATACGCGCCCGCGTCGCGCACCCGGTCAACCGCGACCGTCTCGACGACCTGCTCGCCGCTGAAGGGGAGGAGGTCGGGACGGTCCGGTTCCACGCCTATAGCACCGCCCCGTACCGGAGAGAGGGGGAGAGGTAGCGGCGGCCGCGCCTCATTGATCCGCCGGACCGGGCCGGCTTTGTGAGCGCACGCTAACGCTTGTTTTGTTGACATTGACGGCCGGGTTGCCTACATTCGATTCAGAATAGCTTGAAATGCGATAATTCACTGCAATCACCACAAAGTATCGACTCCGACAAGAGCAAACTCATCGCGAGGTGAGGACGCAGAGTCACAGACCCCCGAGGGGGTGGCTGGGCCGCCGAAGAGAGCGACTTTCGCATTACGGAAACGAGCGCCCGTCTTCGGCAGGAAGACGGGCGCTTGTGTTGATACGCAGATGATCGTTGGTTTTGTTCCGGGGGGGGGATTGGTGTGGACCTCTTGCAAGGAGAAGCCCGGTGACAAACAAGTCCAGTGAGGAATCGGCGGCCGACAAGGCGCACTATCGGCTGAAAACCGAGATGAGGGTTTATTATCGCGGCGAGCAGAATGTGATGCTTTCCGATTTCAGCGTCGATGTGAGCGCCGGCGGACTCTTCCTCAAGACAGAGACAGAGCTCGAAACCGGAGAGGATTTGACCGTGCATTTTTACCTGCCGCACGAGGGGCGGGTGTTTCACTGCGATGCCCGGGTGGCCTGGGTCAACAGCAAGGAGGCTCCCGAAAAGCCCGAACTCCCTCCCGGCGTCGGCGTACAATTCATCAACATGCCGCTCGACTCCATCAAGGCGATCCGGAGCTTCATGAAGCACAACATCGTCGAGCCGAGGTGGTAGGGACCCCCCGGTTCAGCCGATCTCGTCGTAGCGGCAGCTGAGCTCTTCTCCGGTCAGCAGCCCCGAGCAGGGGACGCAGACCCGCTCGCCGTTGTCCTCGCGCTCGAGCAGTTCTTCTTCCGGCCAGAGCTCGCCGCATTGCGAACAGCGCTCTTCCTGCATGTCATCTCCCTTCGGTCGACCGTCAGGAGTAGGTCGGTCTCGGGTAGGTCGACGTCTTGTAGTCGCACAACTCCCACGGCCACAGGGCCGCCTTGCCGTCGGATTCGATGACGATCGCGTCCTCGGCGCAGCCGATGAATTTCCCCCGGATCGTGGTGTCGCGGTAGCTGAACGATACCGCCGTGCCGATCGGCGTCGCTTCGCACAGTTCCCTGAATTGCTTCTCGGTCATGATCTCTCCTTGCCGGCTTCGGAGCCGGCCGGTTGGCTCTTTCATTATAGCGCCCCTGCGCCCCTGCGCTCAACTTGCCGGACAGAATTAAAATGTTAACATTTACCTGTTATGGTTGGCCCGGAGGGGCCGGATTGAATCGCATGCAGTTGTCTTTCGGAGGTGGTTCATCCTGCCGGTTTGATCGAACCCCGTGGTAAAAAAGCGAGATCCCGAATGAATGCCGACGCTCTGCCGCAGCTGGAAAAGCAACTGCGTATCCTTTCCCGGGTGACGCAGAAAATCAATGAGAACCTCGATATCGGGGTGATCATGCGGACCCTGGTCGAAGCGGCCCTCGAACTGACCGGCTGCAGCGACGGCGCCGCCGGACTGCACATCGACGGGCAGATGGTTTTCAGGGAGTATTATGCTCACGGCGAGTGGGTGCCGATCGATTTCTCGTTCCCGCCCGGCTACGGCGTGCCCGGCTGGGTGCTGGAAAAAAAGGCGCCGTACATCTCCAACGATACCCGAAACGACCCGGTGGTCATCCCCGAGATCCGCGATCAGCTGGGATTCTACAACCTGGCCGACACGCCGATCCTCGATCGCAACGGCAACCTGCTCGGCTGCTTCGAGATCCACAACACCGAAAACGCCCGGCCGTTCGACGAGAGCGATATCGACCTGCTGAAAGCGCTCTCGTCCAGCGCGGCGGTCGCGATGGAGAACGCCACCATCATCGACGATCTGCGGAAAACCGAGCAGCAGCTGCGCCGGAGCAAGTCGTATCTGCGCTCGCTGTTCGAGCAGTCGCCGGTGTCGCTCTGGGAGGAGGACTTCTCCGGAGTCCGAACGCGGCTCGACGCGCTCCGCCGGCAGGGGGTCGACGACGTCGCCGGGTATCTGCGTGAGCACCCCGAGGTGGTTGCCGAATGCGCGCGCCTGGCAAAGGTGACCATGGTCAACAAGGCGACGGTCGAGCTGTTCGAAGCCGCGAGCGAAGACGACCTGCTGTCCCATCTCGACCAGGTCTTTACCCCGGAGAGTCTCGATGTCTTCTGCGAGGAGCTGATCTGCCTGATCGAAGGGGACTGCAACATGCCGGCGGTCGGCATCAACAAGACCCTCGGCGGCAGGGAAATCATCGTCCAGGTCAAGTGGTCGGTGCTCCCCGAATACGAGGAGAGCTGGGAGAAGGTGATCGTGTCGATGATCGATGTCACCCACGAGCGCAAGATCGACCAGATGAAAAACGAATTCATCTCCATCGCCGCCCACGAGTTGCGGACGCCGCTGTCGGCGATGATGGGGTACGCCGAGCTGCTGCAGATGGTGGAAGCGGAGCACCTGGCGCCGGACCAGAGGCGGGACTGTCTGCAAAGCATCTACGATGAAGGGGTGGCGCTGGAGCGGATTATCGACGATCTGCTCGATGTCGGCAAGATTGAGAGCGGCCGCGCACTCGTCATCGATAAAACGGAGGTCAACCTCACCGGGTTGCTGGAAAAAATCTGCAAGGCCCATCAGCGCGAGACCGGGAAACATACCATCGAACTCGTCCTCCCCGACGATGACATCTCCCTGCACGCGGACCACGGCCGGTTGTCCCAGGTTCTCGACAACCTGCTGAGCAATGCCATCAAGTACTCGCCCGGTGGCGGTCCCATCCGCGTCGCCGGCAGTCTGGAGCCGGGCCGGGTCAACGTCAGCGTCTCCGACAGCGGAATCGGCATGACCGAACTTCAGCTGCAGCGGGCGTTTGAAAAATTCTACCGCGCCGACAGCTCGAATACCGCCGTGCGCGGCCTCGGCCTCGGGCTGAACATTGCCCGGAATATCATCGAGGCCCATGGCGGCACCATCCGGGTCGAGAGCGCGGTCGACAAGGGGACGACGGTGCTGATATCGCTTCCCGCGTCTTGAGCCGTACGCCCACGACGCCGCTCCGGGCGATCGTGATCGCCAAAAGCAGGTAAAAGCCCCGCCGGGAAAGCCGGCGGGGCTTTTCGATGTTGACCTGTATCGGGAGGGTCAGGCGACAGAATCAATGAATTCCTTCAGAAGACTCTCTTCTTGCGGGTTAAGGAACTCCATTCCCATGCCGGCGGGATGATTGTTGCTGTCGGCCTTGTCTGCCGCAATAATCCATGCGACCCGGGCACGGCAGGTTATTGGCTGTTGATTCCCGGGGAGCGAAAAGCTGACTTCGACCTGCCTGCCAGGATCGAGAGGCTGCTCTGTTTGCAGGAAAAGGCCTCCGGTGCTTATGTTGAAGGTCTCTCCTGAAACCTCGCCAGCATCGCAGGTGACTTCGATCTTGACCGGTACGCGTGGGGTGTTTCGCTTGTTCAGGATAATATTCATGATCGCCCTGAGCTGTGATTCCTTGGGCGGTTTGCTGATGAATGTCGAAATGCCAAGTGCGCGCGCCTTGGCAATCTTTTCGCTGTCCTCCTCACTCGAGAGCATGACGATCGGAACAAACTTGCAGTTCGGTAGCGTCCGGATGGTTCGGGTGAATTCAAGACCGTCCATGACCGGCATATTCATGTCGGTCATGATCAGATCGTAGCGGTTGCCCTCGATCTTGGCGCAGGCGTCTTTGCCGTTTCCGACGGTGGTGACGTCGTAGTTCAGGTTCGACAATATGTCGCGGATTACTGTCAGCATGAATGGCGAGTCGTCCACTACCAGAATCTTTTTCATTTTTCTCTCTTCCTGCTTGCTTCAGGCACTCAGCGGGCATTGAAAATAAGAACTGTATCAT
>JBFHOZ010000043.1:0-13808 GCA_041592975.1 Desulfuromonadales bacterium
AACCATCCTGCCGAAGGAAAGGGCATCGGCGAAGGCGGGGCAGAACCGTCCGGGCCGCCCCGGTCGGGGCGGCGGACGGACCGGCAACCCCGGTCGTCAGCGCCAGGGGAATGTCGGCAGAAAGCCGGGGAGCGCTAAGCAGAAAAAAGGCGACGTCAAGGTCGTCTATCGCTAGTGTGCGAGCGGCTCTGAACCTGTCGTCCTGATGATTGCCGGGGCGGAGATTCTCCTGCCGTCTTGTGTGCCGCCGGATATCTGCGTATAATCTTGCCATCTTTTCCACGGAGAGCCCGGCGATGGCCCGACTGATTGTGATCGAAAACGGCAAGCTCAAGCAGGAGGTCCCCCTGCACGGCGATTCCCTTCGTATCGGGCGCGACCCGAAGAGCCAGGTCCGGATCAACGACGCCACCGTCTCCCGCTACCACGCCGAGATTTTCCGGCGCGGCGGCTCCTATTTTCTCGAGGACAAGAAGAGCACCAACGGCACCCGCCGCAACGGGCGGCTGGTGATCGAGAAGATCCTTCTCGAGAACAAGGACAAGATCGCCATCGGCAATGTCGTGCTGATTTTCGAAAAGGACGCCCCGTTCGGCGCCGAAATTCACCAGGACATCTATGATGGCACGGCGACGGTGTACGATCTGCTCAAGCATAAATGACCTGGAAGTCGGATTGCGATCCCTGAACCTGAAGATGGAGGCAGGAATGCTGAGAAAATCACCCCTGATGATCGTTTGCACCGCCCTCGTGTCTGGCGGCAAAGGGCAGGAGGGGTGCTACGCCCTGATCAGCGATACCGCCAGGGACCTGATGACAGATGTGAAAAAAGAACTGATGCAGTAGCTTCCGCAGAAGCAGGTGGATGAAAAGGCGGCCGGGAGGCCGCCTTTTTTTGTCAGGTGTAGTCTTCCGTCTTGTCGGCCAGCTGTTCGGAGATCTTGCGGAAGGTTTTTTCCCGACGGAGAAACGCCTCGACCACGTCCGGGTCGAACTGCGTCCCGGCCCCTTCCCTGATCATGGCGACGCAGGTGTCATGCGGCAGCTCATCCTTGTAATACCGGACCGACCTGAGGGCATCGTAGACATCGGCAAGGGCCATGATCCGGGCCGACAACGGGATGGCTTCCCCCTTGAGGCCGTGCGGGTAGCCGTTGCCGTCCCAACGCTCGTGGTGATAGAGGGTGATCTCCCGGGCAATCTGCAGAAATTCGCCTTCGGGAAGTTTCTCCCGCGCTTTCTGGATGATCTGGGCTCCGTATTCGCAATGTTTTTTCATCTCGCTGAACTCGACGTCGGTCAGTTTGTGCGGCTTGTAGAGAATGGTGTCGGAGACGCCCGACTTGCCGATATCGTGTAGCGGGGACGATTTGACCAGGTCGTTGATGTACGGTCCGGTCAGGATGTCGAGATGTTTCTTCCGCCGGCGGAGCTCATCGGCCAGAATTCGCAGATAGCGGGTGGTGCGTTCCAGATGCAGCCCGGTCTCGATGTCGCGCAGCTCGGCCTGGTAGGCGAGGGAGTGGATGGTCGCGTCGTGGGCCTGGCTGAGGGCCCGCATCGCTCTCTCGTGCCTCTGGTGGGCAGTCAGGTAGATGAAGAACAGGATCAGGTAGAGCAGGGCGCCGCTGGCCGCTATGGTCAGCCGCATCTGCCGTATCGAGTCGTTGATGTCGGCAAAGATATCCCTGTCCGATTCGTACAGCTCGATGACGCCGACAACCGTGCCGTCGCGAACAACGGGAATGTAGATCTCCAGCAGATTGTGCCGGCTCGACTCGTAGAGGTGCTCGGTTTTTTTCGGCAGGGCCAACTCGAAACTGGTGGTCCCCTCGAGGGCTTCGCGAAAATGATGGTTGTCTGGAAACGACTGGCCGATCAGCGAGGCGACGTCGCTCCACAGGACCGTCCCCTGCCGGCTCCAGATCTTGACCCGATGGATTTTGCCGAGATTCACCAGATCCCGAAGAAACCTTCGGACAGCGGTTCCCGGCGCCGATCCGGGGGGGGACTGGAGGAAGTGATAGATTTCGGGAAGATCTGAAATCAGGGCATTGACGACAGCCGGGTAAACTTCGACGTGGCTCCTCGTCAGCTCGGTGCGGATCTGCTTCTCCAGGGTGTAGGAAAGCCCGACCGTGAGCGCGATGGTGACCAGGAGCGTAATCAGCGTGAACTGGACGAGTATGTTGAGTCGCTGGATCAACCGGACCTGCCAAAAATAAAATTATTCTTGGCTTCAGAAGCCGATTGGTCAACTTAAATATTTCTAAAAACAGGGGAATATTGATCGATTGCCGGGCTAGGGCGAGGCGGGGATGAGGACGAGGTCGAAGGTCGCCGCCGTTGAACCCGGTTCCGGATAGTGCTGGGTGATCAGCTCCCGGTAGCCGGGGGCGTTGACGATGACGTGGATGTGCGGCGGCCGGCTGCCGTAACCGACCGGCACGTGGCTTTCGAACCGGTAGCGGCCATCGCTGCCGGGGCGGATGGTCGCCCGCCAGTCGTCACCGTAGCGGCCGTCCGGACCGTTCATCCAGACCTCGATCTGCGCACCCGCCACAGGGGCGCAGTCGGCGGCCGACCTGACGGTTCCGCTGAGCAGGTATCCCGCGCCGACCTTGCTCCGTTCCGGCGCACCGGGGCGATAGAAGGGGCCGTCGGCATCGGGGCGGGTCGGCGCGCACCGGTAGGGCTCCGCCGATGCGGAACCGACAATTCCGCCCGCCGCCAGAAGCAGCACCAGCATCGATGTGATCAGCACTCTCTCCATGACGAACATTATAGCAGGCTTTCCCGGCTCA
Organism: Desulfuromonadales bacterium; assembly: GCA_041592975.1. GTDB lineage: Bacteria > Desulfobacterota > Desulfuromonadia > Desulfuromonadales > UBA2294 > BM707. Next base: position 2,805 of record JBFHOZ010000043.1, read on the forward strand.
GTTCAGCCGGTCGTGATCGAGGAAACGGTCCTTCCCCTCCCACATGTCGGCGCCGTCCTCCTCGCCGCGGGTGTCCCAGTAGACCTCGATGCCGTTGCCGTCGGGGTCGCTGAAGTAGAGCGCCCAGCTGATGCGATGGTCGATCGGGTGGACGGCGATGCCGTCCTCGCGGAGCTTGCCGTAGATGGCCATGAAGGTCTCGCGGTCCGGGACCTCGAAGGCGACGTGGTAGAGGCCGACATCGTGTCGTCCCGGTGCGGCGGCGGCAGCGCCGAGCTGCTGCAGGGCGAGCTCGTGGTGCATGCTGGTCCCGGAGAGGAAGGCGATGCCGTCGCCGACCTGTTCGGTCACCTTCAGGCCGAGGTAGTTGCGGTAAAACTCCAGCGAGCGGTTGAGGTCGCGTATCTTGAGATGAACATGGCCGATGCGCATGGGCTGTCTCCTTTCATGTCTCTAGAGACACCATAGCAGGGGCAACTATAGAAGAATAATATTAAAGATCAATGCAGTTCATAGAGAGTCGCAATGGTTTTCCGGTCAGCGACAGGACACCCGCCGGACCTGCTGCTCGTCGTCGAGTTCGAAAACGATATCGGCGCGTTCCGGCATCTCAGCCAGCATGCTGCGGCTGATCCGTTCGTAGTGCTGGATGAAACGCCGGATTTCTTCGTCGCCCATGATCCGGCTGGCCGCTTCGTCGTCCTGTCGTTGGCGGCGAAGCGCTTCCTCCTGGTTCATTCGCCATTTGTAGACCTGCTCCATACCCGGAACCTTGAGCATCAGCAGGATGTCGATCGCGGCGAACAGGTCGATGTAGGGGCCGGAGAGCTCGTCGTTGACGAACTTGCGCCAGAGGCCGTCAGGGTCTTCGGTGCGCTCCAGCACGTTGACCGGTTCCGTCAGCGCCTCCTCGGTTTCCGGCATTGCCCCGATACACCAGCCTTCGAAGATGACGAGGTCGAAAGGACCGGGAACAACCCGCCATCGGTCCGGAGGGAGGCGGTCGTCGATCGCCTTGTCGAAGACCGGAAGATGGACAAAATCGCCGGCGCCGGCGCCCTTGAGCTGTTGCAGAAGGTAAAGACCGAGGAGCGGGTCGTGGGTGCCGGGGACACCGCGCGTGGCGAGCAGGGGGTGGACGTCGGCGGCCAGCCGCTGCCGTTCGTCGTGGCTGAGGTAGATGTCGTCGATCGAGAAGGTGACCGCCCTTTTCCCGAAGCCGTGTGCGAGGATCTCGACCAGCAGCCCGGAGAGGGTCGACTTGCCGGACCCCTGCCCCCCGGCGATGCCGAGGATCCGGCACCCCTTCGCCTCGATTTCGGCAGCCAGCCAGCCGGCCAGGGGGAGAAAAACCGGTTCGAGCATCGAACCGTAACGGTCGGGCAGGTTCCTCTCGTCGAGCCAGGCCTTGACGCTTGGCGCCAGGCGGCATAGCAGGTTTTCCCGGTGGGACATTGTCAGGGGATTCTTCTCTTCTGGCCAGAGGGGTCGGGTCATGACTTTTCCTTGTTGTCTGTGCAGGGGAAGAGTACCATATCGGCGGGCAAAATCGAGCCGGAGGATTGCATGGAGAGGGAAAAAAGAGCGCTCCCCTGGAACGCCGGCGGCACGCCGCTGATGCTGGCGCCGATGCAGGGGCTGACCAACCGGGCGGTGCGGCGGGTGCTGATCGACTGGGTGCGGCCGGACACGGTCTTCACCGAGTTCGTCCGGGTCAGCGCGGTCTCGCGCAAGCGGATCGCCAGCAGCGACCGGATCGAAGCCGGGGCGGCCTATGGCGATGTCCCTCTGGTGGTCCAGCTGGTCGGGCACGACGCTGCCGGCCTGGTGCGGGCGGCCCGCGAGGTCGCCGCAGCCGGGGCCGGGCACCTCAACCTCAACATGGGCTGCCCCTACGGCCGGATGAGCAGCGGCGCGACCGGCGGGGCGATGCTCAAGTCGCCGGAGAGGCTCCCTGAAATCCTGTCCGGCCTGCGCGAATGTTTCAGCGGTACGCTCTCGGTGAAGCTGCGCGCCGGCTTCGACGACCCGCGCCAGGTCTTCGCGGTCCTGCCGCTGTTCGAGGCGGCCGGGGTCGATTTTCTCATTCTCCATCCCCGCATCGTCACCCAGAAATATGCCGGACGGGCCGATCATGCCGTGACGGCCGAAGTCGTCCGGGCGACCTCCCTGCCGGTGATCGCCAACGGCGACATCTTTACTGCCGAACAGGGATGGCACGTTCTCGAGGCGACCGGCGCCGCCGGGCTGAGGCTCGGCCGGGGGGCCTTCGCCGACCCGCTGCTGTTCGAACGGCTGCGCGGGAAGATCCCTCCGACGGCCGGTGCCGGGGAAAAGGCGGCGACGCTGGCCAAACTGCTGCTGAGGCTGTCCGCCCCCTACCGGGAAATGTTCTGCGGCGAGGCCCAGGTGCTGGCGCGGCTGAAGGGGGTGCTGGCGGCGATCGACGATGAAGACCTGGCCGAGCTGGCCAGGGGGCTGAAAAGGGCGAGGAGCCTCGAACAGTTCCTGCAGCGGCTCAAGGCGACCAGTCCGTCTGGCTGAAATCGATGAGCAGCGCGGTCGGGATGAAGGTGTCGAGTTCCAGCTGCCGGTGGCCGGTCAGCTCCAGGCTGAAGCGCCCGAGCAGTTCGAACTCCCGCGCGAAGGCCCGGCGGAAATCCCAGCGCAGCTCCGGCATCGCCAGCGGGTCGCTGTTGCCGAAGTTGAGCGTGCACCAGTCGTCGGCGAAGGACTCCCCGGAGACGTCGATATTCGGCAGGCCGTGCAGCCGACAGGTCATCGGCCGGCAGTCGTACACCAGGCAGAGTCCGTCGTCCGACAGCAGCGGGCAGGGGGTCATGTCCTCTTCCGGCATCCGCTGCCACGCGTCGTGCGGCAGGCGGTTGAGGATGTAGGGAGGGACGAATCCGGGCCAGAGCGCCTGCAGCTCCTCCAGCCGCTTTCGCGACGAGTGCAGGATCCGCTCCCGCGTGCCGTCCTCGAGCCGGGAGAAACCGTGCTGGATCAGGGCGGCGTCGAGCAGGCTGATGTCGAACAGGCCGCGGCAGCAGCCGGTGCAGCTCCGGCGGCAGACGACCTCCTCGCCGGCCAGGGCGGCACAGCGGTCGAACCAGGCGTCGACCGTTTCGAGCAGGGCTCTGTACTGGCGCAGGATCTCTCGCAACGGGGAGAGGCTACAGCCGGCCCGGCTGGCAGAGGTTCCGTTCCTTCTTCGCCTCGGCCCGGCATTTCCGGCACTGGTAGGCGGCATCTTCGGCCAGTTCCTGGATCTCGCGCATCATCCCCTTCTTGCGGAGCTTGCAGATATGCTTGAAGTGGTAATCGGGGTCCAGGCAATCCTGCGGTATCTCGTCACTCATATCCGTTTCTCCCGGCGACTTTCTGTCTTGACCATCATAGCGGTCCGGCCATCGATTGCAAGGGCCGGGTGAGGAGCCGGCCGTCAGGAAATCTTTCTCCGTTCTGCGGCTGGCGATTTGACGAAAGTGCCTGACCGGGTTTTCGCAGGTATACATCTGCTGAAATTGCCAGGGTCGCATAAACGCGTGGTTTTCGGATATCCCGCAGCGATGTTCCATCTTGGCAGGGCGTTTGCTATAAGAGACCTCAGCGATCAGGCTGTTTATAGGAAACAGCATTGATGCCGGGGCCCGCAGCTGCAGATGCGGGCCCTTTCGTTATTCGTTCGGCGATTCAGAGTTTTTTCGGCTGGCAGAGATTTGCCGCCCGGTTCGCGTGCAGGTTGCATCTCAGGCAACGGTACCCGGGGCTGTCCGACTGCCGGGCCGCCTCATCCTGGTCGAGATGCTGCAGGATGCACAGATGCATCGCATGGTAGTCGGGTTTCCGGCAATCCTTGGGCGGTTTCATCTTGTCCTCCCGTTCTGCCTGGCAGTATAGCAGGGTTTTGCGTAAGAGGCGATTCACAGCCGCCATGCGGCTCTCCCGGAGGGTGCTATAATTGCAGCACTCCTCTTTCCCGCTATCAAGGAGCGACCTTCATGAGTATCTGGTTTCACACGCCGACCCCCGAAAAGCTCAACGAGCAGGCGCGGCACACCCTGCTCGAGCAGCTGGAGATCGTTTTCACCGAGGTGGGGGATGACTACCTGGTGGCGACCATGCCGGTCGACCGGCGCACCGTTCAGCCGGCCGGGCTGCTGCACGGCGGCGCGTCCGCCGCCCTGGCTGAATCGCTCGGCAGCTTCGGCGCCTACCTGACCGTCGACGCGCGCCAGTTCGACTGCGTCGGCATCGAGATCAACGCCAACCACGTCCGCGCCAAAACCGACGGCGTGGTCACCGGCCGGGCGAAGCCGATCCACCTCGGCCGCACCACCCAGGTCTGGGATATCCGCATCACAGACGAGCGCGAGCGGCTGATCTGCGCCTCGCGGCTGACGGTGGCGGTGGTCAAGAAGCGCTGACCTCCACAGGGAGCAGCCAATGAGCGAGGGGGCTGAATTGACGTTCATCCCCTTCTTGTTGTTGCGCCGCACCCGCTGCCTGTGCCGTTCAGAACATCCCCGCCACCCAGAACAGCCCCATGCCGACGATCACCGTTCCGCCCAGCGACCTGGTCCTGACCGCGAAGAGGAAGGTCGGAATGGCCACCCAGAACTCACGGCGCAGCAGGTCGAGCGTGCTGTCGGCATCGACGACCAGCGACGGCGCCAGCAGGGCGGCGAGGATGGCGACCGGGATCAGCTCGAGCCAGTCGACCAGCCACTGCGGCAGCTGCCGCTGCGACAGGAAGAAGAGGGGGAGCAGGCGGGGCAGGTAGGTGACGACCCCCATGCCGGCGACGACGAGAACATACTCCTGGAAGCTCATGCCGCCTCCCTCCTGCGGTGCCGGCGGCGCCGGACCAGGAAGCCGCCGGTGGCGGCGATGACGGCGGCGGCGACGATATAGCTGTCACCGGGGACGAGCAGCTTCCAGGCAACTGCCACCGCGGCGGCGAGCGCCCCGGTGAAGATGAAGGCCCGCCCCTGCAGCTGCAGCACCAGCAGGGCGATGAACATCCCCGGCAGGGCGTAGTCGATGCCGAATGCCCCTTCCGGGATCAGGGTGCCGACCAGGCCGCCGATCATGGTCGACAGGATCCAGGTGGCGTTGGCGGTATGATGTACCACCAGCGCCCGCCATTTGTCCCACCCCCCCTTGCGGAAGCGGGTCATGTTGACGCCGAAGCTCTCGTCGGTGATGCCGTAGGCGAACAGCAGCAGGAAGAGGCGCCGGACACCTCTGAGCGGCACGGCCAGGGCCGAGCTCATCAGGAAATGGCGGAAGTTGACGACGAAGGTGGTGAGGATGATCGCCGCCGCAGAGGCGCCGCCGTCGAGCATCGCCACGCCGATGAACTGGGCGCTGCCGGCAAAGACCAGCACCGACATCAGTCCGATCCACAGTGGCCCGAGACCGGCCTGCTGGGCGAGGACGCCGAGGGCCATGCCGATCGGGAAGTAGCCGAGGCAGATCGGCCAGGCAGCGGCGACGCCGTCCCGGAGGCGCCCGGTTACTGGAATGTCAGCCGGCACGGGTCCCCTCGATGGCCGGCTGCGGGGCCCGGCCCCGGGCGAGCAGCACGCCGCCGAAGATCAGCGCGCCGCCGGTCAGCAGCTGCGGGGTGAACGGTTCGTCGAGGAACAGCACGCCGCTGAACACCCCGAACAGCGGCACCAGGTAGAGCAGGGTGTTGACGCGGGTGGCGCCGAGTTCGGGGACGGCGCGGTTCCAGCAGTCGTAGGCGATCACCGAGCAGATGACGGTGAGAAACAGCAGCCCCCCCCAGGCGCCGGAGTCGGGCCAGCCCGGGCGGAGCTGCCAGAGCTCGAAGGCCGATCCCGGGAGCAGGGCGAGGGCACCGTAGAGCATGAGCTGGCGGGTCAGCAGCAGGCTCGGGTAGCGGCGGGCGTAGCGCTGCACCAGGAAGGAGTAGACGATCCAGCTGGCCACGGCGCCGAGCATCAGCAGGTCCCCCTCCAGAGTGGCGACGCCGTCATCGTGTCCGACCAGGAGCAGTACGCCGGCGAGGGCGGCGGCGGTGCCGATCCAGGTGCCGGGAGCCGGCAGGATGCGCCGTCGCCAGGCATGGACTATCTCGGTGCCGAGAGGGATCAGGGCGATGATCAGCGCCCCGTGCGAGGCGCTGGTCAGCATGAGGCCATGGTTCTCGAAGGCGAAGTAGAGCGACACCCCGCTCAGGCCGAGGGCGAACATGACCAGGTGGTCGCTGCCGGCGAGGCGGGCCGGCGCCCCGCGCAGGACGACCAGGGGCCAGAGGAGCAGCGCGCCGGCCAGGTGACGCACGCAGGCCAGCGTCAGCGGCGGGATCTGCTGCACGGTGCTGCGGATGACGGCGTAAGAGACGCCCCAGACGAAGACGCAGAAGAGGGCGAGCAATAAGGGGCGGAGCGTGTTCGGTTGCATGAGCCTCATCGGGTGGGGTCGGGCTGGGTGTCGTGACGGGCCGGCGGTCCCGCTCGTCAGAGAACCTGGCTCAGGAAGAGCTTGGTGCGGTCCTCACGCGGGCTGGTGAAGAAGTGTTCGGGGTCTCCCTCTTCGAGCAGCTTGCCGGAGTCCATGAACAGCACCCGGTCGGCGACCTCGCGGGCGAAGCCCATCTCGTGGGTGACGACGACCATGGTCATCCCCTCCCGGGCCAGCTGCTTCATGACGTCGAGGACCTCGCCGACCATCTCCGGATCGAGGGCGCTGGTCGGCTCGTCGAAGAGCATGATCTTCGGGTCCATGGCCAGCGCCCGGGCGATGGCGACGCGCTGCTGCTGGCCGCCGGAGAGGCGCGACGGGTATTCCGACTCCTTCTCGGCGATGCCGACCTTCTTCAGCAGTTTGCGGGCCTTCTCCTCGGCCGCCGCCCGGTCCCGCCTGCGCACCACCTGCTGGGCGAGGGTGATGTTCTCGAGGACGGTCTTGTGCGGGAAGAGGTTGAACTGCTGGAAGACCATGCCGACCTCGGCGCGGACCCTGTTGAGGTCGGTCTTGCGGTCGGCCAGGTCCATGCCGTCGATTTCGATGTGGCCGGCGTCGAAAGTCTCGAGGCCGTTCAGGCAGCGCAGGAAGGTCGACTTGCCGGAGCCGGACGGGCCGATGATCACCACGACCTCCCCCTTGCGGACGTCGGTCGAGACGTCGTCGACGGCCCGCACCACCTGCCCGCGACCGGTGAAGATTTTCTCGACGTTTCTGGCTTTAATCACTGATCGCGAGCCTCCGTTCAAGGTAGAAAACCAGCTGGGAAAGCAGGGATGTGACGACGAGGTACAGGGCGGCGACGGTGAACCAGACCTCGAAGGTCGCGAAGGAGGAGGTGATGACCTCGCGACCGCTCTTGGTCAGGTCGGTGATGGCGATAACCGAGACCAGGGACGAATCCTTGACCAGGCTGATGAACTGCCCGGCCATCGGCGGCAGGGTTCGCTTGAACGCCTGCGGCAGGATGATGTGGACCATCGTCTGGGTCTTCGACATGCCGAGGGAGCGGGCCGCTTCGGTCTGCCCCCGCGGGATCGACTGGATGCCGGCGCGGATGATCTCGGCGATGTAGGCGCCGGCGAAGATGCCGAGGGCGCCGATGCCGGCGACCATGCGGCTCAGGTCGAGGACCGTGCCGATGAAGAAGTAGAAGATGAAGATCTGCACCAGCAGCGGCGTGCCGCGGATCAGCTCGACGTAGAGGCTGGCCAGGCCGCGCAGGGTGAAGTTGCGCGAAATGCGGCACAGGCCGGTGACCAGCCCGAGAGCCAGCCCGAGGATGCCGGAGAGGAACGACAGGTAGATCGTCACCCACAGCCCCCTGGTCAGCGGCCCGAAATGCCAGCTGCCGACGGAACCGACGGTGTCCCCTTCGAACAGCTCGGCGCCGGCGGTCACCGCGACCGTGTCGCTGTCGACGTGCAGCTCTTCCCGCCCGGCGTTCTCCAGGGCGAGGACGACGGTGGTCCGGTCCTGTTTGCGGACGATGCTGGCGACGGTGGCGTCGGCGGGCGCCTTGACCGCATCCTGCGAGTGGTAGAAGAAGTACTGGGGGACCCGCTGCCAGCGCCAGGAATAGTCGATCCGCTTGGTCGCGCCCCACATGCCGGCGGCGAACAGCACGAGGATCAACGCCAGCAGCAACTTCCAGATCAGTTGTCCTTGTTGATTGCCCAAAACGAAAAACTCATCCGTAAGGAAATGGCCGACCCCGGAGTACCGGGGTCGGGCCAATATAGCAGTCAGGGGACGATTAGTGAAGTTCCTTCAGCCAGCTGTCGTCCTTGAACCACTTGTGGTAGATCTTGTCGTAGGTGCCGTCGGCCTTGGTTTCGGCCAGGAAGGTGTTGAGAAACTCCATGAACTTCGGGTTCCCCTTGCGAATCGCCCAGCCGAGCGGCTCGGTGGTGAAGGGCTTGTCGAGGAAGACCAGCTTGCCGTTGCTCTTTTCGGCGTAGGCGACGGCGTTGTAGGGCGAATCGTAGATGAAGGCGTCGATCCGGCCGTTGACGACTTCCATGATCCCTTCCTGCTCGGTCTCGTAGGAAAGGTACTGGGCCTTGGGGAAGGTCTTTTTCGAGGCGAATTCGCCGGTGGTGCCGAGCTTCGAGGCGACCTTGTATTTCGGGCTGTTCAGGTCGAGGTAGGTCTTGACCTCGCCGGCCAGCTCCTTGCGGATCAGGGCGGTCTGGCCGATGACGATGTACGGTTCGGCGAAATCGACCGACTTGGCGCGCTCCTCGGTGATCGTCATGCCGCTCATGATGATGTCGAACTTGGACGTCACCAGGGCCGGGATGATGCCGTCCCAGGCGGTGCTGACCAGTTCGAGCTTCACGCCGAGCTTCTTCGCCATCCGTTTGGCCATGTCGACGTCGAAGCCGATGATCTCCCCCTTCTGGTTGGTCAGCTCGAAAGGCATGTACCCAGGCTCCATGCCGACCTTGAGGATGCCGCGACTCTTGATCTCGTCGAGGGTGTCGGCCACCGCCGGGAATGCAAGCATGGCGCAGGAAAACAGGACCGTCAGCAGCAGCGATGCAATTCGTTTCATGTCAATAGCCTCCTTCGCAGGTGTGTTGGGTCAAGCGAGTCAGTATGATTTCCCCTCGTCGAGCAGCTCCTCGATGATCATGGGGATGTTGCAGTCCGGGCAGTTCGGGATATCCTGTTCGGGGATGTAGATGATCCGGGTCAGCTTGCAGCGGGGACACTTGATTTGTACCGGTTCCCTTTTTCCACGTTCCATGATATGCTCCCGCCTCGTTTGGTCAGGCCAAACATCTGTTTGATGCGCAGGGAACGCTTATATCACACTCCGGAAGAGCGTGACAAGGCAAAGCTTCTAGAGCATAACCGATTTGCCGGAATTGGAAAGACGCCGAAATGAAATTCAGGTATCCGGGCCGCGGCCTGGCCGAGTTCCTCCTGGTGACCGTCACCATCTTCTGGGGCGGCACCTTCCCCCTGGTCAAGGAGGCGATCGCCGATCTGCCGGTGATGGCCTTCCTCTGGGTCCGCTTCGCCCTGGCGGCGCTGCTGCTGGCGCTGCTCGCCGGCCCGAAGCTGCTCACCCTCGACAAGCGCGGCGTGAAGCGCGGCGTCATGCTCGGGATCCTGCTGTTCTTCTCCTATCTCTTCCAGACCTGGGGGCTCGACCGGACGAGTTCGGCCAACACCGGTTTTCTCACCGGGCTCAACGTCGTCTGGGTGCCGCTGCTCGCCGGACCGCTGTTGCGCAAGCCGCCGGCGACCGGGGCGAGGATCGGCGTCGGCATCGCCCTGGCCGGCCTGTTCATGCTGACCTGGCAGTCCCCCTGGCAGCTCAACCCGGGGGACGTGCTGGTCTTCGTCTGCTCGCTCTTCGTCGCCCTGCACATCCTCGGGCTCGACGCCTGGACCGAAGGGTACAACGGTCTCGCCCTGACCTGCGTGCAGATCACAACCATGGCGGTGCTCGGTTTCGTCGGCAGCTTTTTCTTCGAGCCCTACTTCTGGCCGCGCGTGTGGGACCAGCAGCTGATCGTCGCCCTGACTGTCTGCTCGGTCTTCGCCACCGTCTACGCCTTCTGGGTGATGACCACTTTCCAGCGGCTGACCACCCCGACCCGGGCGGCGCTGATCTACACCCTCGAGCCGGTGTTCGCGGCGATCGCCTCGGTCTGGCTGCTCGCCGAAGAGCTGTCGTCGCTGGCCTGGTTCGGCGGCGGGCTGATCGTCGCCGGCATGGTCTGCGCCGAGGCCTGGCCGAAACAGAAGAGGGGCGCTCCGTCCGGATCGACGTCGCCGGCCGCCGGCGGCTGACGGGGAGCGCCCATTCATTAGAAATGAATAAAAATTTGATGTTGCCAAACACCGTTTTTTTGGTTAACTTCCCTTGTCGGACAAGAGGTCTGACCTGTTCCGGGCGTTCGGTGGTGTCGCGCAGGTGCGATGCCGTCACCGCTCCGGAGTGACATTCATGCCATGACCGCCGGTCGGAGCTGTCCGGCCGGCATTAAACTGCACACCCATCAAAGGAGGCAAACGTGAACAAGACAATGAAGAGCATTGCGGCCATCGCCATGGCCCTGCTGGTGGCAGCACCGGCATCCGCCCTGGAGACCAAGATCAGCGGTTTCTACCAGTTCATGGCGGCAGTTGACAACCACCAGGCATCCAGCAACTACATCGGCGTGTTTCAGCCGGACGCCGAGAGCGAGAAGCTGGTCGACCAGCGCCTGCGCCTCAAGCTCGAGGGGAAGGTCAACGAGAAGCTGTCGTTCGTCTACTACGGCGAGGTCGATTTCCAGTGGGGGGACAACTCCTACGCCACCGCCCGCAACGACGGCGGCGCCATCGGCGGCGACACCGTCAACTTCGAGACCAAGAACGCCTACATCGACGTCAAGTTCGAGGAGGACGTCGCCGCCCGCTTTGGCCTGCAGGGGTTCTATGACCGCCAGGACCAGGTCTTCTTCGCCGCCGACATGGCCGGCGCCAAGGTCGACTTCAAGGCCGGAA